>JADLEF010000307.1 GCA_020846295.1 Acidimicrobiales bacterium
AGGCGACCTCCTTCTGTTCGATCAGCACGCCGTCCTCCACGAGGGACTGCGAGCCGATGGTGACCAGCACGTACAGCGCCGCCACCACCCCCACCGCGGTCAGCATCGCCCTCGGGAAGGTCCACGCCGGTCGGCGCAGATCGTCGTAGTCGAACGAGAGCAGCTCGAAGCCCTCATAGGCGACGAAGATCGCCGCCGCACCGAGCAACACGCCGTCCGCGCCCTCCGGGGCGAGCGGACGGAACCGGTCGACGTCGAAGCGGGCCACCCCCACCGCCGCCACCCCGGCCAGCACCAGCAGCTTGGCCGCCACGATGACATCTTCGCTGCGGGCCGACAGCGCCACGCCGCGGAGGTTGACCAACAGGAACAGGCCGAGCACGCCCAGCGACGCCAGCCTGGCGGCCGATGTCGCCACCCCGGCGAGCTCGGCGATGTACCGCCCGAACGTGAACGCGTACACGGCGAGGGCGAGGACGTAGCCCAGGCCCTGCAGCCAGGCGACCTGCGCGGCGAGCTCGGTGTGACCGGCGGCGCGGAGGTAGTCGAACAGGCCACCGGATCGGCCTGCCCCGTGCGCGAGCACAGCGAAGGACCGGGCGGTGAGCACGGCGAGCACGCCGCCGAGCACGAAGCAGCCGAAGGCGAGGTGGCCGGCGAAGGCGACGGCGACGCCCAGCACGGTGAAGATCCCTCCACCGACCATGCCGCCGATCGCCATGGCGGTGGCATCCCACAGGCCGAGGGTCTCGGCTCGTCTCCTCCGCAGCGGCACGACGGGACAGTAGCGAGGGCGGTGCCCGGGTCACCGGGAACCAGGCCCGGGCGTGCTCGGTCGGCTCTGAACCGGTGTCGTTCGGCGAACCCACATAGGGCAGCACGGCACTCCGCCACGGTCCCAAGCCCCTGCCGAGCACGGTCCGACTCGCGCAACACTTCGCATGGAACCATGTGCCGGGCGACCAGCGGAAGGGACGCCACCATGCGAAGGCTCGTCGTCGGAGTCGATGGATCGCCCGGCTCGCTCGCCGCGCTCGAGTGGGCGGCGCAGCTCGCCGGGCAGGACGCCGCCCTCGACGCCGTCCACGTGTGGCCGGCCGCGTCCGATGTGCTCGCCGCCGCGGTGCAGGTCGACAGCGAGCGGCTGCGGCGCGATGCCGACGATCAGCTGCGCGGGGCGTGGACCGCCGCCGTCCGGCGGCAGGTGCGCGAACTTCACTGCGAGCTGCTCGACGGCGATCCCGCGGGCGCGCTGGCCGGCGCCGCCGACCGCTTGGGTGCGGAGGCCATCGTCGTCGGTCGCCATGGCCGGAGCGGACCCGCGGCGAGCACCGTCGGCCATGTGACCGCGGCCCTGGTCCGCCACGCCACCCGCCCGGTGATCGTGGTGCACGAGCAGCCGGCCCGCCGTCTCGAGCGCGGTGAGCGCATCGTGGTCGGCCTCGGACACGGTCCGGCCGGCCGGGCCGCGCTGCACTGGGCCGCCGACCTCGCCCGCGCCCGCGGCATGGGGCTCAGCCTGGTGCGCACCGTCGGGCTGCCGTCGCTGCTGCGCGCCGAGGGCCTGGTCGAGCTGCTCGCCTACACCATCGATCCGGGCGCCTTGAAGGACTGGGCCGAGGAGGACCTCGCCGAGCTCGCCGCCGAGGTGCGTGCGGCCGCGGACGCCCCACTGCCGATCACGTGGCACACGGCCTCGGGTCGGGCCGGTCCTCGGCTGGTCGACGCCGCCGGGGCGGCATCGTTGCTCGTCGTCGGCGTCCACCGGGGCGACCTGGCGGATCTCGCCGCCGTTCCCGCGCTGCGTCACGTCCTCGCCCATGCGCCCTGCCCGGTCGCCGTGATCCCGGCGCTGGATGTCGAGTAGCGCGGCCACCGTGCCGGGCGCGGCGCGGCCCCTGCTGGAGGGGTTGACCTCGGCCGAGGTGGTCGAGCGCCGGGCGACGGGCCGGCACAACACCATGCCGGACCGTACGTCGCGCCGTTACCGCGACATCGTGCGGGCCAACGTGCTGACCCGCTTCAACGCCATCCTCGCCGTGCTCGCCGCGGTGGTGATCACGGTGGGGGAGCCGATCGACGCGCTGTTCGCCTTCGTACTGGTGTTCAACACCGGGATCGGCGTCGTCCAGGAGATCCGGGCCAAGCGGACGTTGGACCGGCTCCGCGTCCTCGTCACGCCGTCGGTCACCGTCGTCCGGGATGGTGCGGAGCGGTCCGTGGCGCCCCACGAGCTGGTGCTCGACGACCTGGTCCGGTTGCAGGCGGGTGACCAGGTCCCCGTCGACGCGGTGGTCGTGGATGGGGCCGGCCTCGAGCTCGACGAGTCCTCCCTGACCGGGGAGTCGGACCCGGTGCCCAAGCGGGTGGGCGACGAGGTGCTCTCCGGCAGCGCGGTCGTCGCCGGTGGCGCCTGGGTCCGGGCCGTGCGGGTCGGCCCGGATGCGCGCATCCACCAGCTGGTCGCCCAGGCCAGACAGTTCGTGCTGACCCGATCCGAGCTGCGCACGGGCGTCGAGCGGATCTTGCGGGTCGTCGGCTGGCTGCTGGTCCCGATGGCGTCGCTGTTGCTGTGGAGCCCGCTGCGGGCGAGCACCGGCGTGGCCGATGGGCTGGTGTCCGCGGTGGCGGGTGTGGTCGGCCTCGTGCCGCAAGGGCTGGTCCTGCTCACCAGCCTCGCCATGGCGGTGGCGATCGGCCGACTCGCCCGCCATCACGTCGTCGTCCAGGAGTTGTTCGCCGTCGAGGGCCTGGCCCGCGTCGACGTGCTGTGCGTCGACAAGACCGGCACGCTGACCACCGGCCGGCTCACGGTCGAGGCCATCGAGGCGCTCGACGGGTACGGCGACGACGAGCTGCGCGACGCCCTCGCCGCGCTGGCCCACGCCGAGGAGAGCCCGACATCGACCATGCAGGTCGTCGCCGCGCTGCTCCCGTCGGCCCCGCCCTGGCCGGTGCTCGATCGGGTGGCGTTCTCCTCGGCCCGCAAGTGGAGCGCGGCCAGCTTCGCCGGCCAGGGGACCTGGCTGTTCGGCGCACCCGAGGTGTTGCTCGAGGCGGCGCCGGCGGTGGTGGCGGCCGAGGTGCGCGGTCGGGTCGAGCAGGCGACCGCGGCGGCCAGGCGCGTCCTGCTCGTCGCCCACGCCTCCGAGCCGCGCGACGGGGCCGGCGTCGAGCTGCCTCGCGCCCTGCGACCGGCGGGTCTGCTCGTGCTGAGCGAGCAGGTCCGCGACGACGCGGCGCAGACCATGGCCTACTTCGCCCGCCAGCACGTCACCATCAAGGTCATCTCCGGTGACAGCGCCATGACGGTGTCCGCGGTGGCCCGACAGGTCGGTGTCCCCGGAGCAGACCAGGCCGTCGACCTGCGCACTGTGGAGGGCCCGCTCGACGAGGTGGCCGAACGGACCGCGGTGTTCGGCCGGGTGCTGCCCGAACAGAAGCGTGAGCTGGTCGAGGCGTTGCAGCGCGCCGGCCACGTGGTGGCGATGACAGGCGACGGGGTCAACGACATCCCGGCGCTGAAGAAGGCCGACATCGGCATCGCCATGGACACCGCCACCGCCGCCACCAAGGCGGTCGCCCAGCTGGTCCTGCTCGACGGCCGTTTCGACCACCTGCCGGCGGTGGTGGGCGAAGGGCGCCGGGTCATCGCCAACATCGAGCGGGTGTCGGCGCTGTTCGTCACCAAGACGGTCTATGCCACCGTGTTCGCGCTGGCCATCGGCCTGTCCGGCTCGGTCTTCCCGTTCCTGCCCCGCCACATGAGCCTCGTGTCGGAGCTGACCGTCGGCGTGCCGGCCTTCGTGCTGAGCTTCCGCTCCACCGATCGACCGTGCCAGGCGGGCTACCTGTCCCGGGTGATCCGCTTCGCCGTACCGGCCGGTCTGGTCGCAGCGCTGGTGACGCTGACCGCGTACTGGTCCAGCCGCTCGCCCGTGTTCGACCTGACGCTCGAACAGGCGCGCACCACCTCGACGTTCACCCTCATCACCATCGCGCTGTGGATCCTGTACCGCCTGGTACGGCCGTTGGACCGTTTCGAGGCGGTGCTGCTCGCCGTGCTGGCCGCCCTGTTCGCAGTGGTGCTCGCCGCCGCGCCGCTGCGTCGGTTGTACGCCTTGCAGCTGCCCACGCTCGAGGGCGCGGCGGTGATCGTCGGGTTCACCGTGGCCAGCATCATGGCGCTGCAGGGCGCCCTGCAGGTGGTGCAGCGTCGCAGCGAGCGTGCCACGCGGGATCGGCGGCCGACCGCCGACGCCGGGAGCAGCCGGCCATGAGGGTTCGCCCTGCACTGGGAGGGCGTCGGTCGGCCGCACGTGATCGTCGATGTGGCGGGCTGGATCGTGGACCCGGCGCGGTGAGCGGCGATCCACGGGCACGGGCGCTGGTGACCGGCCGGTCCCGGGGGCGGTTGGTAGCGTCGCCATCGTGAGCTGGCTGTCATGGGTCGTGATCGGGTTCGTCGCCGGGGCCCTGGCCAAGGCGGTCACGCGGCGAAGCACGCCCGGCTGCCTGGGCACCATCGTCATCGGGATCGTGGGCGGACTGCTCGGCGGAGCGCTGTTCAAGGCTGCCGGTGACGAGGGCATCAACGAGTTCAGCGTGCGCAGCGTCCTCATCGCCTTCGTCGGTGCGGCGGTGCTGCTGGTCGTGTCGGATCAGCTGTCCGGGCGGGGTCAGCGGCGACGCCGTTGACCGGCCCTGCCCTCCGGCGCCCGCTTCCGGGCGAACGGCGTCGACGCGGGTGTCGATCGGTTCTGGACCGGGCATGCACATGGTTGGAAGATCGAGCCGCGGTGGCGATCGCCGGCGACGAGCCGGAAGCGCCCGCCGCAGCACCGCATCACAAGGAGACCACGATGGAACTTCGCCTCGACGACGCGCAGGCCACCCTGCTGCAGGAGGTGCTCGATTCGAGCTGGCGCGAGTTGCGCTACGAGATCGCCGACACGGACAACTCGACGTTCAAGGCCGAGCTGCGTGAGCGGGGCGAGCGGTTGCGTTCGCTGCTCGACCTCGTCGGAGGGCCGCTACCCGACGCGGCACCGAAGGGCTGAGCGGGCAGCCGATCGCGGTTCGGTGAGGTCCGGCGGCCGAAGGCATCGATCGAGCCGTTGCGCACTCGGTCCGCCGGATCGCCCCTATGAGTGCGTGACCCCCTGGTTCGGGTGACACGCAGGCCCGAACCCTTGGACGACCTCACCGGCCCAGCCGCGATCAGGCCGGTGGCTCGGCTCATCGGCACCCCCGGACGAAGCCGATGCCTACTCCAGACGGGGCGCCGTCACGCCTGCGTCGATGGCCCCGGCTCGAAGCGGTCGGGTCAGCGGCTGCGCTCCATCTCCTTGCGGATGTCGTCCTCGGAGATGGGTCGCTCCAGGTACGCGGTGTAGGCGTTGATCGCCACGCCGATGCCCCATCCGGCCATCGGCCAGATGGGCCAGAAGTACCCGGCGCCGGAAAGCGCCCAGATCAGGACGAGCATGGCGTTGACGATGATGTAGATGGCAACGTGGTTGCGGAACTCCCGCTTCGCCTCCACCCGCTTGCGGGCTGCCGCCCGTCGTTCGTCGACTACGTCGAGATCGTTCATCTCGGCCTCCCTCGTTGCGCCGATGACGGCCCAGGACGATCATCGATCTCGGCGGTCGCCTGCGGCAGGGCAGAAGGTCATGCCGCCCGGTGATGAGCGCCCATCCACCGCCGCCGGGTCCGTGGCGGCTCAGCGGGCCTGAGCACGGTACGGCGCGGTACGGTTTCCGCTCGTGAGCGACGCCGCTGCGGCGGCCGGAGGAGGGCACGTGGCGAGTGAGCTGGAGACGGCCTTCCTCACCGAGGCCGAGCGGACGCTCATCACCGAACGGGCCTACGGCGTGTTCGGGTGGCAGCTTGATCACCGGATCACGTACTCCACGGTCGAGCTGACCATCGGGGTCGACGGTTACCAGCAGCTCGCCCTCGATGCTGCGGCCGGCCGGCGGATCGGCCGCTGGCGGGCCCGCAACCCCGAGCTCGCCGCGCTGCTCGACGCCGAGGCCGCTCTCGACGCCCTCGCCGATGGCGCGGGTGCGTCGGGTAACCGGC
>JADLEF010000308.1 GCA_020846295.1 Acidimicrobiales bacterium
GACGAGCTGGAGAACGGCCGGGAGGAGATCGAGAACGCCCTGCGGGTGGCCGGCCTCCCCGTGCAGCAGCTGATGGGCACCGGCGTGCTGGGCCAGGTCGCCGAGGACCTCAACTTCGCCGACCTCGACGCGCTGTACCGGTCGGTCGGCGGCGGCAAGATGCCGGCCCGCCTCGTCGCCTCCCGCGCTCGGCGCTGGCTGTCCAAGGGCGCCCCCGACCAGGAGGTACAGCTGTCGGGCAAGGTGCTCGACCCGGAGCGGCCCGACCGCCGGCGCGCCTCGGTCGGCGTGCACGTCGAAGGCATGGACGACGTGCTCGTCCGGCTGGCCCGCTGCTGCACCCCGGTGCCCGATGACGAGATCATCGGCTTCCACACCCGCGGGCGCGGCGTGTCGGTGCACCGGGCGGATTGCGCCAACGCCGTGTCCCTCGCCGGCGCCCAGTCCGGCCGCCTGCTCGAGGTGGAGTGGGGCAACGAGCACACGTCGCACTTCCTGGTGTCGATCGAGGTGAAGGCCATCGACCGGACCCGCCTGCTGCGCGATGTGGCCACCGTGCTGGCCGACTACCACATCAACATCCTCGCCTGTCAGACGCTGACCGGCCCCGACCGGGTGTCCAAGATGCGGTTCGACTTCGAGGTGGGGGACCCGTCCCACCTGCAGTCGGCCATCGCCGCCGTGCAGTCGATCGAGAGCGTGTACGACGCCCGCCGGGTGATGCCCGGCGGCGAGCAACGGCCGGCGGGCGCCGGCCGGATGGCCCGACCCCAGGCGAGCTGACCGACCCCATACCTATCGGTATGCGGCGCAAACCTGTTTGGTTGCGACGTTCGGCGGGGTAGCACCTGCGGCGACGCGCCGGTGGCGATCCGGCCCGCAGCGCAGGAGGTTCCGCCATGGATCTGTGGACCTGGCCCGACATCGCGTTCGACGATGCCAAGGGCACCACCGACAACATCGACCGCCGCAGCCTCATCGGCTATGACGTCGAGGCCAGCGACGGCAGCATCGGCAAGATCGACGAGACCACCGAGGAGGCCGGTGCCGGGGCCCTCGTGGTGGACACCGGTTGGTGGATCTTCGGGCGCAAGCGCCTGCTGCCGGCCGGCACCATCACCAGCGTCGACCACGACGAGCAGAAGGTGTACCTGCGCTGCACGCGGGATCAGGTGAAGGCGGCGGCGGACTACGACGCCGGGTGGATCGGCGACAAGGCGTACCGGGAGTCGCTCACCAGCCACTACCGCTGAACCGGCCGCGTCTGCTGAACCGGCCGCGTCCGCTGAACCGGCCGCGTCTGCTGAACCGACTCGGAGCGGGGGAGCGGGCACCGGTAACGTCGTGCGCCGTGGCCGACAGCTTTCAAGCCCCCCGCGGCACCCGCGACATCCTCGCTCCCGAATCCGAACGGTGGAGGCTGCTGGTGCAGCGCTTCGCCGAGGCGGCGGGACAGGCGGGCTACGCGGCGGTGATCCCGCCGATGTTCGAGGACCTCGGCGTGTTCGAACGGGTGGGCGAGGCCACCGACGTGGTGCGCAAGGAGATGTTCCTCCTCGCCGAGCGCGAGGGCGAGGCCCGCCAGGCGTTGCGACCGGAGCAGACCGCCTCGGTGTGCCGGATCTTCGCCCAGCATCGTCCCGCCACCCCGTGGAAGGCGTGGTACGCCGGGTCCAACTTCCGCTACGAGCGCCCCCAGAAGGGCCGTTACCGCCAGTTCGACCAGGTCGGCGCCGAGGTGCTGGGCACCGATGATCCCGACGTGGACGTCGAGGTGATCGCGCTCGCCTGGCGGTTCTACGAGCAACTCGGGCTGCGCCAGGTCAAGCTGCTGGTCAACTCGCTGGGTGACGGTCAGGGCAGGGCGGACTACACCGCCGCCCTGCGCCGGCACTTCGAGGACAACGTCGATGCGCTCTCCGCCCAGTCGCGCGAGACGCTCCAGGTCAACCCGCTGCGGGTGCTGGACTCCAAACGGCCCGAGGACGCCGAGGTGGTCGCCGCCGCGCCGGCCATGGTGGAGCACCTCTCCGACGAGGACGGCGAGCACTTCGCCCGGGTCAGGGCCGGGCTCGACGCGCTGGCCATCCCCTACGAGCTGTCGCCCCGGCTGGTGCGCGGCCTCGCCTCCTCCACCCGTACCACCTTCGAGTTCGCCGCCGAGGCGCTCGACGCAGCCCAGAACGCGGTGGGCGGCGGCGGCCGCTACGACGGGCTCGTCGCCGACCTCGGGGGACCGTCGGTCCCCGGTGTCGGGTTCGCCCTCGGGGTGGACCGCATCCTGCTCGCTTGCGACGCCGAAGGGGTCTTCGCCCCGCCGCCATCAGCGGTCGACGTGTTCGTCGTGTGCACGGTGGCGGGCACCGACTCGCTGGTGCTCGTCGACGAGCTGCGCCGGGCCGGCCTGGGCGCCGATCGGGCCTTCGACGGCCGTTCGATGAAGTCCCAGATGAAAGCTGCGGACCGCAGCGGCGCCAAGGTGGCGATCATCATCGGCTCCCAGGAGCAGGAGGCCGGCGTGGTCGCGGTGCGCCCGCTGCGCGTCGAGGGCGAGCAGCGCAGCGTCGCCCGGGCCGACGCCGTGCGCACCGTGCAAGGACTGCTGGGAACCGCCGGCTGATACCTGTCGGTATCCGGCTCGCCGGCCCCGAAACGGATCGGGGGAGCGGGCCGTCCGAGCCGCTAGCGTCTCTGCCCGTGACCGATGCCGCTCAGACCTCCATGCGTTCCCACTACTGCGGCCAGCTCACCGCCGCGGACATCGGCAGCACCGTGTCGCTGTGCGGCTGGGTGGCCCGTCGGCGCGAGCACGGCGCCAGCCTCGCCTTCGTCGACCTGCGGGATCGCACCGGGGTCGTGCAGTGCGTGGTGGACGGCTCGGTCGACGTGCGCAACGAGTACGTGTTGCGGGTCACCGGCGTGGTCAGCCGCCGGCCCGCCGGCAACGAGAACGCCGAGATCGCCACCGGCGAGGTCGAGATCACCGAGTGCCAGGTGGAGGTGCTCTCGGCCGCCGAGCCGCCGCCCATCCCGCTGTCGGACCGCATCGACGTCGACGAGAACCAGCGCCTGCGCTACCGCTACCTCGATCTGCGCAGGGATCGGCTGCAGCGCAACCTGCGCACCCGGGCCAAGGTCAACTCGGTGGTGCGCCAGAGCATGGAGGCCCAGGGGTTCCTGGAGATCGAGACGCCCATGCTGATCGCCTCCACCCCGGAGGGCGCCCGGGACTTCGTCGTCCCCAGCCGCCTCAAGCCCGGCTCGTTCTATGCCCTGCCCCAGTCCCCGCAGCTGTTCAAGCAGCTGTCGATGGTGGGCGGCATGGACCGCTACTACCAGATCGCCCGCTGCCTGCGTGACGAGGACCTGCGAGCCGACCGCCAGTTCGAGTTCACCCAGCTCGACGCCGAGGCCTCCTTCGTCTCCGGCGACGACGTGCGCCGGTTCATCACCGAGGCCGTCCTCGCCGCGGCGGAAGCGGTGACGGGGTCCCGCCCGGCGTTCCTCGGCGACATGACCTGGCTCGAGGCGCAGGAGCGCTTCGGCTCCGACAAGCCCGACGTGCGCTTCGGCATGGAGCTGATCGAGCTCACCCCGCTGTTCACCGCCACCGAGTTCAACGCCTTCCGGGCGCCGTGCGTGAAAGCGGTGCGCGAGCCCGGCGGCGCCGGCCGCACCCGTAAGCAGCTCGACGAGATGACCGAGAACGCCAAGCGGTGGGGTGCCAAGGGGCTGGTGTGGATGCGGGTCGAGGAGGGCGGCACGCTCAACTCGCCGGTGGCGAAGTTCCTCTCCGAGAGCGAGCTGGCCGCCATCGTCACCGCCACCGAGGCCCAGCCGGGCGACCTGCTCTACCTCGTCGCCGACGAGCGGTCGGTGGTGTGGCACGTGCTGGGACTGCTGCGTCTCCAGCTGGGCAAGCCGCCCGTCAACGAGGGAGGGCTCAACTTCCTGTGGGTGGTCGACTTCCCGTTGTTCGAAGGGGTGGACCCCGAGACCGGCGGACCGATCCCGGCGCACCATCCCTTCACCATGCCCCACCCCGAGGACATCGACTCCCTCGGTGCGCTCGGCGAGCCGGTGCCCGGTTCCGACGTGCTGCTGGCCGCCCGCTCGCAGGCCTACGACCTGGTGCTCAACGGCTGGGAGCTCGGTTCGGGCAGCGTGCGTATCCACCGGGGTGACGTGCAGCAGCGGGTCTTCGAGCTGCTCGGCATCGGGCCGGAGGAGCAGCAGCGCAAGTTCGGGTTCCTGCTCGATGCGTTCCGCTTCGGCGCCCCGCCGCACGCCGGGTTCGCCTTCGGCATCGACCGGTTGGTGGCCCTGCTGTCCGGCGAGGAGAACATCCGGGAGGTCATCGCCTTCCCGAAGACGCAGTCCGGTCTGGACCCGCTGACCAACGCCCCCTCCGAGATCGACCAGAAGCAGCTCAACGAGCTGGGGCTTCGCCTGCTGCCCAAGGCCTGACGGGCCCGGCCGGCGGCGAAGGGGCCCGTGGGGCCGGCGCCGCCGATCAGACGACGCTGAACTCGATGACCACGCTGCGGGGGTCGGCGCCGGGGAAGGCGAGGCGACGGTCTCGGATCACCCGGTTCGGCTCGGTGAAGATGGACACCGCGATCTCGAAGCCGTCACGGAAGGCGCGTGCCTCGGTGTAGGACAGCGGCTCGATGTCCATCCCCATGCGCTCGAGCTCGTCCACCACGGACACCGCCACCTCGCGGGGCTCGTAGCCCTTGGTGTGGAACGCCATCCGCTCGCGCTCGTCCTCACCCTCGAGGTGCAGGCGCTCGAGCTCGCAGGGCAGGGCGACCCCGGCCAAGAGCCGGTCCAGTGCGCCACTGTCCGCGCTCACCGGGTGGCTGATGGCCGGCTCGGCATAGGACTCGTACTCGCTGCCGCGACGGGGGCTGAGCTGGTACAGCTGCGCCGGCGCGTCGAACGTGAGGTACTTCGGTCCCGCCTCGCTCAGCCGCTTTCGGCGGGATCCGAGGAAGACGAGGGCACTGAGGGCGAACATGGTCAGCATCGATGCCAACAGCCAAACCAGACCGATGCGCCCGAGCCACGTTCCCACAGGTTGACCATTCTTATCGATCGGCGAGCAGATCCGGTGCTTCCGCTGACGCTTCGCGACCGAGTCGACGCATCGTTACCACGTCTCGTCACGAATGGTGCATCTCGTAGGATGCCCTCCCGTGAGTGGGCCCGACGACCTCTTCGGTGCCGCTGCGGTCCGCCAACTCGACCGCCGGGCGCCGTTGGCCGAGCGCCTGCGGCCGCGCCGCCTCGAGGACGTGGTGGGCCATGAGGCGCTGCTCGGGCCGGGTCGCCCGTTGCGGGCCCTGGTCGACACCGACCGCCTGAGCTCGCTGATCCTCTGGGGCCCACCCGGCACCGGCAAGACCACGCTGGCCCGCCTGGTGGCGGAGGCGTCGTCCTCGGTGTTCGTGCAGCTCTCGGCGGTCACCGCCACCGTGAAGGACGTGCGGGAGGTCATCGCCGGCGCCCAACGCCGCCTCGGTGAGCACAGCCAGGGCACGATCCTGTTCCTCGACGAGGTGCACCGCTTCAACAAGGCGCAGCAGGACGCCCTGTTGCCCGCGGTCGAGTCCGGCCTGCTCACGCTGATCGGGGCGACCACCGAGAACCCCTACTTCGAGGTGAACCCGCCGCTGCTGTCCCGCTCGTCGCTGTTCCGGCTCGAACCGCTGCGGGCCGAGGCCATCCGGGTGCTGCTCGAGCGGGGCATCGTGGAGCTCGGCGTCGACGCCGAGGACGCCGCGCTCGACCACCTGGCCGACGTGGCCGACGGCGATGCCCGCCACGCCCTCGGGGCGCTCGAGGTGGCCGGTGCGCTGGCGCTCGCCCGGGCCGGCCCCCGTCAACGCCTCGACGGGGTGCGCATCACCGTGCAGGACGCGGTCGACGCACTCGGCACCAAGGTCATCGGCTACGGGGTGGATCAGCACTACGACGTGGCCAGCGCGCTCATCAAGTCGATCCGCGGCTCGGACGTGGACGCCGGGCTGTACTGGCTGGCCCACATGCTGGAGGCGGGGGAGGACGCCCGCTTCATCGCCCGCCGTCTGGTCATCCTGGCGTCGGAGGACGTCGGCATGGCGGACCCGATGGGCCTCATCGTGGCGGATGCCGCCGCTCGCGCCGTGGAGTTCGTCGGGCTGCCCGAGGCGCAGCTCAACCTGGCCCACGCCGTCGTCTACCTGGCCTCCGCGCCCAAGTCGAACCGGGTCACCACGGCCCTCGGGGCGGCGCAGCGGGTGGTGCGCAGCCGCCCCACCGCAGGCGTGCCGCCGCACCTTCGGGGCAGCGGGTACCACGGCGCCGACGCGCTGGGTCACGGCGTCGGTTACCGCTATCCGCACGACGACCCCGCCGGTTGGGTGGAGCAGCGCTACCTGCCCGACGGGGTGACCGACACGTTCTACGAGCCGTCCTCCCACGGACGCGAGCCGCACCTCGCCCAGCGCCGGCCCGGCGCCCGTCCCCCCGCCGCCGGCCCGCCTCGGGTCCCGTCCGACCCGTCCGAGGGGGGCGCGTGACCGTCGCCGACCTCACCGCGGTGGTGGTGGTGATCGTGGCCACCGCGGCGGCCAGCGCAGCGCTGTACGCCAGCTGGCGGCTGCTGGCCACCGCCCGCCGCCTGCAGCGCAGCGCCGACGCGCTCGACGAGGCGGCGGCCGAGCTGCTCGAGGAGCTCGGGCGGCTCGGCGAGGAGGCCCACCGTTCGCTGGGCCGGGCCGAGGATCAGCTGGAGCGGGCCGGCCAGGTGGTGGACGCCATCGAGCACGCGTCGAAGCTGACGTACCGCACGGTGGCCGGCCCGGTCATCAAGGCTGCGGCCGTCGCGTCGGGGGTGCGGCGCGGCGCCGAGCTCCTCCGTCACGGACCGGAGCCGGAGCCGCCACCGAACCGGCGGGCCATCGGGTCCGTCCGCGGCGCCGGGCCGGCGCCGGCGCACGTTCCAACCCAACCCGCCGAGCCGCCCCGGCGGCGGTTCCGGCGATGACGATCCGGTCGGGAGGCCCGACGTGAAGCGAATGTTCTGGATGGCGGTGGGCGCAGCCGCCGCGACGGCGGGATCGCGCTGGACCAAGCGCAAGGCGAGCGAGGTGGTCGAGCAGTACGCGCCGGCGGCGGTGGGCAAGCGGGTGGCGACCAACGTCGGCCAGCGCGTCGATGCGGCCCGTCGCGACGGGCGAGCCGCCATGGCGGACACCGAGGCGCGCCTGCGCGCTCGTCTGCGCGGCGAGGAGCACGAGCGCGGCGATGACGCCGTGGATGACGCCGTGGATGACGCCGTCGTCGAGGCCGAGGTCCGTGACCCGATCGGTGCTCTGCGTCGCTGAACGGCGCACCCGAAGCGCCAGCACCCTGGAGTAGGCTCGGCCACGACTATGCAGGCCAATCAGCTTCGTCGCGCCTTCGTCGAGTTCTTCACCGAACGCGGCCACACGTCCGTCCCGTCGGCCAGCCTCATCCCGGTCGACCCCACGCTGCTGTTCACCGTGGCCGGCATGGTGCCGTTCAAGCCGTACTTCCTCGGTGAGGAGATCCCGCCGTTCAAGCGGGCCGTCACGGTGCAGAAGTGCGTGCGGGCGGGCGGCAAGCACAACGACCTCGAGGAGGTGGGCCGCACCAAGCGGCACCTCACCTTCTTCGAGATGCTGGGCAACTTCTCCTTCGGCGACTACTTCAAAGCCGAGGCCATCGCCTGGGCGTGGGAGCTGTTCACCGACAAGCTCGGCCTGGATCCCGAACGGCTGTGGGTGACGGTCCACGTCAGCGACGACGACGCCGAGCGGATCTGGCACGAGCAGGTCGGGGTGCCGATGAGCCGCATCCAACGGCTCGACACGGACCACGTCTGGCAGGCCGGCGACACCGGTCCCTGCGGGCCGTGCAGCGAGATCTTCTGGGACAAGGGGCCGGAGCACGGCGCCGACGGCGGGCCCGCCTTCGGTGGCGACGAGCGCTTCGTCGAGATCTGGAACCTCGTGTTCATGCAGTACGACGGGCAGCCCGACGGCACCCGCATCCCGCTGCCCAAGCCGTCCATCGACACCGGTGCCGGCCTCGAGCGGGTGCTGACCGTGCTGCAGGGTGTCGATTCGGTGTGGGACATCGACGAGTTCGTCCGCCTGCTCGACGTGGCCCAGTCCGCCTCCGGCGTCGTGTACGGCAAGGACCCGGCCAAGGACGTCTCGCTCCGGATCTTCGCCGAACACGCCCGCACCATGACCTTCCTCGTCTCCGACGGCGTGTTCCCCTCCAACGAGGGCCGGGGCTACGTGCTGCGCCGCATCATCCGCCGCGCCGTGCGCCACGCCTACATCCTCGGCTTGGAGGATCTCGTCATGCCGCGCATGGTCGACGCGGTGGTCGACGTGATGGGCACCGACTACCCCGAGCTGCAGCGCTCGCACGATTTCGTGCGCGGCGTCATCACCCGGGAGGAGGAGCGGTTCCGCCAGACGCTGAAGACCGGCTCCACCATCCTCGACGAGGCGCTGGCCCGGGTGCCGGTCGACGGGCGCCTGGCCGGATCGGTCGCGTTCCAGCTGCACGACACCTACGGCTTCCCGCTCGAGGTCACCCAGGAGATCACCGCCGAGCGCAACGTGGCGGTGGACGTCGAGGGCTTCGAGTCGGAGATGGCCGCCCAGCGCAAGCGGGCCAAGGATGCCCGCAAGGACGTGACCGCCAGCGAGCACCTCGACGACTACCAGGAGCTCGTCGAGCAGTTCGGGCTCACCGACTACCAGGCGCGGTCCGACCTCATGGAGCTCGAGGCCGAGATCGTCGCCGTCATCGGCGACGGGGTGTTCCTCAACCGCAGCCCGTTCTACGCCGAGGCCGGCGGCCAGGTGGGCGATACCGGCACCATCACCACCGAGACCGGCACCATCGAGGTGCGCGACACCACCTACGCCCTGCCCGGTCTGGTGCGTCACCACATCGCCCGGCTCGAGGGCACCGTCTACCCGGGCCAGACGGCCACCGCGGCGGTGGCGGTCGAACGGCGCAACGCCATCCGCCGCAACCACACCGGCACCCACCTGCTGCACTGGGCGTTGCGCCAGGTCCTCGGGGATCACGTCCGCCAGCAGGGCTCACTGGTCGAACCGAACCGCCTGCGCTTCGACTTCAGCCACTACGACTCGGTCACCCCGGAGCAGCTGGCCCACATCGAGGACCTGGTCGCCAACGAGGTCTTTGCCAACCACCCGGTGCGCGCCTTCGAGACGACGAAGGAGAACGCCCAGGAGCTCGGTGCCCTCGCCTTCTTCGGCGACAAGTACGGCGACATCGTGCGCGTGCTGGAGGCGGGCCCCTCGGTCGAGCTGTGCGGCGGCACCCACGTCCGCCAGACCGGGGACATCGGCGCGGTGAAGGTCATCGCCGAGGGCTCCATCGGCTCCAACATGCGCCGTGTCGAAGCGGTGACCGGGTTCGACACGCTGACCCGCCTGCGCGACGCGGAGAGCAGCCTGCGGGCCGTGGCGGGTGTGCTCAACGTCAGCCTCGATGAGCTGGTCGACGGCGCCGAGCGCAAGGTCGGCCAGATCAAGGCGCTGGAGAACGAGCTGAAGGCGCTCAAGCGACAGCTGTCCGCCGGCCGGGCCGACGAGCTGGCTGCGGCCGCAGTGGAGGGCAAGGTCGTGGTCCGCATCGACGGGCTGCCCCGCGACGACTACCGCGAGCTGGCCCTGTCGGTGCGCAACAAGGCGGGCATCGCGGCGGCGGTCATCGGCGGCGAGGCCGAGGGTGGGGGCGTGGCGCTCGTGGCGGCGGTGACCAAGGAGTCCGGGCTCAACGCGGGGGCGCTGATCGGCGAGGTGTCGCGCCTGATCAAGGGCGGCGGCGGCAAGGGCGAGGAGCTGGCGGTGGCCGGGGGCAAGGACGCCGCCGGGATCGATCCGGCGCTCGATGCCATCCGGAACGCGCTGCATGCCGGTTGATCGACGCACGGTCGGGCTCGACCTCGGATCCCGGCGCATCGGCGTGGCGTTGTGCGATTCCGGCGGCCGGCTGGCCACGCCCTACGAGGTCGTGCAGCGCAGTGGCGATCCCGCTCGCGACCACCGCGAGATCGCCCGCCTCGTCGCCGAGGCGGACGCGGTGCGGGTCGTGGTCGGCCTGCCCCGGGCTCTCGACGGCAGCGTCGGCATCGCCGCGCAGGGTGTGTTGGCCGAGGTGGAGCAGCTGCGGGCCGCGCTCGGGGTCCCGGTGCACACCTGGGACGAGCGGCTGACCACCGTGACGGCCGACCGTTCGCTGCGCGAGGCCGGCGTGGCCGGCACCAAGCGGCGCAAGGTGATCGACCAGCTCGCGGCAGCGGTGATCCTGCAGGCATGGCTCGATGCCGAGTCGATCGCCGCCGCCACCACCGCCGCCACCGGGCCGGGTCCGGAAGGGCGGGAAGCGACGTCAGGAGCGCCCTCATGACCGATCCGGTGGAGCCCGATCGCGGCAACCGAGCCGTGCTGCACGACGACGACGGCTACGACGACTTCTTCGACTTCGACGGCCGTTCCCGCGACTACGTGCGCATCCCGCGGCGGGCGCCGCAGCTGCCGGGCTTCTTCGGGTGGCGCCTCGTCGTCAAGCTGGC
>JADLEF010000309.1 GCA_020846295.1 Acidimicrobiales bacterium
CGTGCACAACGGCGTGCTGTTGTGCCGCCGCCACCACGTCTTCATCCACACCCACCACTGGACCATCCACCTCGACCACCACCAACGACCCGTCTTCCGACAACCCGACGGCACCACCCGCCCGCCATCCAACTTCTGTCACCTCGAATGACGAGAAGCGCGGCTATGTTGCTCAGAGCAACGAATTGAGGAGGGGATCACGATGGAGCGACCGGATCTGTCAGGGCAGGTGGCCGTCATCACCGGCGGCGCGAAGGGTGTCGGCCGCCTGTTCGCCGAGCAGTTGGTGCAGGCCGGCGCCGCCGTCGCCATCGTCGCGCGCAACCGAGCCCTGCTCGACGCCACCGCGGAGGACCTGCGCCAAGGCGGGGCGACCGTCGTCCCGTTCGTCGCCGACGTCACCGACCGGGCGGCATCTCGCGCCGCCATCGCCGCCGTGCACGATGTGCTCGGTCCCATCGATGTGCTCGTCAACAACGCCGGCGTGGCCAACCTGGGCCGGGTGATCGACGTCGATCTCGACTTCTGGTGGCAGGCGTTCGAGATCCACGTGAAAGCGACGATGGCCTGGTGCCAAGACGTGCTGCCCCAGATGATCGAACGGCGAAGCGGCCGCATCATCAACGTCACCAGCACCGCCGCGGTCTGGACGATCCCCGGTGGTAGCGCCTACACCGCCTCCAAAGCCGGGCTGTCCGCCTTCACCCGCGTGCTGAACGCCGAGCTGCACGGCACGGGCGTGCTCGCCTTCGCCATCGCCCCTCGACTGCGCAGTGACATGACCGACCACATCCAGGCCTCACCGGCCGTACCGAGCGGCTTCCGCGCCGCGGCGTCGCAGCAGACCGACGAGCAGCGCGATGCGCAACGGCGCAACACGGTCGCCCTGTTCCGTCGCATCGTCGCCGGTGCCCTCGACGACCACGCCGGCGAGCACCTCGAGTCGGAGTCCCCGCCGTCGTGACCCCGCTGCTTCGCCGGCCCGCGCTCAGGGCTCGGTGTAGCGCACCGCGAAGCGTTCGAAGGCGACCTGGATGTCGGGATGGAAGGGCTGGCCGAGCGCGGCGTAGGCCCGGGTGAAGTACTCGGTGTGCACGCGCAGCCAGAACGCCCGGCTCCGGTCGCCCTCACCCTCGTCCCAGGCGAACTCGTCGTCGACCGAGGACATCGGGCCGATGCGGACATCGGTGGTCTCCAACACGGCCCGCGGGACCTGGCGCCCGTCGCAGGCGACCCACAGATCGCCGACCGCCGGAACGGGCAGGCCGGACGCCACCAGCTCGGCCAGCGACGTCGCAGTGGCCCGCTTCGGCCCGTGCAGGACGAGCTCGACCAGCTCATCGGCCAGCTCGACGTGGTCACCGAACGGGCAGGCGTCGACATAGGTGGCATCGTCGGGCAGGCCCATCGCACGCCGGGCCCGCGCCCAGAACGCACGCAGTCGCTCCGGATCCGGAGGCGGCAGCGGTGTGGCGCAGACATCGTCCATGGCGCCGACGCTAGGTCGTTCCCCGCGCTCCCGCTCGTGTGCTCACCCTGCGCTAGGTTGACCCGCAGGGACCAGGGGGAAGCGAACGATGCCGACGTCCACGGGGGACGCCACCGACGACGCCGCGCCGCACGACTGGCCCGCCGCGCTGGCCGAGCTCGACGCCCGTCGCGACGCCGGACGGCAGATGGGCGGGCCCGATGCCATCGCCCGCCTGCACGGCCGGGGCAAGCTGACGCCGCGCGAGCGCATCGCCCTGCTGTTCGACGACGGCACCTTCCGCGAGCTCGGCGAGCTGGTCACCGGATCCATCGACGTCCCCGGTCGTCCACCTCGCGACGCCCCTGCCGACGGCGTGGTGGCCGGTTGGGGTCAGGTGGAGGGCCGCCGGGTGGTCGTCATCGCCGACGACGGCACCATCACCGCCGGCGCCCGTGGCCCCGGCGGCAACCGCAAAGCCCGCTACGTGCGCGACCTCGCCGCCGACCACGGCTACCCGCTGGTCTCACTGCTCGAGTCATCCGCCAACCGGTTCGGCTCCATGATGGGCGCCCAGTTCGCCGGCCCCGGCGACGAGGCGACCGACGGCATCGACCCACCCGCCGCCGAGTGGCGCCAGGCCGGCCGCTCCCCTCGGGTGTGCGCCGTGCTCGGCACCGCGCTGGGCGCCGCCTCCTTCCAGACCATGGACGCCGAGTTCTCCACCCTGGCCGACGGCACCGCGGCCATGGCCCTCGCCGGCCCGCCCGTCGTGCTCGGCGGCATCGGTGTCACCGCCACCACCCAGGACCTCGGCTCGGGCGAGCTGCACGCCACCGCCACCGGCTTCATCGACTGCGTCACGCCCACCGAGCACGACAGCATCGCGGCGGTGCGGCAGTTCCTCGGCTACTTCCCGTCGAGCTCTCGCGAGCTGCCGCCCCGCGTCCGCGGCGGCGACCCGGCCGATCGTCCCGCTCCCGAGCTGGCCGAGCTCGTCCCGCTCGACCATCGCAAGCCCTACGACATGGGCGCCGTGATCCGCTGCATCGTCGACGACGGCGAGTTCCTGGAGCTGCGGGCCCGCTATGCCCGCAACATCATCACCGGCTACGGCCGCATCGACGGGTGGACCGTCGGCATCGTCGCCAACCAGCCCCGCCACCTCGGCGGGATCGTGGACACCAAGGCGGTCGTCAAGGCGGTGCGCTTCGCCCAGATCTGCAACGCCTACAACATCCCGCTGGTGTTCTTGCAGGACCAACCCGGCTTCGTCGTCGGCCCGCAGTCCGAGCGGGAGGGCGCGCTCCGCCAGGTGGTGCGCCTGCAGAACACCGCCTACTCGGCCATCACGCCCATGATCACCGTGCTGGTGCGCAAGGCGTACGGCTACTCGACCTGGCTGCTCGGCGGTCGGGCCGTCGGCGCCGACCACGTGGTGGCGTGGCCCTCCGCCTCCATCAGCCTCGCCGCCCCGGAGATCGGGGTCGCCACGCTGCTGCGCAGCGAGCTGGCGCGCGGCGAGCTCTCCGAGGAGCGCCAGCAGGAGCTGTACCGCTCCTACCGCCACCTGTCCCAAGCGCGTTGGGCGGCCTACGACTACCGCATCGACGACGTGATCGAACCGCAGCACACCCGCCGGGTCCTCGCCGACGCCCTGGCCATGGCGCAGCACCGCCGGGTCCGGGCGCTCGGCCTGCGCCGGAGGTTCGACACCGCATGAGCACCGACCCCGGGCAGGCGCTCACCGCGCTGCTCGACGAGCCGACGAGCGCCGGTGACCTCCAGCCCATGCCGATCGGTACGGTACCGCTCGGTCGGGTCGACGGCCGACCGGTCAGCGTGGTCGTCCCGCCGGCCGACGCCGCGGCGCGCGCCACGTCGGTGACCGCTGCCCTCGAGGTTGCCGCTCGCCGCCGCAGCCCGCTGATCGTGGTGGACCTGCACCAACACGCGGCCGGCACCGCAGCGGGCGCCGGATCGGCGCCGTTGCCGCTGGCGGTGCGGCCCGACCCGTGGGTGCCGATCGTCGCCATCGGCAACGATCCGTGGGCGGTGGCCGGCGCCGACCTGGCCGTGCTCATCGGGACCGACGGCCCCCGCGCCCGCCGCGCCGCCACCGCCGAGGCCGCCGCCGAGCTGGCCCGCCGGTTCCTGGCGAACCTCGGCCCGAACCCCGCCCCATCGGCCGGGCCGGCGCTGGGCACCGCGCTCACCGAGCTGGTCCCGTTCGAGACGGGCGCCGCCTATGACATCGACGCCGTGCTCGACGCCATCGTGGACGCCCCCGGCGTGCTCGCCCTCGACGACGACGTCGATCGCGGCATACGCCTCGGTCTGGCCCGGCTCGGCGGCCGGCCCGTCGGGGTGGTGGCGTCGGACCCGGCGATCGACGGCGGTCGACTCGGCCGAGCCGCCTGCCGGGGTCTGGTCCGCCTCGTCGAACTGTGCACGGCGGCCCGGCTGCCGTTGCTGTCGCTCGTCGACAGCGCCGGCCTCCGTGCCGCGCCGACCGGTGACGAGCCGACCGGTGACGAGCCGACCGGTGACGAGCTGGTGCGCGCCCTGCGTGCGATGTGGGCTGCGCCGGTGCTCAAGGTGGTCGTCGTGCTGGGCCGGGCCCACGGGCCGGCGGCCGCCCTGCTCGGCGCCGTCGGGGTCCGAGCCGACGTCGTCGCGGCCTGGCCCCGCGCCCGCTTCGCCGGCCCCGACCCCGACGCGCCGCCCGCCGGTACCGGCCCCGCGTTCGCCGCCGCGCCGACGGACGCGGCATCGGTGTGGCAGGCGGCGCGCGACGGCGCCCTGCTCGACGTCATCGCACCGGCGGAGACCCGCGGGCGGCTGTTGGAGGTGCTCGACGTGTATCGCGGCGCAGAACGGTTCGACCGTGGCTGACGAGACCCCCACGCCGTCGCAGTCCCCGGCCGCGCCCCGCCGCGTGGTGTTGCGCTACGAGGATCGCTGGGAGGACCTGCTCGCCGTGCTCGAGCGCGATCGCGCCGCGGGCCTGGCGCCCAGCCCGGCGCGCCGCGCGCTGCACGCCCTGTGCGGCGAGGGGTTCACCGAGGTCGGGCTGCTGGCCCGGGCGGAGAGCCGCTCCTATGCGGCCGACGACGCCGATCACCGCGAGGACGGGCCCATCACCGCCGACGGGCTGATCGCCGGTTGGGGCCACCGCAACGGCCGGCTGCTGTTCTGCAGCGCCGACCGCGAGGATCGCATCGGTGCGGTCCGCTCGCCCGCCGCGTCGGCCAAGGCCCGCCGCATCCGCGAGCACGCCCGCACCGACGCGGCGCCGTTGGTGGCCATCCGCGGTGCCCAGAGCCCCGCCGACGGCGCGGTCGGCGCCGAGTTCCTCACCGCCGGGCTCGGGGTCGATCTGCGCCACGCGCACGCGGCGGCCGCGCTGCTGGCCCGCTTCGCCGTCGTCACCGGGCCGTTGCGCGGCGCGGCCGCCCTCGAGGCCGTCGGCGCCGACGTGGTCGTGCTGGCCGGGCCCGACGCGTCGCTGGCGATCGGCGGTGCACCGGCGCGGGCCGGGGCCGAGGCGCTGAAGGCCGGCCTGGCCGACGCCATCGCCGCCGACATCGACGGCGCGCTCGCCACCGTGGGGCGCTGGCTCGACCTGCTGCCGTCCAACCCGTGGGAGCCGCCGCCCGCCCCCGCCCCCGCCGCTGGCACCGCCGCCGGGACCAGGCTCGACGCCGGCCACCCGGCCCCGGTTCCGGGCCTGCTCGACGACGGCACCTGGGTCGAGGCCCGTCCCGGCTGGGAGCCGGCCACCCGCACAGGGCTCGGTCGCATCGGCGGCACCGTCGCCGGGCTGATCGTGCTCGACGCGACCGACGGCCTGCGGGGCGCCGGCGCGGCGGACAAGGTCGTCCGCCTGCTGCGCTGGTGCGACGCCCTGCGCCTGCCCGTCGTCGTGGTGCACGGTTCGTTGCCCGGCCCAGGAGCACCGTCCGCCGAGGCGATCGATGCCCGGTTGGCGCTGCAGCGCGGCTGGGCGGAGGCCACCACCACGCTCATCACGGTGGCGCTCGACGCGGCGGCCGACGACCTCGGTGCCCACCTGGGACGGCGGCCCACCCTGACGATCCGCTCCGGCGGCGACGCACCCGCCGACCTGACCGTCACCGCGGGCGCCCGGCGCGCCGCGCTGGCCGCCGCCCTGGTGGACCTGCCGCCCGAGCGGCCGGTGCCGTGGTCGGTGCCGTACGCCGCGGTCGACCGCGAGGCCAACCTGTTCAGCAAGCGCTGAACGGGCCGGCCCGAACGATCAGGGGGCGAGGACCACCGGGGTCCACACCAGGATGTCGTTGCCGACCTGGCCCTCGGCATCCACCGTGGCGCCGCGCACCTCGAAGCGCAGCAGGCGGCCACCGGCCGCCGGCGCCTCCTCGACCAGGGTGTGGCGGAAGGCGAGCAGGTCGCCCTCGAAGGCGGGACCGACGTGGTCGCAGCCGTCCCAGGCCACGACGCTGGCGATGCCGGGCAGCACCCGGCTCAGCGACGACTGGGCCAGGCCCTGTACGTGGCCGCCGTAGACCAGGCGCTTCTTGTAGATCGACGCGGTCCCGTCGCGGTGCACGAACGCCTGGTTGAACGTCATACGAGCCAGCGAAGGGGCGAGATCGACGTGGTCGCGCATGGCGTCGGCTCGGGTCTCGCCCACCGTCCACTCGGTCCGGGGCAGGACCGACAGATCCCACGACGGGACCAGTTGGGCCACCTCGGCCAGCGGCACCGGGTCGGACGGGCCGGGGATGGTGTCGGCGTGGCCGGGCGAGCCGTGGCGGGCGGCGACCAGCGCGCAGCGCTCGTAGCGGACCACCGGGCCGTTGTCGCCCACCGTCTCGATGCCGAGCCACACCTTGCCGCGATGCTGGCCGTCCTTCGGCTTGCCGTCGGCCAGCCCCAGCACGGTGGCGGTGGTGCGCAACGTCTCGCCCACCTCGACGGTGCGCAGGATCCGCACCGAGCGGTAGTAGAGGTTGGCGACGGCCCGGCGGGTGGCGTTCGTGGTCTGCCCGATCGAGTACTGCATGGCCAGCGCCGGGTAGATCATGCCCGCGTCCCGCCCGGTGAGGCGGGCCGCCAGGCCGCGGTCGGCGGCGGGCAGGTGCTGGTCACCGGTGATCATGCGATAGGCGACGTTGTCCGCCTCCGTCACCGTCACCGGCGGCAGGGACGGGATCGTCATGCCCTTGGTGAACTCGTCGTAGTACGGACCGTCGTTGTCAGCGCCC
Source organism: Acidimicrobiales bacterium (assembly GCA_020846295.1). GTDB lineage: Bacteria > Actinomycetota > Acidimicrobiia > Acidimicrobiales > CAIXPF01 > CAIXPF01. The sequence goes on from JADLEF010000309.1 coordinate 6,718, forward strand.
TGGGTCATGGCCGACAAGTGTAGGGAACGCCCCCCAGGCCCCGAACATCCGCCGGATCGGTCATGCTGGGCGCGGCGCGCCGGTGCCGGCGCAAAGGGGGAGGCAACCGTGGGGGACGCACCGCTCGAGGGGCTGAAGGTCGTCGAGATCTCGATGTACGCGCAGGGGCCGCTGGCCGGGCTGATCCTGGCCAACCTCGGCGCCGAGGTGACCAAGATCGAACCGGTCGGATCACAGGATCCGTTTCGCACCTACGCCGGCATGTACGGCATCCAACTCGACCAGGCCGGCGCCGATTGGATCTTCGCCCTGCTCAACCGAGGCAAGCGCTGCATCGCGCTCGACATCGCCTCCGACGGTGGCCGGCCGGTGTTCCACCGGTTGATCGAGCAGGCCGACGTGTTCGTGACCAACCTGCGGGGCAGCGCCATCGACCGCCTCGGCGCCGATCCGGCCACCCTGCTGGCCGTCAACCCTCGGCTCGTCTACGCCCGCGGTGCCGGGTTCGGTTTCGCCGGTGAGATCGCCAACGACCCCTGCCAGGACACCGTCGGCATGGCCTACTCGGGGTTCATGGACCTGGTCTCCACCACCGAGGAGCCGCACTACCCGCCGGGTGCGCTCAGCGACATCGCCACCGGCTCCAACCTCGCCTCCGCCATACTGGCCGGTTTGGTCAAGCGATCCCTCACCGGGACCGGTTCCGTGGTGGGCACCTCGCAGGTGCAGACCATGATGTGGTTGCAGACCTTCGGTATCGGCTTCGCCGCCAACCTGGGCAAGCGCATGGCCCGCTTCGACCTGCGCAAGGCGGCCAGCCCGCTGCTGAGCGTCTACCAGACCTCCGACGGCTGGATCTCCATCGGCGCGGTGCTCGACGAGCAGTGGAAACGGGTGGCGCACACCATGGACCTCGCCCACCTGCTCGAGGACCCGCGCTTCGCCACCCTGACCGATGTCATCGAGAACAACGCCGAGGTGGTGCCGCTGCTGATCGATCGGTTCCGGCAGGAGCCGACCGAGCACTGGTGGCAGCTGTTCCGCTCCGCGGGGCTGTGGGTGTCGCCCGTGCGCCGCTACGACGAACTGGCCACCGACGCCCACATTGTGGCCAACGGCTACATCGCGCAGTACCCCGACGGCTCGGTCGGCATCCCCGTGCCGTTCGACATCGACGCCTTCAACGGGACCCGCGGCGTGGCCTCCGGCTACGGCGAGGACACCGACGCGGTGCTCGGCGAACTGGGCTACACCGAGGAACAGCTGATCGAGCTCCGGGTCGCCGACGCGATCTGGTGAACCGCCCCGCTGCGGCGCGGTAGGGTCCCCCCACCGCGCCGCTCGGGGGAGAACTGCCATGAAGATCGGGATCACGGGAACGTTCGGCGGCTCGCCGAAGCGCGACATCGGCTTCCTCAAGGAGTACGCCGTCGCCGCCGAGGAGGTCGGTTTCGACTGCCTCTACGCACCGGAGCACGTCGTGTTCTTCGCTCGCTAAGACTCGAAGTACCCCTACACGCCCGACGGCAACCCGTCGTTCCCGCCCAACATCGGGCTCTACGACCCGCTGTTCGTGTGCGCGGTGGCCTCCATGGTCACCACGACCATGCGCACCGCCACCAGCGTGCTGATCCTGCCCGAGCGGCCGGCGCTGCTCACCGCCAAGGAGGTCATGACCCTCGACCACATCAGCGGCGGGCGCTTCGACCTCGGCATCGGCATCGGCTGGTCGGACGAGGAGTACGCCGCGTTGGGCATCCCGTGGGAGCGCCGGGGCAAGCGGGCCGACGAGTACGTCGAGGCGATCCGGGCCGCCTGGGGCAACGACATCGCCGCCTACCAGGGTGAGTTCGTGCAGTTCGAGAACGCCGTGCTGCGGCCGGCGCCGACGAAGGGCACCGTGCCCATCATCGTCGGCGGGGACTCGCCGGCGGCCATGCGACGCGCCGCCCGGTTGGGCGACGGCTGGTACGGCTGGTGGGCCGGGGTGGAGCTCGAGGCGCACCTGGCGAAGCTGCGCGCCATCATGGACGAAGAGGGCCGAGCGCAGGGCCCGGGCTGGAGCCTGCGGGTCGGCTTGCCGATCGGCTCGGAGACACCCGACGAGGTGGCCGCCAAGGCGGCGGAGGCCAAGGCGCTCGGGGTGGACGAGTTCGTCGTCGGCGCCGGCATCCCCAGCCGGGACTTCGATGTGCACCTGCGGAACTGGGCCGAGGCCGTCGCCTCCGCCCGCTGACCGATGGTCCCTCCCCGTACCGTCTGGTATGGGGAGGGGTCGATCGGGATCGCTCAGGACAGCGGCGAGAAGTCCGTCGGGCTGAGGAAGCGGTTCTCGAGGTGATGGACGATCGGGCCGTCCTTCTCGGTCTCGGCCCGCACCGACAACCACTCGGGGTCTGCGATGAACGCGTTCCAGGCCCGCTCCCGGTGCGCCATGTCCTCGAAGGCGATGATGTACCACAGTTCGTCGTTGGCGCCGCCCACGAGGTTGGTCCAGTAGCCGACGTTGCGGATGCCGTGCTTCTCGAACAGCTTCAGCGTGTGATCGCGGAAGCGGGCGATGATGTTGGGCAGCTTGGTGGGCATCGCGGTGTAGATCCGCAGTTCGTAGAGCACAGACCGCATCGTAGGCGGGTTGCGGCACGCGGGCGCGGCGGCCGGTAGGGTGCCGGCGATGGACGTGTTGGTCATCGGGGGAACGGGGCCCAGCGGGCCGCTCATCGTCAACGGGCTGTTCGAGCGGGGTCATCGGGTGACGGTGCTGCACACCGGCCGCCACGAGGTGGACGCGCTGCCGCCGATGAGCGCGGTGCCGCACATCCACTGCGATCCCTTCGATGAGGCCTCGGTCCGCGACGGGTTGGGGGAGCGCACCTTCGATGTGGTGTTCGCCATGTACGGCCGGCTGCGCATGATCGTGGACGTGCTGGTGGGGCGGACACCGCGGCTGTTCTCCATCGGCGGCATCCCCGTCTACAAGGGCTTCGCCGACGCCGCCGCCGCCACACCGAGCGGTATGAAGGTGCTGAGCCGGGAGTCCGACGCCGGCGTGGGTGACGAGGCGACCGACAAGATCCGCAAGATCTGGTTGAGCGAGCAGCTGGTCTTCGACAAGCACCCGGACGCCACCCACTTCCGCTATCCGTACATCTACGGGCCGAACCAGGTGGTGCCACGCGAGTGGCCGATCGTGAAGCGGGCGCTGGACCGTCGCCCGCACCTGATCCTGCCCGACGGCGGGCTGACCCTGTTCAGCCACGCCTACGTGGAGAACGCGGCCCACGGCGTGCTGCTCGCGGTCGACCAGATCGACCGTTCGGCCGGGAGGGCGTACAACATCACCGACGACTACCAGCTGACCGTCGCCCAGCTGGCCGAGCTCGTCATGGACGAGGTCGGCCACCGCATGGAGGTCGTCTCGGTGCCAGACCCGGCCGGCCGGCCGGCGCGCTCCATCATCCAGAACGACACCACCCACCACCGCGTGGTCGACGCCTCGCTGATCCGCGACGAGCTCGGCTATGCGGACCTCGTCGATCCGATCGAGGCGCACCGGCGCACCATCCGCTGGCAGATCGAGCACCTCGGCCGGGACTCCGCCGGGGTGGACCGGGTGCTGGAGGACCCCTACGACTACGAGGCGGAGGATCGTCTCGTGGCGCTGCAACGCCGGTTCATGGCCGATGCCGCCGCCATCGAGTTCACCGCCGAGCCCGGGTTCACCTCGGGGTACTACGGCCCGACGCCCAACCCCGCCGGCGCCCGCCGCAGCATGCGCGGCTGAGCACGCCGGGCGCGAGGGCGCCACCTCCACCATCACGGTGCGGCGACGGCCGGTTGGCTCAGTCCGGGCGTTCGAGGCGGCTGAGGCGGATCACCATGGCGGCCCCGGCGACGAGGCCGGCCAGGGTGACCAGCGCGGCGACCACATAGGGCCACACCGAGCCAACCCCGATGCCGGCCAGGACGCACAGCGCGAACCCGCCGGCGATGGTGAGCCACATCGTGCGGTCGGCCCGGCTCACCAGCCGCTGGGCCGAGGCGGTGCGCAGCACGTCGGGAACCGCGTCGTTGTGGCGGGCCTGTTTGGCCTCGAAGTAGGCGGCGAAGGGTCCGGTGGCCATACCGCTCAGTCCTCCGCGGCGGGGACGCGGTAGATGCGGCCGGTGGTCCGCAGCGCCTCCACGCTCCACGGTGCGCCCACGCCGGCGGTGACCCATTCGAGGATGGCCCACACGTCACGGTCGGCGACCTCGGTGTCGAGCGGCTCGAGCCCCGGCACCAGCGCGGCGAGCTCGACGCCGCACGGGAACGGACGGCCCGAGCGCCCCAGGAAGGTGAGCTCGTAGGGGCGGCCGCCGACGGTCAGCACCCCGGGCGGGCCGAACGGGTCGGCGTCGAGGCCGAACACCGTGGCCAGGAAGCCGGCGTACTCCGGATAGTGGTCGAGCGCCGGCTCGGCCAGCAACGGCACGGCCCGATGGCCCGCAGGGCGTCCACCGGTCGCCACCCGCACGTCGCGCCCGCTCACCGCAGGCTCCCGTCGGCCCGGACCGGCGGCAACACCCGGCCGGCGAACTCGGCGAGGGTCGCCCCGATCTCGGCGCCGGAGTCCTCCTGCAGGAAGTGCCGGCCCGTCACCAGGTGCGGGCCCTCGGCGTGGGGCCACCACTGCTGCCACGTGTGCAGGAACGGATCCATGGCGAACACGTCGTCCTCCCGACCCCAGATCAGCGTGGTGGGCCGGCGCAGCGGCCGCACCCCGGCCTCCAACCACTCGAAGTACGCCCCGGTGGTGTCGGTGGGCTCGCCGATGGGGATGGCGCGGGGCCACAGCCAGGTGAGGCGCCGGTCGTCGGGGTCTGGTACCACCGCCTCGTATGCGGCCCGGCCCTCGCGGCCGTAGCGGTCGCGGTCCACCACCGAGAGGTGGATCCCGCGGCCGGGCATGCCGCCGTGGCGTCCGAGCACGTACGGCCCGACGAGCGGGGCGTGCATCACCCGCCACGGTGAGATGCGACGGTGGAACGTCGCCGACGGCGAGCGCCACGCCCACGTCGACATGATGGCCAGCGCCGCGACCCGGTCCGGGCGGGCGAGCACCATGCCCAGGCCGGTGGGCCCGCCCCAGTCGTGGCACACCACCAGCAGCCCGCCCAGATCGAGGCGGTCCACCAGGGCGACCAGGTTGGCGGCGTGGTTCTCCAGGCTGTGGGCCGCGGCCAGGTGGGGGTGCTCGGACAGGCCCGAGACCGATCTGGTCCGGCACGATCACCCGGAACCCGGCCTCGAGCAACGGCGGGATGGCGTCGCGCCACAGGTAGCCCCACGTCGGGTTGCCGTGCAGCAGCAGCACCGGCGGCGCCTCGGCCGGGCCGGCGTCCACATAGTGCATGCGCCAGCCGTTGACCGTCTCGAAGCGCGACGGGTAGGGGTAGCGGGCGGCGACGTGGGGGCCGAGGTCGGCGATGGTGCGGGGCACTGCGGGCATCGTAGGAGGCCCGGCCGCTGCGGTCGAGCTACCCGCCGGTACGGGCGATCACGTCGCGGGCCACCTCCGACCAGCGGCCCAACGAGGAGGGGTCGCGCCGCCAGTCGGCGAAGGTGAAGTAGGCCACGATGCGGTCGGCCAGGCCGTCGTAGCGCGCCACGATGCGGTCCGACAGCTCGTCCCAGCTGGACACCACGGCGTAGCGATCGAGCATCTCGTCGGTGACGAGCTGCGCCGCGGCGTCCCGGTCGCCTGCCTTGATCGCCTCGTTGAGGCGGGGCGACACGTCCTCGAAGCCGTGGTGGGCGAGCACCGGCACGTAGTTCTTCGTCGAACCGTAGAAGGCGATCTGCTGCCGGGTGCGCTCGCGGGCCTTGGCCTGTGCCTCCGGGGTGTCGCCCACCACCGTCATGACCGGCACGGCGAGCTGCACCTCGGCGGTGTCGCGGTTCGCCCGGGCCGCGCCCTCCGCCACCTTGGGCAGCACCACGTCGTTGAGGTACTCGACGGAATGGAACGGGTGGATGTGGATGCCGTCGCACACCTCGCCCGCCATCCGCAGCATCCACGGGCCCACCGCCGAGATGAAGATCGGGATGTCCGGGTGGGCGATGCGCCCCGGCGACCATTGCCGGTTGAACAGCGTGAACGTGTAGTACTCGCCGTGGAAGTCCAGCTTCTCGACCCCCTGGAAGGCCTTGAAGATGGCGCGCAGCGCCAGCACGTACTCCCGCATCCGGGGGCCGGGCGGGTCGAACGCGCTGGAGTAGCGCCGCTCGATGTGGGCCCGGACCTGGCTGCCGAGCCCCAAGGTGAAGCGGCCGTTCGTCGCCTCGGCGAGCTCCCAGGCGATGCCCGCCGTCGTCATCGGGCTGCGGGGGAAGGCCAGCGCCACCGCAGTGGTGTAGTCCAGCTCCGGCACGGCCAGCGCGGCGGCCCCGCACGACAGGTACGCGGTGCGGCCGCCCTCGGCGAAGGCGATGCCGCTCCAACCGCCGTCTCGCACCTGGCGGGCGAGCTCCGCCGCCTCGGTCATCCGCGTCCCCGCGGCGATCAGATCAACCTTCACGGCTGGGCCCCCTGGCTCGGTCCGATCCCCCGGGGACCGGTGCGCCATGTTGCCACGGACACCTGCGGTTCACAGGCGGAACATCGACCGGTAACGCGCCGTCCCTAGGTTCCGGCCCATGAGCGGACTCGGGGGACTCAACAAATCGGCCAACGGCGTGGTCATCGGACTGGCCCAGCTCCAGGTGCCGGTGGTGGAGACGCCGGCGCAGCTGGCGGCCCAGACGCAACGGGTGTGCGAGCTGGTCGGCAAGGCCCGGCGCAACAACCCGGCGACGGATCTGGTGGTGTTCCCCGAGTACTGCCTGCACGGCCTGTCGATGTCCACCGCGGACGAGCTCATGGTCGATCTCGACGGGCCCGAGGTCGCAGCCCTGCGGGCGGCCTGCTCGGAGCATCGCATCTGGGGCTGCTTCTCGATCATGGAGCGCAACCCGGCCGGCAACCCGTTCAACAGCGGCATCATCGTCGACGACCGCGGCGGGCTGGCGCGGTACTACCGCAAGTTGCACCCGTGGGTGCCGGTCGAGCCGTGGGCCCCCGGCGATCTCGGCATCCCGGTGTGCGACGGCCCCAACGGCAGCCGCCTGGCGTTGATCATCTGTCACGACGGGATGTTCCCCGAGATGGCCCGCGAGGCGATGTACAAGGGCGCCGACGTGTTGCTGCGCACCGCGGGGTACACGGCGCCGATCCGCCACGCCTGGCGGATCACCAACCAGGCCAACGCCTTCTGCAACCTGCTCTACACCGCGTCGGTGTGCCTGTGCGGCTCGGACGGCACGTTCGACTCGATGGGCGAGGCCATGCTCGTCGGCTACGACGGGGTCCCGCTGGTCAGCGGCGGCAACCGGCCCGACGAGATCATCACCGGCGAGGTCCGCATCGACCTCGTCCGCGAGGCCCGAGCCGGGTGGGGTGTGGAGAACAACCCGTACCAGTTCGGCCATCGGGGCTACGTGGCGGTGAAGGGCGGTGCCGGGGACTGCCCGTACAGCTACATGCAGGACCTCGTGCGCGGCAGCTACCGCCTGCCGTGGGAGGACGACGTCGTCCACATCGACGGCACCTCGTGCGGGTTCGACCCGCCGACCGAGCCGTACACCCCGGGCTGAACCGGGACCCGCCCGAGGACCCGGCGTTCAGGCGATGGCGTCGGCGATGACGAGGTCCGCCACCCGGTCGGCGTCGTAGCCGAGGATGCCGTTGAGCACGTCCTCGTTGTGCTGACCCATCGTCGGGCCACCCCAGGCCGGCCCGCCGGGGGAGCGGGAGAACAGGAAGTGGGGCCCTTCCACCCACACCTCGCCGTGCACCGGGTGCGGCACGCGCCGGAAGTGCCGGCGGTGGGCGAGCTGCGGGTCCGCTGCGCACTCCTCGGCGTTCTGCACCTGGTGGGCGGCGACGCCGGCGGCGACGAGCCGCGCCTGGAGCGCCTCGGCGTCCTGGTCGACCGTCCAGGCCGCCACCGCGGCGTCGTCCAACGCCCCGACGTCCACCCCGACCATACCGGCAAGTACGGCGCGCGTGGCGTCGTCGGTGCAGGCGATGGCGATCCAGCGGTCCTGCCCGGTGCAGGGGAACACGCCGTGCGGGGCGAACACGTCGTCGTCGTTGCCGCGGCGGCTGAGCAGCACGCCGTCGCGGCTGGCGGCGAGCAGCCCGGGGCTGAGGAAGTGCAACGCCGCCTCGGCCTGGGAGAAGTCGATGTACTGGCCCTGGCCGGTGCGGCGCCGGTGGTCGAGCGCGGCGAGCAGGGCGGCGAGGGTGAGCCGGGGCGACGTGTAGTCGGTGTAGGCCAGGAACGGACCCGCCGGCGGGCGGTCCGGCCAGCCGGTGACGTCGTAGAAGCCGGCCACCGCACCGGCCAGGTTGCCGAAGCCGGCGAAGTCCTTCTCCGGGCCGCTCTGGCCCATCAGGCAGGTCGAGACCATGATGATCGACGGGTTGATCGCGGCCAGCTCGTCGTAGCCGAGCCCCCAGTTGCGCATCGCCTTGGGCGTGAACGCCTCGATCACCACGTCGGCCCAGCGGACGAGGTCCCGGATGACGTCGCGGCCCTCGGGGGTGGACAGGTTCAACGTCAGCGACAGCTTGCCGGCGTTGGGGTGGTGCCACTGGGCGGTGTCCTCGATGCCGCCGGGCGTGCCGGCCAGGAATGGGCCCGCGTTGCGGATGATGTCGGGCCGCCGCTCCGATTCGATGCGCACCACGGTCGCCCCCCAGTCGGCGAGCACCCGGGTGGCCATCGGCCCGGCGATGGCCCAGGTGAGATCGAGGACCTTCACGCCCTCCAGCGGCCGCCGGGCCGTCGCCGTACCATCCGGTAGGTCGGCGTCGGCAGTCGATTCGCCCGGCTGCGGCGCGGCGCGCTCGGCGACGAGGCCGTCGACGGTCGCCTCCCCCAGCGCCGGCGGCGGGCCGAGCCGCCGCAGCGGGGTGGCCGACAGCTTGGCGAACGGCCCGGGGCAGCGGACCCCGTCGAGTACGTCCCAGTAGTCCCGGGCGGCGAGTTGCTCGGACGCCACCACGTCGGCCAAGGTGGCCACCGGGGCGAGCAGGAGGCGCCGCTGCTTGGCCCCCGCCACCAGCTCCGCCTTGGTCTTGGTGGCGGTGAGCCGGCCGACGGCCGCCACCGCGTCGGCCAGCACGGTCGGTTCGAGCCGGCCCGAGAACAGCAGGTTGAAGAAGTCCACCCAGTCGAGGTCGCGCACCTCGGCGCTGCAGTGGCCCTCCTCGTGCACCCAGTCCATCAGACGTTGGGTGAACGGCCCGATCATCCGGCCGAACAGGAACGTGATCGACACGCTGCCGTCGAGCGCCGGGTACACGAACTGCGCCCGGTACGGGCCGATGCGGATGCCGCCCGCGCAGCGCTGGTAGAGCGTGGCACCGACCAGCGAGGACAGCATCGACATCTGCGTGCACTGCAGCATCGACTGCTGGCAGGACACCGAGGCGTGCTGGCCCCGGCCGCTGCGGGCCCGTTCGTGCAGGGCGATGAGCGCGGCGTTGGCCGCTTCGGAGGCGCCGTGCAGCCACGACTGTGGGATGGAGATGCGCACCGGCGGCCGGTCGTCGTCGCCGGTGAGGGCGAGCTGCCCGCCGGCCGCGGCGATGGTCAGGTCGGTGGCCGGCCAGGCCGCCTTGGGTCCCTCGTCCCCGAAGGGCGAGACGGACACGGTGATCAGCGCCGGGTTGGCGGCGCGCAGCGCGGCGAGCTCGTCGGGGCCGATGCCGGGGAAGGCGCCGCAGTCCAGCACCACGTCGGCGGTGGCGGCGAGGCGGGCCAGCGCGGCAACATCGGGGGCGACCACCGAGCGCTTGCCCCGGTTGTAGGCGAGGTGCCACAGGTCCCGGGCGCGCGCCGCGCTCCCGCCCGGCGGGTCGACGAGGATGACCTCGGCGCCGAGCTGGGCCAGGACCAACCCGGCGAAGTTGGCACGATCATCGGTCAGGTCGAGCACGCGGTAGGCGGAGAGCACGCCCCGTTTCTACCGCAGCGCGGGCCGGCATCCGGTGACGTCCCGCGAGGGTGAGCTGGGCTGTGGGACTGGACTGATCCCATCGCGGCGTGTTGGCGCGGCCCCTATGCTCCCGCGCCATGGCAGTCGTCGAGTACGAACGGCAGGGCTCCGTCGCCCTGATCACCCTCAACCGGCCCGAGGCGCGCAACGCCCTCAACCCCGAGGTCATGTGCCGCCTGGCCGACAGCTGGCAGGAGGTCGCCGCCGATGACGCCGTGCGCGTCGCCGTCATCACCGGCACCGGCACGGTGTTCTGCGCCGGCGCCGACCTGGGCCGCCTCATCACGCTGACCACGAAGTCCCGCCAACCCGAGGACGAGTTCGATCACCGGGTGCTGGCCGACAAGACGCTCGGCGACCGGGCCATCCTGCGTCAGAGCGATCTCGACAAGCCGGTGATCGCCGCCATCAACGGCACTGCGGTGGCGGGCGGCTGCGAGCTGGTGCAGGGCACCGACATCCGCGTCGCGGCCGACAACGCCCGCTTCGGTGTGCAGGAGGTGCAGCGCGCCCTGTTCCCCGGCGGCGGCTCCACCGTCCGCCTCCCCGCCCAGCTGCCCTACGCGGTGGCGATGGAGTGGCTGCTCACCGGCGAGCTCGTCTCGGCCGCCCGGGCCTACGATCTCGGCTTCGTGAACCGCGTGGTGGCCGCCGATCAGGTCATCGCCGAGGCGATGACGATCGCCGAGCGCATCGCGGCCAACGGCCCGGTGGCGGTGCGAGCCATCAAGGCGTCGGCCAAGGCCTGCCTCGGCCTGCCCGAACGCGAGGCGATGGCGGTGGAGGCGAGGCACTCGGCCCCCGTGTTCCGCACCCAGGACGCCATCGAGGGACCGAAGGCGTTCATGGAGAAGCGGGCCCCGAACTACCAGGGCCGCTGACCGGTCGGCTCGACCCTCAGGGTAGGCCCAGCGCTCGGGCGCCGCCGGTGACGCCGGCGGCGACGAGCACCACCACCACCATCGGCGCCTTGCGCCACACCGCGAGCGAGGCGGCGGCGACGCCGAGGATGCGCGAGTCGAACACGATCTCGTCGCGCGAGGAGAACGTCTGCACCGCGAACACGGCGGCGACCACCGCGATCGGCACCAGCGCCATCAGCTTGGTCAACGGCGAATCCGGCTTGACCCGCCCGCCGAGGGCGAACATGCCCAGGGCCCGGGTGATGATGTTGCCGACGGTGAAGATCGCCAGGGCGGCCCAGCTCACCGCGCCGCCCTCGGCCGTCGCAGCGGCCCCGCCTTGACCTTCGCCCCGACGCCGGCGGCCAGCGCGGCGACCAGGAACGGGATGCCGGCCGGGGCGATGGGCACCAGCACCACCGCCACCACGCCCGCCAGCGCGGCGGTGACCGCGCTGTCCCGGCTGCGCAGCGCGGCGGCGACCGTACCGAGCAGTACGGCGGGGAACACGGCGTCGAGCCCGATGGCCTTCGTGTCGCCGATGACGTTGCCCAACGCCACGCCGAGGGCCGACCCGACGACCCAGCCGACGGCCATGGACAGCGCGATCTGCCAGTACAGCCGGCGGGCGGTGGCGGGGTCCTTGGCGGTGATGGCGGCGGCCACGGCCGGCTCGCCCGAGATCTGCATGGCGGCGATGCGCTCCCACACCGGCATCGGCCAGCGGTTGGCGATGCTCATCGCCAACAGCCCGAACCGGCTCGACACCAGCAGGGCGGACACCAGCGCCGCCGCGGTGGATCCGCCGGAGAGGATGACCGCGGCGTAGGCCAGCTCCCCGCTGCCGGAGAAGGCCGTCACCGTCGCCGCCATCACCACGGCACCCGACGTGCCGATGTCCACCATGATGGCGCTGACGGTGACGCCCACGGCGAGCGATGCGGCGCCCAGGGCCACGATGTCGGCGGTGCGCAGTCCGTGCGTGGTCTCGCTCACGAGACGGTGACGCTATCCGATGGGGTCGGTCACGGTTGTGCAACGCCCGAGCGGGCGACGTCCACCTCTGCGAACATGGGCGCCGTGAGCGAACCGACGCCGTACCTGGAGGGCTTCCGCGTCCTCGACTTCACCCAGTACCTGGCCGGGCCGTCGTGCACCCGGCTGCTGGCCGAGATGGGGGCCGACGTCATCAAGGTGGAGATGGCCCCCTTCGGTGACCCGATCCGGGCCGCATGCTGGAGGGCGTCCGCGTCCTCGACTTCAC
>JADLEF010000310.1 GCA_020846295.1 Acidimicrobiales bacterium
CATGAGTCCGTCATCAGCGCGCGATGACGCTGCTCGGCGAGCCCGAAGCCGAGCACGGTGGCGTAGCCGCGCTGGGACTCGAGGATCTGCTGGGCACGCGCGCTCATCGCCGCCCGCTCGGCGCGGTACACCTGCGGCCCGGTACGCAGATACCACCGCATGGCCAGCGCATAGACGGGCAGCACGATGGCAAACGCGGCGGCATACGGCCATTCCAGCGCCGCGAGCCCGCCCAGCGACACGACGATGGTGAACGCGGTGACGGTGAGCACCGGGATCACCGCGGGGGCGGCATCGGCCACGGCGGTGACGTCGTCGCTGGATCGAGAGATCAGGTCCCCCGTCCCGGCGCGCTCGACGAGGTGCTGCGGAAGCGCCATGGCGCGGCCCACGAGCCGTTCGCGCAGTGCGGCGAGGATCGCGTGGTAGACACGGGTGGCAAGCACGATCGTCACCGCGGTACCCGCCGCGCCGAGGACGGCCGAGAGCGCCATGACGGCCGTGACGGTCAGCACGGTGCCGAGGTCCGCGCTGCCGTCCGTTACCCGGTCGACGAGAACCCCGATCGCCACCGGCGGGATCAGGTCGACGCCGGTGCTGACAATCCCGAGCACCCCGACAGCGGCGAGCCTGAGCCGATACCCGCGGCTGAGCCGCCAGACCTCGCTGGCCGTCTCCCGACCGTCCGCGACCGGCAGCGCGTGTTCGGTCATCGCAGATGCTCCGGTCACCGCGCCGCTGTTCCATGTACGTTCTTGAGCAGGTCGACAACGCGGTCGCATGCTCCGAGCAGCGCCGGAGACGAGGCGATCAGCAGCGTCGAGCGGCCGGCGCGGACGCCGCGCAGCCGTCCTGCGATCGCGTGCTCGGTGACCGAGCCCACCGCCGTCGTTGGGTCGTGCAGCACGAGCACCGGCGCATTGCTCGCGAGGGCGCGGGCGAGCGCGACCCGCTGGCGCTGGCCACCGGAGAGGCGGTTGCCACCCTCGCCGACCGGGACGTCGAGGTCGGCGGCGAAGTCGTCACACGCGGCGGCTCGCACCGCGGCGTCCACCAGCTCGGGCGGGCCGTCGCCGATGGTGAGGTTGTCGCGGATCGTGCCGCTGAACAGCGTGGCCCGGTGCGGCGCGACGGTGATCCGGGAGCGGTACTCGGCCGGGGACAGATCCCGCGCTGGCCGCCCGTCGAGCCATGCCTCCACCTCGCCGCCTGCCCACGGGTCCAGCAGCGTCTCGACGATGCGGGCGGCGGCCTGGTCGCCGGCGCGCAGGCCCACGAGCTCGCCGGGCTCCACCCGGATCGTCGCCACGGGCGTGGACACTTCCAGGACCGGCGGCGGCGCGACCTCTGCCCGTGGCGGGCCGTCCTGTCCGGGACTCCCGCTGTTGTTGTCGCGAAGCACGTCGATGATGCGCGCGGACGAGGCGCGGGCTCCGGCGAGGTTGGGGATGGAGGCGCTCGCGATGAACTGGATCTGCGGCAGCAGCGCCTGGGTGAGGCCGACAGCGGCGATCAGCTCGCCGATGCTCAACTGCCCATCCACGGCGAACCAGCCCGCCAGCCCCATCACCGCGGCGACGAACGTGCCGCTGACCACGCCGGAGGCCACGAGGAACCTCCCCAGCAGTCCGGCATTGCGATTGGCGCCGACGAGGGCCTCCTGGCTCGCCTGCCGGTACCGCCTGGTCGCCTCGGCCTTGGCGCGCACTCCCTTCACCACCCGGTAGCCGGCGACCAGGTCCGTGGCCCGACCGACGGTGGAGGCGAGCAGCCCCTGGTATTCGCGGGTGTCCCGAGAGAGCTGCTCGCTGAGCACGCCCATCAACCACACCGCGACCGGCGCTCCTACCAGCACCACCAGCCCGAGCAGCCAGTGCGTCACCAGCAGCGATGCCGCGATGAACCCGATGGCCGCGATCCTCGACACCGGGATGATCACCAGGATGCCCGCGTTGGCCAGGCGGGCGACGTCGCTGGTCATCACCGAGACGACGCTGGCATCTGGCGCGCGAGCGGCGCCGCCGACCGGATGCAGCACGCCGGTCGAGAGCGTGCTCCGGAGTCGGTGCTGCAGCAGCTGCACTGCGTACGCCGTCAGCCAGTTCGAGGACCTCGCCCCCACCGTGAGTACGACGTACAGGGCCACCAGCACGCCGAGCCACAGCACCAGCTGTCCCGCATCCCCGGTCGCCAGCGCTCGGTCGATGGCGATGCCCATCACCACCGGGACCGCCGACTCGCCGACCTGCCACACGGTCGCCAGCAGAGCCGCGGGAACGGTGACCCGCTTCACCGAGAGGATCACGCGTAGCAGGAATCGTCCCGGCGTGGTCCCCGCCCCGGCCTCGAACGGCTGAGCGTCGAGCGGTTCGGCGGGGGCGTGCAGGAGTCCGGGCAGCCAGCGGATCACAGGCCCTCGGCCCAGCCCTGCCGGGTCAGCATCCGAGGATTCGTCAAGGCCGGTCCCGGTCCCTGCCCAGCGGCACCACGTGCGGCGTGCCGGCCACGGGATCGGGCACCACCAGGCAGCGCAGCCCGAAGACCTCCTCGACCAGTTCGGCGGTCACGATCTCCGATGGCGCCCCTTCCGCGACGACGGCGCCGTCCTTCATCGCGATCAGGTGCGTGCCGAAGCGCGCGGCGTGGTTGAGGTCGTGGAGCACGGCGACCAAGGTGTGGCCGACGTGGTTGAGGTCGGTGAACAGCTCCATCAGCTCGACCTGGTGTGTGATGTCCAGGAAGGTCGTGGGCTCGTCCAGGAGCAGGATGTCGGTGTGCTGCGCGAGCGCCATCGCCACCCACACCCGCTGGCGCTGTCCGCCGGAGAGTTCGTCGACCAGCTGGCCCGACAGATCGGTGACGGCGGCGGCCTCCATCGCCCTCAGTACCGCCTCCTCGTCGGTCTTGGTCCACTGCCGGAGCATGCCCTGGTAGGGATAGCGGCCTCGCGCCACGAGGTCGGCGACGGTGATCCCGTCCGGGGCGATCGCGGTCTGTGGCAACAGCCCGACCCGCCGCGCCACCTCCTTGGTCTTGTAGGAACTGATGTCCGCCCCGTCGAGGATCACGTGTCCCTCCGAGGGCTTGAGCAGCCGGGACAGTCCGCGCAGCAGCGTGGACTTGCCGCAGGCGTTCGGCCCCACGATGACGGTGAACGACTGGTCAGGGATCGCCACGCTCAGGCGCTCGGAGACGATCCGCTTGTCGTACCCGATGGTCGCGGCATCGACGTGCAGGCGGGAGGGCTCCTGCGCGCCCTGGGCGGGTGCACGGGGGACGAGCGGATCGAGCATGGTCGAGGGCTCGTTCGAGGTGGTGGAACGGTCGGTCCCGGTGGATGTGCTCACAGCCGCCTCCTCGCTTCGGTGAACAGCAGCCAGCCGAGGTAGCCGCCGCCGAGCACGACGGTGACGATCCCGACCGGCAGCGGGGTGGGGGCGATGTGCTGGGCGATGTAGTCCGCCGTCAGGCACAGCAGGGCGCCGACGAAGGCGGCGGGGACAAGGGTGATGCCGGCGGTGCGGGCGAGCCGACGCGCGATCTGCGGGGCGACCAGGGAGATGAACGCGATCGGTCCCGAGGCGGCGGTGACGGTCGCCGTCAGGGCGACGCCCACGACGACCAGGGCCAACCGTGTCGCTGCGACCCGCACCCCCAGCGACGCGGCCGCGTCGTCACCCAGCTCCATCTGTCGCATCGGCCCGCTCAATATCCCCGCCGGTAGCAGCAGCGCGCCGATGACGGTCCCGCCGATCGCGACCTGATCCCACGACACGCCGTTGAGCGACCCGGCGCCCCACGCCGCCGCGGCCATCGCCTGTTCCAGGCTGGCCTTGAGCATCAGCCAGGTGTTCAACGAACCCAGCATCGCCGAGACCCCGATACCGACGATGATCAGCCGGAACCCCTGCACCCCTCGTCGATAGGCGAGCACATACACCAGGACGGCAGTCGCCATCCCGCCCAGCACCGCCCCGCCGACCAGCTGCAGATAGCTGCCGTTGACGACCAGGATCACGATCAAGGCGCCGGTGTAGGAGCCCTGGGAGAACCCGATGATGCCCGGATCCGCCAGCGGGTTGCGCAGCATCGACTGGAAGATCGCCCCGCTCACCCCGAGCGCGGATCCGAACACCAGCGCCGCGGCGATCCGCGGCAGCCGCCACTCGACCACGATGTCGTGCACCAGCCCGGTCTCCCCGCCGGTCAGGGCAGAGACGACCTGGGACACGCTGATCTGGTAGGAACCGGTCGTCAGCGCGAGCACTGACATGACGACGACCGCCACCGCCACCGCGGTGCAGACGATGACCGAGCGCCACTCGAACCGCATGGCCACCCACCCGCGCCGCACGACCACGACACGCCGTCCGAAGTCCACCCGGCGCACTTCCGGCGACCGGGTGGCCCGAGAGGAGCGAGTGGACGTCGAGACCCCGCGCGTGGTCATAGTCCGCTGACCTTTCGCCGGCGGACGAGGAGGATCAACACCGGGGCGCCGACGAACGCGGTGACGATGCCCACGGGGATCTCACTCGGGTGCATGACGATCCGGCCGAGGATGTCGGAAGCCAGCAGGAGGCTCGGAGCCAGCAGCATGCTGTAGGCGAAGATCCAGCGCTGATCCGGGCCCACGATCCACCGTGCGACATGCGGGACCATCAGTCCGACGAACCCGATCGGCCCGGCGATGGCGGTCGCGCCACCGGCCAGCAGGGTCAGCGCGATGATCGCGAGGATGCGCGTGCGTACCAGGCTGACGCCCTGGGCGACGGCCAGCTCGTCACCCAGGGCCATGGCATTGAGTGGCCCCGACACCGCGAAGGCCAGGACGAGTGCCCCGGCAAAGAACGGCAGGATCGGCCACACGACGTCCAGCGGACGCCCCAGGATCGAGCCGGCACCCCAGGACCGCATCTGATCGAACGCGTCCGGGTTGATCAGCTGGAGCGCCGACCCGGCACCCCCGAGCACCGCGCCGACGCAGACCCCGGCAAGCACCATCACCACCGGTGACTGGCCACGCCGGGTCGAGCCGAGCAGCAAGACCATGATCGTGACCACGAGTGCCCCGGCGAAGGCGAACCACATGTAGCCGCGGACATCGCGGACTCCGAGCAGCCCGATGGCGACCGTCACCGCGAAGGAGGCTCCCGCGTTCACGCCGAGGATGCCCGGGCCGGCCAGCGGATTGCGGGTCAGCGCCTGAATCAGCGCCCCCGAGACCCCGAGCGCCATGCCCACGACCAGCCCGACGATCGTGCGCGGCAGTCGGAAGTCACGGATCGCGAAGTGATCGAAATCGCCTGACGGGTGGAACAGCGCGTCCCACACCACCGCCGGCGGCATCATCTTCGAGCCGATGATCAGACTCAGCATCAGCAACGCCACGAGCGCGGCGAGCGCTACGAACAGGCCGATCGATCGACGGGTTCCGGGTGCCGTGAAGGCACCCGGAACCCCAAGATCGGCGGTCTGGAGTGTCACTCGTCCGAGGGAAGCGTTGCAAGCGCTTGGTCGAGCGAGTCCAGATACCGCAGGACGGATCCGTATGAGTTGTTGCCGGGGCAGAACACTCCGAGCGCGTGGCCGGAGGTCACGGCAGGCAGTGCCTGCCAGGCGTTGGTCTCGACCACCGGCGCGAAGGGCTCTGTCGCCTGGCCTTGAGCGTTGACCGGGTACAGGATCACGTCGTACCTGGACAGTTCGCCGATCTGCTCGAAGGACTGCACCTCGCCGTTGTTGCCCTCGGCGTGTTCTGGCAGGTTCAGACCGATGTCGTCCTGCGCGATCTCGATGCAGCCAATGTGCGTGATGACGAACGTCGCGGGGTCGGACGATGCATAGCGATCGAGCATGACGAAGGTGGTGTCGTCGATGATCTCGCGGTATGTCTCCTGGATCGTGGCGACGTGTGCCTCGAACTCCGCTTTCTGTTCGCTCAGCCCATCGGTCAGGTTGCCGGCCGCTGCCAGGCCGTCAGCAAGGGTCTTCCATTCGGTGCCGAGCCCGAAGAACACCGTCGGCGCGATCGATTCCAGTTGCTCCTTGATCAGCTCGAAGTCACTCGTCGGCAGCTGGGCGAGGATGAGGTCCGGCTCGAGGCTTGCGAGCTTCTCGAGGTCGACCTCGCCGCCGCTGGGTCCGAGGTTCATGGCTGCCTCGAAGGTTCCCTTCTGCTCCTCGGGCAAGAGGGCAAGGGTGGAAGCACGCATCTCCGTGACGCCCACCGGTTCGCCACCCAGGTCGATGAACGGCAGGCTCGCGTTGCCGATCGCGGCAACCCGCTGCGGATTGGCGGGGACCTCGATCGTGCCGTTGTCGGCTTCGACCTGACGCGTGCCGCTCTCGGCGGTAGGCGAAGGACTGGCCGTCGTGGATGTGCCGGTGACCGCGGGTGTGCCCGTGGCGGTTGGCGTGTCGTCGCCGTCGCTGCAGGCGGCGAGCATGAGCGCGGCGCCCAGGAGCGCTGCGGCAAGGGCGAGTGTGCTGATCAGCCTCGGGTTCAGGTTGGTCACGGTCATGCGTGTGCTCCCTCTGTTTCGTGTTGTTGCGGTCGAGACCCAGCCGACGTGCGGTGAGTTCGGCGGGGCCCTCGTCCGCGACGGTCGTCGCTCGCGAGGGCTCGCCGAGCGATGCCGTTACTCGGGAAGCGCCGCCAGGCCGCGGTCGAGCGATTCCATGTACTGCGAGTTGCCCAGGTACGACCGGTCCTGGGGGCAATAGACGCCCACGGTGCGACCAGACGTCACGGCAGGAAGTGCCTGCCACGCGGTGGTCTCTGTCATGGGACGGAAGGCTTCCGTGACGTTGCCCTCGTGGTCGACCGGGTACAGGATCACGTCGTAGTCAGCCAGCTCGCCGATCTGCTCATAGGAACGGCTTTCGCCTCCCTCGCCCAGGTCCACGATGTCGAGGCCGATGTCCGCCCGCACGACTTCGGTGCAGAAGGAGCCGTTGAGGGTGAACACCGCCGGCTCCGAGTTGGCCCCGCGACTGACTTCGGCGAACGTGTCGTTCTCGATCACCTGGGAGTACGTCGCCTTGATGGCGGTGACCCGCCCGGCGTAGTCCGCCTTCTGCTGGTCGAGCACGTCCACCAGGTTGCCGGCCTCAGCGATGATTTCCACACGCTGTTTCCAGTCGCTCTGGAAACTCAGGAAGATCGTCGGAGCGATCGCCTTCAGCTGGTCCTTCATCTGCTCGAAGTCGGAGTCGGGGACCGAGATGATGATGAGATCCGGCTCGAGGCTCGCCAGCAGCTCGAGGTCGGCCTCGCTACCGCTCGGCCCCAGATTCGTCGCTGCTCGATACGCAGCTTGCTGATGCTCGAGCAGGGCAGCGAAGTTGTTCGTGCTGAGCTCCGTGACGGCGATCGGCTCGCCGTCGAGCGCCAGGAACGAGCCGGTCGCCCGGGAGATCACCGCGATCCGCTGCGGGTCCGCGGGAACCTCGACCGTGCCGTTGTCGGCCTCGACGGTACGTGTCTCACTCTCTGCGGTAGGCGAAGGATCGGGCGTCGTGGATGTGCCGGTGACCGCGGGTGTGCCCGTGGCCGTGGGCGTGTCGTCGCCGTCGTTGCAGGCGGCGAGCATGAGCGCGGCGCTCAGGAGTGCTGCGGCAAGGGCGAAGGTGCTGAACCGCTTCAGGCTCAGTTTGGTCATGGTCATGCGTTCGCTCCCTCGTTCGTGTGGCTGTATGTGTTCGTTCCAGGTCAGCCGGTGTCAGGTCCCGGCCTTCACGAGTTCGTGGACAGTGGTGCCCCAGCCGACGGTGTGCGTCGTGGTGCGGACCAACCCGGCCTGGGAGATGACGGCGTCGAGCTCGGTAGCGGTGCGCAGGCCGGAGCCGTGGCACGTCAGCGCGACCAGGTCCTCTTCGCCGTCGTGCTCATCGAGGTCATTGGTGTCAAAGACCTCCTCGATCAGCAGCACCCGGCCGCCCGGCAGGAGGTGCTCGGACGCCCGGCGCAGCGCGTGGGCGGCATCGGCGTCAGGCAGGGACGTGAACGCGCGGCTGATGAACACGGCGTCGGCGGCCGGGCTGGGCTCGAAGACGGACTGCTCGACCACGCTGACCCGAGCGCGCTGCTGCTCGTCGGGAATGGTGTCGGGCAGGTCGCGGCGCAGCCAGTCGGCCTGGGCCGGCAGCGCGCAGATCGTCACGCACAGATCCTGGTGGACGGCGACGAACTCGCGCGCCTGGGCACCGGCGCCGCCGGAGTGGATCACGAGGTGCCGGACCCCGGCGAGCAGATCGGACTTCGCGATCGGCTCCGCTAGCGCGGGCTGGAACCTCGCCAGGCGTTCCAGGTAGCGGTCCTCGTAGTCCTGTTCGGCCCGCACGTCGGTGAAGGTCTGCCCCGTGACCGAGGCATACGACGGCTGACCGGAGCGGATCGACTCGGTGAGCCCGTAGATGCCGAGCATCTCGCGACCCGTCACCCCGGCAGGGTGCAGGCTGTTCGCGACGAACTCGACGGTCAGGACCTCCCCTACCGGCGTCAGCCCGTAGTGGCCCGGTTCGGTCTCGGTCAGGATGTCCACGGCGTGCAGATAGCGCAGCAGCTTGCCCAGCGCGCGCTCATCGCTCTCGGTCCGGCCGGCCAGGTCCGCCACGCTGGTGACGCCGCGGGAGATCAGCTCGGGCACGCCCAGCTCGACGGCAGAGCGGATCGCGATGGGCCGGACCAGCTCGGTCAGCTCATGGAGCTTCTCGAACGGCGTAGCCGATTTCTCGGGGTCGGGCACCGCCCCGTCCGTCTCGAGGACGACGACCTCGCCGCGGCGCCAGTAGCCGCTGAACTCGATGTCCTCCTTCGGCACTCCGCGCTCCTCGAGCAGATGGCGGCGCAGGTCCCGCACGGCCGTGTGCTCCCCGGCGAGCCACGCGACGGGGCGGCCCTCCCACCAGCCGCTGTCCCTGACGGCGTCCCGGAGGAGGGTGGTGGTGCCCGCCTCAGCGCCGTCGCGCACCAGCCAGGTCACCTCGACGTGGGGCAGCGCCCGCAGCTCCAGCCGGTGGGATTCCTCGGCGACTTC
>JADLEF010000311.1 GCA_020846295.1 Acidimicrobiales bacterium
CGGGCATCGGCAGCGTCGTCACCGGCAGCTGCACCACCGGCGGCGTGGTCACGGGCACCAGCGCCTGACGGGCCCTGGCCATCCAGCCCGGCGTCACCGTCACCACCGTGGTGCTCACCACCAGCGGCGCGACGGTCAGTTTGGTCCTCGCCGGCGGCGGCCCGGACTCGGCCCGCAACGGGTTCACCGACTGCGGCATGAGCAGCACCAACACGACCAGCGCAGCCCCGGCAGCCAGGGCCGCAGCCCGGACGTACGGCGCCGACCACCAGCCCGAGGACCCTGTCATCCGCTCAGCGTGCATCCGTCGGTCTCCCCACAAGCCTCTCGCCGCGGTATCCGCCGCGTTGCTCAGGCTAGCGGCCGGTCGCAGCCCTCGATCGCCACGGGGCCGACCCACCCGAACCCCGCCGCCACGGCAGCCGGCACGAACGCCGTCCGCCGAGCGACCGCGTCAGCGAGCGTGATCGGCCACGTTGGTGAGGTCCGCCGCGCTCTCCTGCAACCGCAGGGAGCTGGCCTCGATCCGGGCCAACGCGTCGACGATGCCCGCCACGTCGTTGCGCAGCTGGGCGGTCAGGCTACCGATGGTGCTCAACGACTCCGTCGTCGAGCTGGCCAGCGTCTTGACCTCCGACGCCACCACGCCGAAGCCCCGACCGTGCTCACCGGCCCGCGCCGCCTCGATGGTGGCGTTGAGGGCCAGCAGGTTGGTCTGCTCCGCGATGTCGCGGATGGCGTCCGCCATGCGGCCGATGTCGTCGGTGTGGCTCTCCAGGCTGTGCACGAACCTCGCCGCCTCGGCCACCGTCACCAGCAGGCTGTGCTCGTTGTCGGCGCTCGCCACCTGGGCCAGCTCCCGCGCCTGGCGTTGGATCAGCTCGGCCAGGGCCTGCACCTGCTCCGCCGAGCGTCGCTGCTCGGTCGTGTCCCGACCGATCGACACGAAGCGCGACGGCCGGGTCGCCCCCGCGTCGAACAGCGCCTTGTCGGTCCACACCTGCCACGCCAGCTCACCGCGGGCGTCGAGGCTGCAGTGCTCGTTCACCCCGACCGGGTTGGACGGCGTGAGGTGCATCAGCTCGCGCAGCGCCCGCCCGATGAAGTCACGATGCTCCGCGTCGATGAACTCGAGGAAGGAACGCCCGATCATGTCCTCCCGGCGTTGCCCGGCGTGCGCCGCGTAGGCAGGGTTGACGTACAGCAGCGTGCCATCCGGCTCGTAGTGGCAGACCAGGTCGGGCAGCTGCTCGATGAGGTCGCGGAACAGCGCGTGCTCGGCGGCGTCCGCGCCACCGACCGAGCTCGACATCGCCCGCTCGACAACGTCGATGGCGGGCTCCGGATCGGATCGCGTTCGCAGCCACTTCACGACGTGGGATATCGACGCAGGTGCATGCACGCCTGAGCGGTTTGTCGGTGTCGATCGCCCCACGACCGAACGACAGCGCGATCGCGTCGGTGCGACCGCACGCCGACGCCGGCGAGCCAGCACGATCACGCCGGCGAAGGCTCCCCCGGTGGCTCCGCGTCGGCCGCCTCGAGCCGGGCCGCCTCGGCCAGGGCCTCCTCCGCGGTCCACGACGAGAACTGCGGCAGCAACCGGGCCAGCACCGCCACCCCGACCACGCAGGCGACCCCTCCGGAGATGGCGGAGAACCGAGGCCCGGCCACCGCGGCCACCGCGCCGGACTCGGCGTCGCCCAGCCGGGGCCCGCCCGCCACCACCGAGATGTGCACCGCGTTGAGGCGTCCACGCAGCCGCGCCGGCACGGTGGTCTGCAGGATCGTCCCGCGGAACACGGCGGACACCACATCGCCCGCTCCGGCGACAGCGAGCAGCGCCACCGCCAACGGCAGCGAGCTGGTGGCGGCGAACCCGGCGATGGCCACGCCCCACACCGCCACCGCCCACAGCACGGCGCGGCCCGGGTAGCGCACCCGCGACGTCCAGCCCGAGGCGACGGCGCCGAGCAGCGCGCCGGCCCCCGGCGCGGCGTGCAGCAGGCCGACGGTGCGCGCCCCGCCGCCGAACACCGTGGCCGCGAGCTCGGGGAACAGCGCCCTCGGCATGCCGAACACCATCGCGTTGATGTCCACGATGAACGTGCCCTGCAGGGCCCGCCTCCCCCTGAGGAACCGCAGGCCCTCCAGCACCGACGCCACCCCGGCCCGCCGGGCACCCTGCGGTGGGGGCAACGCCCGCAGCCGCACCAGCAGCAACAGGGCCGCGCCGTAGGTGAACACCTCCAGCCAGAACGCCGCCGACAGCCCGAACTGGGCGATCACCAGCCCGGCGATGGTGGGCCCCGCGACCCCACCGACCTGGTACAGGATCTGGTTCAACGCCGCAGCCGCGGTGATCAGGTCGGTGCCGACCAGCTCGGGGGTCACTGCGTTGCGCGTCGGCGAGTCCAGGCCTGACAGCCCCGCCTGCAGGGCGGTGAACAAGAAGATCGGCCACAGCGACCCGTGGCCCGGCCGCGACGCGTTGAAGGCGAGGCCCAGCGAGCACACCAGCGGCGTGACGTTGGCCAGCACCAGCAGCCGCTTGCGGTCGTGGGCGTCGGCCAGCGCGCCGCCGATGAGCGAGCCGGCGATGAGCAGCGGCAACTGGGCCAACCCGAGCAGGCCGACCATCCACGACGAGCGCGTCAGCTCGTAGACCTGCACCGGCGCCGCCACCACGGTGAGCTGGCGGCCGAGGAACGCGACCGCCTGCCCGCCGTAGAGCAGGCGGAAGTCTTGGGAGCGGCGAAGCGGCGTCAGATCGGCGAAGAAGCGGGAAGCGATGGCGGGAACCTAGCAACGACCGACGCCACCGATGTGCGCCGAGGGGTCGGGCTGCACCAGCATGCGCACATGGGAGTGGAAACCGAACGCCGGGGCCGCGTGCTCATCGTCTCGCTGCACCGCGAGGACAAGCGCAACGCCATCGACCGCGAGCTCGCCGACGGCGTCGAGGCCGCCCTCAACACCCTGGAGGACGACCCCGACCTGTGGGTCGGCATACTCACCGGTACCTCGACCGTGTTCTCGGCGGGCACCGACCTCAAGCAACCCTCCAGCCCGGCCACCGAACGCGGCGGCGAGTACGGCGTCATCCGCCGGGTGCGCTCGAAGCCGCTGATCGTCGCGGTGGAGGGCTACGCGCTCGGCGGCGGCATGGAGATCGTCCTCGCTGCGGACCTCGTCGTCGCCTCCACCACCGCGAGGTTCGGCCTGCCCGAGGTCGCCCGCGGCATCCTGCCCACCTGCGGCGGGCTGTTCCGCGCCGCCCGGGCCCTGCCGCTCAACATCGCCAAGGAGCTGCTGCTCACCGGAGACCAGCTGTCGCCGCAGCGCGCCTACGAGCTCGGTCTGGTCAACCGCATCACCGAACCGGGCCAGGCGCTCGAGGAGGCGGTGGCCCTGGCCGAGCGCATCTGCGTCAACGCGCCCGTCTCGGTTCGTCAGAGCCTGTGGGCGCTCGAGCAGGTCGTCACCCTGACCGACGAGGCCGGCTGGGCGGCATCGGGCGCCGCCACCGAGGTCGTCCGTTCGACCGAGGACTTCCGGGAGGGGCGCACCGCCTTCTTCGAGAAGCGTCCGCCCAACTGGCAGGGCCGGTGAGCACCCGGCCCCCTCTCGGGCGCTAGCGTCGCAGCCGTCTCGGGGAGGACCGCCATGACCACGCCAGCCGTCACCAACCTGCTGCACTGCTTCGACACCTTCACCGAGCTGTGCTCCTCGTTGAGCGACGCCGAGTGGGCGACTCCGTCGCTGTGCCCGGGTTGGAGCGTGCAGGACGTCGCCGCCCACCTCGCCGGCATCGAGAAGGCGTTGCTCGGCTGGCCCCCGTCGGTGGAGAACCCGCCGCCGTTCGACACCATCGGCCCGTACATGCAGACCGCTCGGGGGTGGAGCGGCGCCCAGCTGCTCGACGACCTGCGCACCACGCTCACCGGCCGCCGGGCCGAGCTGGCCGCCATGGACGACGCTGCGTTCGACGCGCCCTCGTGGACGCCGGTGGGCAACGCCACCTACGGCCGGTTCATGGCCGTGCGCACCTTCGACTTCTGGGTGCACGAACAGGACATCCGCGTGCCGGTGGGCAAACCGGGACACCTCACCGGCGGCGCCGCCGAGATGAGCCTCGACGAGGTCCGCATGAGCATGGGCTACATCGTCGGCAAGCGGGCCGGTATCCCCGACGGCAACTCGGTGAAGGTGGTGATCACCGGCCCGATCAGCGCCGAGCTGTGCGCGGTGGTCGACGGCCGGGCCCGCGCCGTGCCCACCCTCGAGCACCCCGACGCCACCGTGACCACCGATCTGCTGACCTTCATGCTGCTCGCCTGCGGGCGCATCGATCCCGAGGGTCCGATCAGCAGCGGTGCGGTGACCTACGCCGGGGACGCGGCGCTGGCCGACCAGCTGGCCCGCAACCTTCGCTTCACGTTCTGACCCGGAGAACGGCGAGGTCCCGCCGCACCGCCATCGACCGGTAGGTTGGCGGCGGGACGTCATGCTCTACTCGATTGCGGACTGCATCGCTGCCAACGCGGTCGCCTTCCCGCACCGCGTCGCCATCGAGGAGCTCGACCCTCGCCACGGCACCGAGCCCATCCACCGCCTGACCTACCAAGAGGTATGGAAGGCGGTGTGCGTGGTGGCCGACGCCTTCGGCTACGTGGAACCGGGCCCGCACGGGCCGATGGTGGCCATGCTGCTGCCCAACGGCAGCACCCACGTCCTCGGCTACCTCGCCGCCCAGATCGCCGGGGTCACCGCCGTCCCGCTCGATGTGCGCCGCAGCACCGACGAGTTGGCCTACATCCTGCGCGACTGCGGCGCCTCGGTCCTGCTCAGCGCCGGCGACGCGCTGGACGAGGCACACACCCTCGCCGACCGCCTCGGGCTGCGGGTGCTCGACGTGCGGGCCCTCGATGTCACGGGCGAGCACCTGTGGTACGCCCCCGGCGGGCGGGACAGCGGGCGCACGCCGGCCGTGGTCGCCTACACGGCCGGCACCACCGGCTTCCCCAAGGCCATGTGCTGGTCCAACCAGGAGTGGTTGCTCCGGTTGTTCCGATCCGGCTGGGCGTTCGGGCTCAGCCCCGACCACGTGATCTCGGTGCCCTCACCGCTTTCGCACGTACCCTTCGGCGGCATGGTCCTCGGTGCGCTGACCATCGGTGCCCGGGTGCGGATCATGACCGAGTTCGACGCCGACCTCGCCGTCGAGGAGTACACCCGGCACAGCACCTGGGCCTGCCTCACCCCTGCACTGCTCGGCGCGGTGACCGAACGCTGGCGGGAACGGCACCGACCGTCGCTCGACGCGCTGCGCCTGCTGCTGTCCACCGGCGCCGGTGCGGTGCAACTGCTCGACGAGGCGTTCGACGTGTTCCCCCGGGCGCGCATCACCGAGGCGTACGGCTGGATCGAAGGCGGCTGGATCTGCCACGAGGTAAAGGACCGCGCCGCGCTGGTGCCGCACAGCGTGGGCTGGCCCATCGTCGGCGCAGAGATCAGCATCCGCAGCGACAGCGGCCTCGCCCTCGCCGACGGGGAGCCCGGCGAGCTCGTCGCTCGGACGCTGGTGCCCTTCGCCGGCTACCTGGGTGAGGCCCCCGGGGCCACCGACCTGCTCACCCCGGACGGGTTCGTGCGCAGCGGCGACATCGCCACCCGGTTGGAGGACGGCCGGGTCGCCATCGTCGGCCGTACCGCCGACCGCATCATCATCGCCGGCCGCCACGTGTACGCCGCCGAGATCGAACGGGTGCTGCTCGCCCACCCCGACATCGCCGAGGCCGCCGTGTTCGGCCTCGACGGGCCGAAGGGCCGTTGCGTCACCGCCGTGGTGGTGCCGCGACGCGACGCACGCTCGAGCGGGGCGACGCTCACCGACGACGTGCTGCGACACTGCCGCCTGCAGCTCGACGCCCACGCCTGCCCGCAGGTCGTGCTGCCGATGCACAGCCTGCCCCGCACCGCGGGTGGCCAGGTGCTCAAGTACCGCCTGGCCGACGCGCTCAACCGGCGGTAGGCGCCGAGCCGGGCGCAGCGCCGATGGAGGCCAGCGCGGCGGCGAGCGTCGGATGGGGCTGAGCGAACGGGAAGGCGGCCTCCAGGGCCCGGCAGCCGCGCAGCACCAGATCCTCCCGGAAGCGCGCCGCCACCACCTGCACCCCGATGGGCAGGCCCCGGCCCGACACCGCCACCGGCATCGAACCGGCCGGCTGACCCGTGAGGTTGAACGGCACCGTGTAGGGCGTGGCGTGGCTCCAACGGTCGTACTCGGAGAAGTGGTACACCGTGTCCGCCCGCGGCGCGACGGTAGGCATGGTCGGGGTCAACAGCAGATCGAAGCGCTCGTGGAACGCGGCGAGCGAGGCGATGAGCGTCGCCCGCGCCGCGGCGGCCTCGGCGAACGCCGCCATGGAGACGTCGAGGCCCTCCTTGGCCAGCACCAGGAAGCCCTCGTCGCACTCGTTCCAATGCTCCTGCGGGATGGCCCGCAGCGCATGGGCGAACCCGGCCTTCCAGTGCGCCTCGAACTGTGGGCGCAACGGCGCCACGACGGTGTCCACCAGCTCGACGCGAGCCCCGCGGTCGGCCAGCGCGTCCACCGCGGCCCGCCACGCCACCACGATGTCCTCGTCGAACACCTCGGCGCCGCCGAACGAGCACGTGGCCGCGATGCGAAGGCCCCGCACGCCGAGCTCGGGGCCGATCGTCCAGTCCCGCCCGTCGTAGGGAAGCGCCCACGGGTCCCGGCTGTCGGGCCGGCACAGCTCGTTGAGCATCCGCGCCGCGTCGTCCACGCTGCGGGCGATCGGCCCACCCGACACGCTCAGCGAGAACGGGCTGTCCATCGGGGCGTGGGGCACCCGGCCGAAGGTGGGCTTGATCCCGACGAGGCCGCAGAAGCTCGCCGGGATGCGGATCGACCCACCGCCGTCGGTGCCGAAGGCGATGGCGCCGACGCCGGCGGCCAGCGCCGCTCCTGCGCCGCCGGAGGAGCCGCCCGGCGTGTGCGCGGTGTTCCACGGGTTGCGGGTCACGCCGCTGAGCGGGCTGTCGGTGATGCCCTTCCAGCCGAACTCGGGCGTGGTGGTCTTGCCGATCAGCACCGCGCCCGCCTCGCGCAGGCGCGCCACCGCCGGCGCGTCGATGCGGCACGGTTCCTCCGAGGTGGTGCGAGAGCCGGAGCGCACCGGGACCGGGGCCATGGCCACGATGTCCTTGATGGTCACCGGGACACCGTCGAGCGGTGAGCGGGGGGCACCCTGCAACCAGCGGCGGGCGCTCTCCTCCGCCGCCGCCCGGGCACCCGCGTGGTCGAGCAACACGAACGCGTTCAGGGCGGGCTGGATCGACTCGGCACGGGCGAGGTGCGCCTCGGTCACCGCCACCGGATCCAGCTCGCCACGACGGTAGGCGCCGGCCAGCCGGCCGGCGGTGGCGAAGGTGTCCACGGAGGGTTCCATGGGTCGAGATCCTGCCACGCCGTCCCGACCGCCGCCTCCATACCGTACCGCATGGAATGGGAAGCGGGGCGGCCGGCGCGGCTACCGTCGCCGGCCATGCAGACCAGTGTGGACATCGGCCGGATCGGCCTGTGGCAGGGGGTGCTGGACCAGCAGCCGTCGAGCCGCGTGCGCGAGATCGCCGCCGAGATCGAAGCCATGGGTTGGGGCGCGCTGTGGATCCCCGAGTCGACGGGGCGCGACGCGCTCGTGTCGTCGTCGGTCCTGCTCGGCGCGACGACCACCTTGAAGGTCGCCACCGGCATCGCCCAGATCCACGCCCGCGATCCCATCGCCATGGCCAACGGGCAGCGAACCCTGGCCGAGGCCTACGGCGAGCGCTTCCTGCTCGGCCTCGGGGTCAGCCACGCGCCGCTCATCGAAGGGGTGCGCAAGCAGGCGTACGTGAAGCCGTACTCGTTGATGAAGGCGTACCTGGCCGCCATGGCCGGCGCGATGTTCACCGCGGTGGGCCCGCCCTCCCCACCGCCGACGGTGCTCGCCGCCCTCGGGCCGAAGATGCTGGAGCTGTCCCGCGACGCGGCGCAGGGGGCACACCCGTACTTCGTACCGCCCGAGCACACCGTGCTGGCCCGTTCCGTGCTCGGCCCGCAGCCGCTGCTGGCGGTGGAGCAGATGGTGATCCTCGACACCGACCCGGCCACCGCCCGGGCCCTGGCCCGTCAGGACATGGTGCGCTACCTCCGCCTTCCCAACTACGTGAACAACCTGCGCCGGCTGGGCTACGGCGAGGACGACCTCGGCGCCGGCGCCGGCACCCCCGACGGCAACCCCGACCCGTCGGATCGCCTCGTCGACGCCATCGTGGCCTGGGGCGACGAGGACGCCGTCAAGGCCCGGGTGCAGGCCCACCTCGACGCCGGAGCTGACCACGTCTGCGTGCAGCACCTGGTGGCCGATCGGACCCGACCGCCGCTGGAGCAGTGGCGTCGACTGGCGGAGGTACTGCTGTGAAGCGACACGAAGGACGCGTGGCCATCGTGACCGGGGCGGCGGCCGGGATCGGCCGGGCCACGGTGGAGAAGTTCGTGGCCGAGGGCGCCTCGGTGGTCGCGGTGGACGTGCAGCGCGACGCGCTGTCGTGGGCGGCGGGCCTGGACGGCGTGGCCACCCTCGCCGGGGACCTGACCGATCCGGCGGTCAACGCCGAGATGGTGGCGCTCGCCGTCTCGCGCTTCGGCGCGCTGCACGCCGTCGCCCTCAACGCCGGCATCGTCGTGCAGGGCACCATCCAGCGCGGCTCGCTGGAGGACTACGACCGGGTGATGGACATCAACGTCCGCGCCGTCGCGCTCGGGATCAGGGCCGCACTACCGGCGCTCGAAGCGGCCGACGGTGGCGCCATCGTGGTCACCGGCTCGGTGTCTGGCCTGTTCGGCGACTCGGGGTTGTGGGCCTACAACGCCTCCACGGCGGCGGTGGTCAACCTCGTGCGATCGGTGGCGCTCGACATCGGCCACCTCGGGATCCGCATCAACGCCGTGTGCCCCGGCCCGGTGCGCACGGCCATGACCGCCAACGTGGCCGGCACGGACATGGAGCGCTCGATGCAGGCCCGCCTGCCGCTGCAGCGCTTCGGCGACCCGACCGAGATCGCCAACGTGATCTCGTTCCTGGCCTCGACCGAGGCGTCGTTCGTGACCGGGGCCGAGCTCCCGGTGGACGGCGGCGTCACCTGCGGAACCGGCCAGTGGGCCACCACCGGCGGGCGTCGCGCCGGGTTCCTCTGAGTTAACGCCTCTCAATATATTTCGATACCTTTCGCCCCCATGGACTCCTGGGAGCGATGGGGACTGGTGACGGCGGCGGCGCTGCCCCGGGCGGCGCGCCGCGCGCCCGCACCGGGCATCGAGCGGGTGGCGCACGGCCTCTACCGCATCGGCCCCCGCCCCCGCGGTGACGCCGGCTGGTGGCAGTACGCTGCCATCGCCTGCGCCCGCCGGCCGGACGGCGTGCTGCACGCGCAGGCGGCCGCGGCCACCCGGCCGCTCGACGGGTTCGAACCCGGCGTTCCCATCACCATCGCCGTGCCACCGGGTACGTCGGCCCGGGAGCCGGGCGTGCACCGCTTGATCCGCTTGTGCGCACCGACCACCGTGCTCGGTCTCCCCGTGAGCGGTGCCGCCGAGACGCTCGTGGACCTGGGCGGCGAGCTCGAACCCCGGCCCGGGTGCGCGGCGGCGCGCACCGTGCTCGACCAGTTCGAGCTGGTGGAGCTCGCGCTCGAGTGTGCGCTGCACCACCACCTCACCACGCTCGAGGACCTGCACGATGCCCTCGACGCGGCAGGGGCGCGACGTCCCGGCCGCGCCGTGTTGCGCGAGGTGCTCCGACGGAGGCCGACCAGCGCACCGCCCACCGAGAGCTACCTGGAGACGCGCTTCGTGCAGCTGCTGCGGCGTGCCGACCTGCCGGCCTTCGATCGCCAGATCTCCATCCACGACGATGACGGGTTCATCGGTCGCGTCGACTTCCGGCGGGAGCGGGTCGTCGTGGAGGCGGTCGGGGGCCAGGCCCACGTCGGCAAGCTGCACACCGACAACGAGCGCTACGCCCGCCTCGCCGCGCTCGGCCTGATCGTCATCCCGCTCTCCTTCGACCACATAGAGCACCGCCCTCACTCCGTTGCGAACCTGCTGCGACGCTCGATGGCGCAAGGCGAGGCGTAGCACGAAAGGCAACTGTGCCGAAAACGCCATCGGTCGCTCGAGCCGATCTCAGGCCACTGCGCTGACCAGCAGCTTCGCGACCAGGCCGACTCGGGCAACCCGTCGGTCGCGCCATTTCGGCACAGTTGCCTCCGGACCGGACACCGCGGAACCGGGGCGGACACGCGGGCTAAGGTCCGCCGAGCATCACAAGGGGGAACCTCCATGCACTTCGCGCGACCGTCATCGCCGCGGATCGAGCCGCGGGCCGACCTGCTGGACAAGATCCGCGACCGGATGAAGAACCAGCCGGTCAACGCCGTCAACGTCTCGGCCACGCTGGCCAAGAACAAGCCGATCAACCGGGCGTTCGGGCCGTTCGCCCAGGCCGTGCTGTTCGAGGGCGGGCTGTCGCGCCGCATCGTCGAGCTGGCCGTGCTGCGCATGGGCTGGAACTGCCAGGCGATCTACGAGTTCGGCCAGCACACGCTGTTCGGCAGGGACGCGGGCCTCACCGACGAAGAGATCTACTTCGTCACCCGCCCGATCAACCAGCACGCCTGGACCGCGGAGGAGGCCACCGTGCTGCAGGCCGTGGACGAGCTCTACGCGGACGACTGCATCGGCGACGTCACCTGGGCCAAGGCCGCCTCGTACTTCAACGAGGCCGAACTGCTCCACCTGGTCATGGCGGCCGGCTGCTACCGCGTGGTCAGCGGCGTGTTGAACTCCTGCGGCGTGCAGCTCGACGAGGGCGTGCCCGGCTGGCCCACCCCGCCGATGGGGGCGTGACGGTGAGCTTCCCGCTCGAAGGCGTCAAGGTCCTCGACTTCACCCGGGTGCTGGCCGGCCCCTTCGTCACCCGCATCCTGTCCGACCTCGGCGCCGACGTGATCAAGGTCGAGCCGCCCGAAGGCGACATGACCCGCAACATCGGCCGCAAGATCGCCGGGATCTCGGGCTACTTCTCCCAGCAGAACGTGGGCAAGCGGGCCATCTGCGTCGATCTGACCAAGCCGGAGGCCCAGGAGCTGGTCAAGAAGCTGGTGGCCGAGGCCGACGTGGTGACGGAGAACTTCCGCCCCGGCGTCATGGCCAGCTTCAACCTCGGCTGGGAGGACCTCAAGGCGATCAACCCCAAGTTGGTCATGCTGTCCATCTCCGGCTTCGGCCAGGACGGCCCGGAGAAGGATCGGGCCAGCTACGCGCCGATCATCCACGCCGAGATGGGCCTGTTGCACCGCCAGCAGCAGGTGACCGGCACCGACAAGCCGGTCGACCTCGCCCTGTCGGTGGCGGACACCTCCACCGGCATGCACGGCCTGATCGGGTTGCTCGCTGCGCTGCACCACGCCCAGCGCACCGGTCAGGGCCAGCACGTGGACGTCGCCATGATCAACGCGCTGATGTTCACCGACGACTACGTGCACTTCGCGATCGACAAGGTGCGCATCGTGAACGGCGGCGGCACCGTGTTCCACGCCACCGGCGGGCCGATCATGTTGGCCGGCGACGAGAAGTGGTACTGGCGGGTGCTCAACACCCGGGCCGGGGTGCCCGATCCCACGCCGGAGGGGGCGGATCTCAAGACGAAGATCGCGCTGCGCCGCCAGGCGATCGAGGAGTACCTGCTGTCCTTCCCGGACCGGGCGTCGCTCATCGCCAAGCTGAACGAGGTCAACCTCGCCTGGGGCGACGTGTTCGACTACCGCGAGGTGCTCGAGAAGCAGGGCTCCATCGAAGGCCGGCAGATCCTCACCGAGGTGGACGACCGCGAGGGGGGCCGCCGCAAGGTGACCAACACGCCCTACCGCTTCTCCGACGCCGAGGCCGCGGTGCGCGGCCCCGCGCCGTACCGCGGCGAGCACAACTACGACGCCCTGCAGGACTGGCTGGGCCTGCCGGCCACCGAGATCGACCGGCTCGCCGAGGCAGGCGTGCTGCTGGCCGACGCGACCGCGCCCGAGCAGAGCAAGGGCTGAGCCGGTGCCCGTCGATCCCGATCGCGCCAGCTGGAAGCCGGGCGAGCCGTGGGAAGCCGCCGTCGAGGACATCCACTACCTCCGCTCCCTCGCCGCCGAGATGGGCGGCGAGGAGCGCGTCACCCGTCAACACGCGGGCGGGCGTCAGACGGTGCGCGAGCGCATCGACGCCTTCGTGGACCCGGGCAGCTTCCTGGAGGCCGGGCCGCTCGTCGGTGCCGCCGAGTACGACGCCGACGGCAACCTGCGGGCCTTCACCCCGGGCGGGTACGTCCACGGGCTGGGCGAGATCGACGGGCGGCCAATCGCCGTCGGCGGGGACGACTTCACCATCTCGGGCGGTTCGCCGCACGACGTGCACAAGCGCCCGCACGACTTCATCCACCCGCTGGCGCTGCAGTACGGGCTGCCGCTGGTGCACTTCGTCGAAGGGGTGGGCCACAGCTCCAAGGCCGACGAGGAGTCCGGCCACATGGGACTGCCCCAGGGCGATCTGTGGTGGCAGCTCGCCCAGCTGTTGGCCACGGTCCCGGTGGCATCGGGGATCATGGGCTCGGTGGCCGGTTGGCCGGCGGGCCTCGCCCTCATGTCGCACTTCACGGTGATGGTGAAGGGCCAGTCCCAGATCTTCCCGTCAGGGCCACCGGTGGTGCAACGGGCCATCGGCGAGAAGCTCGACAAGGAAGCGCTCGGCGGCTCGCACATGCACGTGCACGAGTCGGGCCAGGTGGACAACGAAGCCGAGTCGGAGCAGGACGCCTTCGATCAGATCAAGCGGTTCCTGTCCTACTTGCCGAACACCACCGCGGAGGTGGCACCGCGCGTCGAGACCGGCGATCCACCCGACCGCCGTCCCGAGGAGCTGCTCCACGTCATCCCGGCCAACCGGCGGCGGGGCTACGACGCCCGCAAGCTGATCCGGCTCGTGGTGGACAACGGCGAGTTCTTCGAGATGCGCCGCCACTACGCCGGTGCGGTCATCACCGGGTTCGCCCGCCTCGACGGCTACAGCGTCGGCGTCATCGGCAGCGACCCGATGAAGCTGGCCGGCGCCATGGACGGCAACGTGGCCGACAAGTACACCCACTTCGTCGATCTGTGCGATGCGTTCAACCTGCCGATGGTGATCTTCCTCGACATGCCCGGGTTCATGCTGGGCTCCGCCGCGGAGCGCAAGGCGACCATGCGGCGCGGGGTCCGCGCCCTCATCGCCAGCGCCGAGGCGAAGGTGCCCAAGGTCGAGTTCTGTGTGCGCAAGAGCTACGGGGTCGCAGCCGACGCCCCGAACAGCCTGGGTCAGCCCGGCGGGCTGAACCTGCGTTTCGGCTGGCCGGCCGGCGAGTGGGGCGGCATCCCGATCGAGGGCGGCGTGGCCGCGGCCTACCGGCGCGAGATCGAGGCGGCACCGGACCCCGACGCCCATCGGGAGATGATCGAGCAGCGACTGCTGCGCCTGCGCTCACCGTTCCGCGCTGCGCACCAGGGCGACGTGACCGATCTCATCGATCCGCGCGACACCCGGATGCTGGCCTGCCGGTTCGTGAAGTTGGCCCAGCCAATGCTGGCCAAGCTGGCCCAGCAACCGAAGCGAGCCGTGCGGCCCTGACGCCGACGACGGCGGGCGCCGCGCCCGCCGTCGCGGTGCTCAGCGACCGCGCAGGCGCCCGAGGAGGCCGCGACGCCCACCGGCCGATGCCGGGGCGGCGCCGCCACCCTTCACCGTGGCCTTGGCCGCCGCGGTGCCCTTGGCGTTGCACCGGCAACGGTCGGCGGGGGCCACATCACCGAGGACCTGTTCGACATGGGCGCCGCAACCCGCCCAGGAAGGACGTCCACAGGAGGAGCACACGATCTTCTTGCACATACCCTCCAGGGTATCTTCGGTCGGCGGGAAACGCAACGGGCACTACGGTGGGGCCGTGATCAACGCCTTCGTGTTCGTGGAGACGACGACGCCCGCCGAGGTGGTCCCGCTCGGCACCGCCATCGCCAGCATCGACGGGGTCTACGAGTGCTACTCGGTGACCGGCGAGTACGACCTGATCGCGGTGCTCCGGGTGCCGAGCCACGAGGACATCGCCCGGGTCGTCACCGAGCGCATCGCCGCCCTGCCCGGCATCAAGTCGACGACCACGACGATCGCCTTCCGCGCCTACAGCCGCGAGGACCTCGCCGGCATCTGAACCGACGCCGGCCGACCGTTCAGGGCTGCGCCGGGTCCCGTCGGGACGGGCCGGCCGGGCGCCGCCGAGGCCGGGGCAACGACCTGGGCGCTGCCACCCGCTCGGAGGTGATGCGGTCGACCCGGCGCCACATCGCGGCGTGCGGGTCCTCGACGACCGGCGCCGGACCGTCATCGTCCCCGCGATCGCGAGCACCAGCGGGCTCGACGGTCCCGGACCGGCCGGGGGCGCGACGCGGGTCGGCGTCGTCCGTCCAGCCGGCGGTGACGCCGTCCCACTCGCCCTCCTCCCACCCGGCCTGTACGCCCGGCGGCTCGGCCGCGTCCGAGGGCAGCACCAGCGGGACCGCACCGATCGCGGCCCGGGAGACGACCGGCACCGCCGGGCGATGCGGCACGACGATGGTCCCCGCGTCCTGCTCGCCACCGAACGCCCCGCCGGTGAGCACGATCGGTGACGGGGGCTCGAGGATCGGCGGGGCCGCCGGCGGTGGATCGAGGGGAGCACGCCCCTCGACGGTCGACCCATCCTCCACCACCACGGCCGGTGAGCCGATCTCCGCTGAACCGACGACAGGTGAGGACCCGGGCGGCGCGACCCCGGCCGGCGGGCCGTCCTCGCGCCGGGCGCGCCGGTACTCACCACGCGCCCGGGTCAGCGACCGGGCGAAGTCCGGCAGCCAGGCACCGGCGACGAACACCAGGCCGACGCCGGCCACCACCAGCCACTCCTGTCCCTCGAGCACCGCGTACATAGGGTGGCGAACGTAGTTCGCCTGACGAGCGAGAGCACGCTCGAAGCTGCCGATCGGCCCTCCCCGCCCCCGTCCCCGATCCCATACCGGATGGCATTGCCCGGCCGTGGAGACCCGGATCGGTCGCGGCCGCACCGCCGGCGGGCCCGTCGCGGCTCCATCGCAACCACGAAAGGCGTAGAGTCCAGAAGGTTCGGATCATCGAACGATCACACTGGGGGGTGTGTATGGCAGTTGATTTCGCCACGCAGGCGATCCTCGACCAGATGGCCACCGCCGGGGGCAAGCCACTGCACGAGTGCTCGCCGGAAGAGGCCCGCGAGCTCGGCAAGGCGTTCGCCGCACTGGCCGGCCCGGCGCCGAGGATGGCTCGGTCCGAGGACCACGAGGTCACCGTCCCGGGCGGGACCATACCGGTCCGTGTGCTCGTGCCGCCCCAGGGGGCCCGGGGCGTCATCGTGTACTTCCACGGCGGCGGATGGGTCATCGGCGCCATCGACGAATTCGACACGTTGTGCCGCAAGTTGGCCGAACGCACGTCATGCGCCGTGGTCGTGGTGGACTATCGCCTGGCGCCGGAGCATCGCTATCCGGTTGCAGTGGACGATTCCTACGCTGCGCTGGAGTGGACCGCGGCGAACCTCGAGGCCATCGCCGGCCGGGCCGACGTGCCGCTCATCGTGGCCGGCGACAGCGCCGGCGGGAACATCGCCGCCGTGATGGCCCTGCGGGCTCGAGACCGCAACGGCCCGCGGATCGACCTGCAGGTGCTCGTGTACCCCGTCACCGACGCCGACTTCACCACCGGGTCCTACGTCGATCCCGACAACCAGCTCATCCTGACCCGCGAGGCGATGGAGTGGTTCTGGGACCACTACGTGCCCGATGGGGACCGGCGCCGCGAGCCCGACGCCTCACCGCTGCAGGCCACCTCGCTCGCCGGTCTGCCGCCTGCCGTCGTCCTCACCGCCGAGCACGACGTGCTGCGCGACGAGGGCGAGGCGTACGCCGAGCGCCTTCGCGCCGCCGGCGTCACGGTCGACCACCGCCGCCACGAGGGCCAGATGCACGGCTTCTTCACCTTCCTCCTGCTGCCCGGCAGCGAACGCGGCATGCAGCAGGTGGTCAAGGCGGTGCGCACCTGCACCGCCCGCCACGCCAAGCAACAACCCGCGCTGAGCGCCCGCTGAAGCCGAACGACGAACGACGAACAGGAACGAGCACAACGCGCCATGGCCACCGACACCACCACCGACAGCACCACCGACTCCGTCACCGTTGACCTCGACGCCGTCGTCATCGGCGCCGGCTTCGCCGGCCTCTACACCAACTACAGCCTCCGCGACCGCCTCGGCATGAGCGTCGTCGTCTTCGAGCGGGGAGACGACGTGGGCGGCACCTGGTACTGGAACCGCTACCCCGGCGCCCGCTGCGACTCCGAGTCGTACATGTACTGCTTCTCGTTCGACAAGCAGCTGATGCAGGACTGGGAGTGGAGCGGCAAGTACCCCGAGCAGCCCGAGATCCTCCGCTATCTCAACCACGTGGCGGATCGCTTCGATCTGCGCCGCAACATGAAGTTCAACACGTCGGTCACCGCCGCGCACTTCAACGAGGGCACCGGCCGCTGGGAGATCGAGACCGACCGCGGCGACAAGGTCACCGCCAAGTTCCTCATCACCGGCATCGGCTGCCTGTCCTCCGGCCAGATCCCGAACATCCCCGGGCGCGACACGTTCCAGGGCGACAGCTACCACACCTCGGCGTGGCCCCACGAGGGCGTGGACTTCACCGGCAAGCGGGTCGGCGTGATCGGCACCGGCTCCAGCGGGATCCAGTCCATCCCGGTCATCGCCAAGCAGGCCGGCCACCTCTTCGTGTTCCAGCGGACCCCGCAGTACACCATCCCGGCCCGCCACGGCACCGTCGACAAGGCGTTCCTCGACAACGTGAAGAAGGACTACGACGCCATCTACGACAAGGCGCGCTGGTCCGCCGGTGGTCTGCCCATCGACATGATCGAGCGCTCCGCGCTCGACGTGAGCGACGAGGAGCGGCAGGCGATCTACGAGGAGGCGTGGCAGGAGGGTGGCTTCAAGTTCCTCTTCGGCTCCTTCTTCGACATCGCGGTGGACCGGCGGGCCAACGACACCGCCTCGGAGTTCATCCGTTCCAAGATCCGCGAGATCGTCAAGGACCCCGAGACGGCCGAGAAGCTGGTGCCGGTCGACCATCCGTTCGCTTCCAAACGACCGCTGATCGACACCGACTACTTCGACACCTACAACCGGGACAACGTCACCCTGGTCGACATCCGGAACTCCCCGATCCAGGAGATCACCCCGACCGGGATCCGCACCGAGGACGGCGACTACGAGCTCGACGTCATCGTGTTCGCCACCGGGTTCGACGCCATGACCGGCACCTACAACCGGATCGACTTCCAGGGC
>JADLEF010000312.1 GCA_020846295.1 Acidimicrobiales bacterium
CGGCCGTCGCCGGCGACGCGCCGCCGGTGCGCCCCCTGCGTGCGGTCCCGGATCCCGCTCCGTCGAGCCCGGCCGGTCCGGGCGGCCCCGCCCCGTCGGCCGCGGGTTCGGCGCCCGCCGCCGGCCCTGGCGCCGCTGCTGCCGGCGGAGCGCCCACCGTTGCGCAGCTCAGCGAGGCGTGGGCCGCCGGAGTGCTCGACCACCTCCCGGCGGGCGCCCGGGCGATGTACAGCGCCGGGCAGTTCATCGGCGTCGAAGACGGCGTCGCCCTCTTCGCGCTGCCCTCGAAGGTGCACCGCGATCGCTGCGAGGCGAAGGCGGCGGATGTCGAGCGCAGCCTCGCCGCCCACTTCGGTCGCCCGGTGCCGCTTCGCCTCGTGGTCGACGAGGGTGGCGCCCGGACCGGCCACAGCGGCGGTCCGCCCCCGATCGAGCGGGGCGAGCCCGACGACGAGGAGGATGACATCGGTGACGTCCACGCGCTCGACGATGCTCCATCCACCGCCACCACCGGGCTCGCCCTGCTCCAGCAGGCGTTCCCCGGCGCCGAGATCGTCGAGTGACCGACGAGCC
This sequence comes from Acidimicrobiales bacterium, assembly GCA_020846295.1. Lineage (GTDB taxonomy): Bacteria > Actinomycetota > Acidimicrobiia > Acidimicrobiales > CAIXPF01 > CAIXPF01. The sequence goes on from JADLEF010000312.1 coordinate 574, forward strand.
GACCGACCCCACCCCCTCACCCCGAAGCGAGCGACCGTGAGCATGTACGACGACAACGACCAACCGGGCGCAGCGGGCGGGTTCGACCTCGGCTCCCTGTTCGGCATGGCCAACGAGATGCTCGCCGCCCAGCAGGCCGCGGCCACCGAATCCGTCGTCGGGTCCGCCGGCGGCGGGCTGGTGCAGATCACCGTCACCGGCGGGGGTGAGTTCACCGGCGTCCGTCTCGCCCCCGAGGCGGTCGACCCCTCCGACATCGCGATGCGGGAGGACCTCATCGTCGCTGCGCTGCGCGATGCGAGGGCCAAGGTGCAGCAGCTGCAGAGCGGCGCCATGGGCGGGCTCGACCTCGGCTCGCTCAGCGGGCTGCTGGGCGGCCTCGGACCGGCCGGCGACGACGTTGATGACGACGATGTCGACGACGACGCGGACGACCGGTTCGCCCCTGACGACCGGCGGCCGTGACCGGTCTCTACGCGGGCCCGATCCAGGACCTCATCGAGGAGCTCGGGCGACTGCCCGGCATCGGCCCGAAGTCCGCCCAGCGCATCGCCTTCCACCTGCTCAAGGTGTCCGACCGCGAGGCCGGCCGGCTGGCTCGCGCCGTCACCGAGCTGAAGGCCCGCATCACCTTCTGCACCCGGTGCTTCAACGTGGCCGAGGTCCGCACCGAGGGCGGCGCCGAGTGCGCCATCTGCACCGATCCCCGACGGGACAACCACGTGCTGTGCGTCGTCGAGGAGGCGAGGGACCTCGTCGCAGTGGAGCGCACCGGCGAGTTCAAGGGGCGCTACCACGTGCTCGGGGGGGCTATCAACCACCTCGAGGGCATCGGCCCCGATCAGTTGCGGGTCCGGGAGCTGCTCCTCCGCCTGCAGGCCGATCCCGTGCAGGAGCTCATCGTGTGCACCAACCCCAACCTCGAGGGTGACGCCACCGCGCTCTACCTGGTGCGCCTGCTGGCCGACGTGGACATCACCGTGACGCGGCTGGCTTCCGGCCTGCCGGTGGGCAGCGACCTGGAGTACGCCGACGAGCTGACCTTGGGTCGCGCCATCGAGGGCCGTCGCCCCCTCGGGGCCTGACCGCTCCGGCTGCGGACACAGCCGGGCCGATCACCGTTCTACCTCGACCGTCACGCTCGGCGGCGGTCACGGTGGGCCGAGAACGGCAAAGGCCGGGGTGCCAGACCCTCGAACCGACGCGGGCGGACAGTTGATCGGTTCGAAAGCCGGCACCCCGGCGCGTTGGTTGTGACCGGGGGTTCCCGGTGGTGTCGTTGCAAATACGTTACAACGGATGGGCCAGCGACGCAATAGTGTGACGAAAAGATTGCGGCTGACCAGGTATGTCGCGATTTCGTGACGGCGATCGGCACCCTCAGGTCGCCGCAGTCGGGCCCCAACGCACCCGTGACACCAGGTCGTTCCCATTCGGAGCCGAGCGCGGAAGCGCCCGCTGTGCGTGAGCATGAGCGGGCGCTTCCGGCAGACGGGACGGAGATGACCGATGCGGGCTCAGAGCGCCTTGAAGATCACGGCGTCGCCCTGGCCGCCACCGCCGCACAGGGCCGCCGCACCGTAGGTGCCGCCCCGGCGGCGCAGCTCGTGCAGCAGGGTGAGGGCGAGCCGGTTGCCGCTGGCGCCGATGGGGTGGCCGAGGGCGATGGCGCCGCCGTTGACGTTGACGATGTCCTCGCTGACCCCGAGGTCCTGGGCGGAGGCCAGCGCCACCGCCGCGAACGCCTCGTTCATCTCGAGCAGGTCCAGGTCTCCCACGTCGAGCTTCGCCCGGCCGAGCGCCTTGCGGATGGCGTTGGCCGGCTGGTGCAGCAGGCCGGTGCCGGGCCCGGCCACCATGCCGTAGGAGACCACCTCGCCGATGGGGCTCACGCCCAGGCGCTCGGCGGCGGCCTTGGACATCACGACCAGTGCGGAGGCACCGTCGGAGATCTGCGAGGCGTTGCCGGCGGTGACGTTGCCGGCCCCGCCGAAGGCGCCGCGCAGGCCGCCGAGGGACGCCGCTGTCGTGCCGGGGCGCACGCCCTCGTCGGTGTCGACCACGAGCGGATCGCCCCTGCGCTGGGGCACCGACACCGGGACGATCTCGCCCTCGAACCGACCGTCCTTCTGGGCCGCGGCAGCCCGCTCGTGCGAACGGGCCGAGTACTCGTCCATGGCGGCGCGGCCGATCGCCTCGGTGGCCGCGTCGCGCTCGGTGCCCTCGCCCATCGCGCAGTGGTCGAAGGCGCAGGTCAGTCCGTCGTGCATGAGGGAGTCCTGGATGGTCCCGTCGCCGAGGCGGTAGCCGGCGCGGGCGTTGGGCAGCACGTACGGCGCGTTCGTCATGGACTCCATGCCGCCGGCGATCACGATGTCGGCCCCGCCTGAGGCGATCAGCTGATCGGCCAGGATGACGGTGTTCAGCCCTGACAGGCACACCTTGTTCACCGTGGTCGAGGGCACGTCCATCGGGATGCCGGCGTTGACCGCCGCCTGGCGGGCCGGGATCTGGCCGGCGGCGGCGAGCAGCACCTGGCCCATGTAGACGTACTCGACCTGGTCCGGGGTGATGCCGGCGCGCTTCAGGGCGCCGGCGATGGCGAACCCGCCGAGCTGCATGGCGGAGAAGGAGGTGAGCCCTCCCTGGAACTTGCCGATGGGCGTGCGGGCGCCGGCAACGATGACCGAACCTGGCATGGCGTGACCTCCGAGCGGTGGTGGTGTGACCAAGTTAGCCATCGCTACCCACCGGTAACTCCGGCTGGTGCCTTTCCCGGATCCGTGGGTACCCTCCCGGGATGCAGGCAATCCTCGAGGCAATACAGGCGGGCGCCAACGGCGACGACCTAGCCAACATTCCTCTTCCGGAGAGCTATCGGGCCGCCTTCGTCCGCAAAGCGGACGTGGGCATGTTCGAAGGCCTCGACTCGCCGGACAAGGACCCGCGCAAGTCACTCCACATCGGCGAGGTGGCGACGCCGGAGATCGCCCCTGACGAGGTGGTCCTGGCCGTGATGGCCAGCTCCATCAACTTCAACACGGTATGGACGTCGATCTTCGAACCGCTGCCGACCTTCGGCTTCCTCTCCCGCCTCGGCAAGGAGAGCGTGTGGGGCACGCGTCACGATCAGCCGTTCCACGTGGTCGGCTCCGATGCGTCGGGCGTGGTGATCCGCACCGGCTCGGCAGTGCGCAACTGGAAGGTCGGCGACAAGGTCGTCGTGCACTGCAACTACGTCGACGACCAGGACCCGTCCTCCCACGACGATTCGATGCTCGGCGCCAACCAGCGGATCTGGGGCTTCGAGTCCAACTACGGCGGTCTGGCCGATCTCACCATCGTGAAGGCCAACCAGCTCATGCCCAAGCCGAGCCACCTCTCCTGGGAGGAGTCGGCGGTCAACGGGTTGTGCGCCTCCACGTCGTACCGCATGCTCGTCGGTCGTCACGCGGCCCGCATGAAGCAGGGCGACAACGTGCTGATCTGGGGAGCCACCGGCGGCATCGGCGCCTACGCCGTGCAGCTCGTCCTCAACGGCGGCGGCGTACCGATCGGTGTGGTGAGCTCCGAACGGCGGGCCAAGCTGCTGCAGTCCATGGGCTGCGAGCACGTCATCGACAGAGCCGCCGAGGGCTACCGGTTCTGGTCCGATGAACACACCCAGGACGAGAGCGAGTGGCGGCGGCTCGGCAAGCGCATCCGCAGCCTCTCGGGCGACGACCCCGACATCGTCTTCGAGCACCCGGGCCGCTCCACCATGGGTGCGTCGGTGTTCGTCGCCAAGCGGGGCGGCACCATCGTCACCTGCGCGGCGACGAGCGGCTACATGATCGAGTACGACAACCGCCACCTGTGGATGAAGCTGAAGCGGATCGTCAGCTCGCACTTCGCCAACTACCAGGAGGCGTGGGACATGAACCGCCTCATCGACCGGGGTGCCATCCAGCCCGTGCTCTCGGCGTGCTTCCCGCTGACCGAGGTGGGCGAGGCGGCCAACCAGGTCCACCACAACCAGCACGAGGGCAAGCTCGCCGTGCTGTGCCTGGCCCCGAGCCGGGACCTCGGCATCGACGATCCGGAGAAGCGGGCCCGCATCGGGGAGGACCGCATCCGCCGCTTCGAGGTCCTCTGATCCCGGCGGGCCGCCGGAACGTACTGCCGAGAACATCCTGACGGGTACGGCGCCACGGCGCCGTACCCGTTCCGTGTCAGCGCTCCAGGCGGCCGGCGTCGATCACGCGCAACAGGAACGCCTTCGTGCGGTCGTGCTGCGGCGCTCCGAACAGCTGCTGCGGCGGGCCGCTCTCCAGGATGCGGCCGGCGTCGAGAAAGCAGACGCGGTCGCTGATCTCCCGGGCGAACGCCATCTCGTGCGTGGCCAGGATCATCGTCATGCCGCTCTGGCGCAGGTCGCGGACCACGTCGAGCACCTCGCCGACCAGCTCGGGGTCGAGCGCGGAGGTGATCTCGTCGAGCAGCAGCAGCTCGGGTTGCATGGCCAGCGCCCGGGCGATGGCCACCCGTTGCTGCTGGCCGCCTGAACAGCGATCCGGGAAGTCGCCCGCCTTGTCGGCCAGGCCGAAGCGGGCCAGCAGCTCCAGCGCCTCAACCCGGGCCACGGCGGTGGGTACGCCGAGCACCTTGCGCGGGGCGAGCGCCACGTTGTCGAGCACCGACAGGTGGGGGAACAGGTTGAAGCTCTGGAACACCATGCCGATCCGCCGCCGGATCGGATCGGGCGGCAGGCCGGGTTCGGCGATGTCCAAGCCGTCGAGCTCGATGACGCCGTCGTCGAGCGGCTCGAGCAGGTTGATGCAGCGCAGCAGCGTCGACTTGCCGCTGCCGGACGATCCGATGAGGCACACCACCGCCCCCTCGCCGACGTCGAGGTCGATGCCGTCGAGCACCACCTTCGACCCGAAGGACTTCCGAACGCCGCGCAACCGCAGCTTCATCGGATCGCGGTGGCCGACATGCGGCGGCGCTCCCGTTGCAGCAGATGGTCGGTCAGGCGGGTCAACGGCACCGACACGCACAGGAACAGCAGCGCGGCGCCGACGTAGGGGGTGAAGTTGGCCAGCGAGCTCTTGAAGCTCTGCGCCCGCCGGAGGGCCTCGACCGGGCCGAGGAAGGACACCAGCGCCACGTCCTTCTGCAGCGACACGAGGTCGTTCATCAGCGGCGGGATGACCCGGCGCACCGCTTGGGGCAGCACCACGTGCCGAAGGGTCTGGGTGTTCGACAGCCCGAGCGATCGCGCCGCCGCCCGCTGGCTCTCGTGCACTGACTCGATGCCGGCCCGGAACACCTCCGCCACGTAGGCGGAGTACGCCACGATCAGCGCCGTCGAACCCCACAGCACCGGGTTGGACCAGGTTCGGCTCTGCAGCAGCCCGGGCACCCCGAAGCCGATCAGGTAGATCCACAGCACCACCGGCACGCCGCGCACGCCGTCGGTGTACACCGTGGCGGCGACGCGCAGCGGGAACAGGGCGGGGCTGCGCGCGGTGCGGGCGAGGGCGATGGCCATGCCCGACATCAGGATCGCCGGCGCGCACCAGGCGAAGATCTGCAGGTCGTAGAGGAAGGCCCGGGCCAGCGGGCCGAACGTGTCGACGAAGATCTCCCCGTCGAAGAAGGCCGCCCGTACCTTGCGGTACCCCGGCAGGCGCGGCACGGCGAGCACCACCGCGACCAGCGCGGTCGTGCTCGACAGCGCGGCGACGGCGATCGAACGTCGACGTTGCCGCCGTTCCCAGCGCTGCCGGCGGGTCGGTTCCTGCTGCACCGGGGCTGATCGGCCGGAAGGTGGGGGACGGTCGATCAGACCGTCAGGACCTTGGCGCCGGTCTTGTCGGCCAGCCACTCGTCGGTCAGCCGGTCGAGCGTGCCGTCGGCCTCGAGCGCGGCGATCGCCTCGTCGGCGCAGGGCACCAGCGGGCTGTCCTTCTCGAACAGCAGGCCGAACTCGTCGGTCCCGTCACCGGCGGGGAACTGCCCGATGACCGTGGTGCCCTCGATCTCCACTGCGGACACGTAGAAGGCGGTGGGCAGATCCAGCACGATGGCGTCGATCTGCTTGGACTCCAGCGCCGCCTTGGCGTCGGCGTTGTCGTTGTAGGAGTACGGCGCCGAGTCCGGTTCGATCACCTGCTCGATGAAGGTGAGGCTGGTGGTGCCGGCGGCGGCGCCCAGCTTCAGCTTGGCCAGGTCCGCCGCCGAGCCGGCCTTGGCCGCGGGGGAGTCGGCAAAGCCGACCACCGCCTGGTTGGTGGCGTAGTACGGCGCCGAGAACGACACGACCTGCTCGCGCTCCTCCGAGATGGAGAACTGCTGGAGGTTGAAGTCGAAGGTCTTGGGGCCGGGTTGGATCGCCTCGTCGAAGCCGGTGCGGACCCAGGTGACCGCCTCCTTCTCGAAGCCCATCCGCTCGGCCACCGCGTAGGCCACCGCCGCCTCGAAGCCCTCGCCGCTCTCGGGGTCGTCGCCGACCACCCACGGCTCGAAGGCGGGATCGCCGGTGGCGATGGTGAGCGCACCCTCCTTCAGCGTCTTGCCCGCTGCGCACGATGCGGACCCCTCGGTGCCGGCCCCGGCTGCGCTGGCGGCGGTGGCGTCATCGCCATCGTCCCCGCCACAGGCGGCGACGAGCAGGGAGCCGGCGGCGAGGAAGCTGAGCAACAGGCGACGGGGCACGGGCAACGCTCCTGGAAACGGTGGGAAGGCGAGCCATGACGCTACCAGCGTGCCGCAGCCCCGTCGGCGCAGGGCGTGCGGCACCGGGCCGGGCCGATGGGCTGCGGTCGGCGCCGGTACGCGAGAATCGGGGCCATGTTGCTGACCGAGATCGACCACGTGGCCATCGCCGTCAAGGACCTGGAGGCGGCCATCGACTACTACCAACGAGCGTTCGGCGCCACCGTCGATCACCGTGAGGTCGTGGAGTCCGACGGGGTCGAAGAGGCGCTGCTCAAGGTGGCCGAGAGCTACATCCAGCTGCTCACCCCGACCCGCGACGATTCCCCGGTGGCCAAGGCCATCGAGAAGCGCGGCGAAGGGCTGCACCACATCGGCTACCGGGTGGCGGATTGCGGCGCCGCGCTGCAGGCGATGCTCGACGCCGGGGCGACCGCCATCGACAAGGCGCCGCGGCCGGGTTCGCGCGGCACCACCGTGGCCTTCATGCACCCCAAGGGCAGCTTCGGCACCCTCATCGAGCTCGTGCAGGAGTAGCTGCCGCCATCGCCGCCAGCCACTCGAACAACGCGAGGTGCTCGGGCAGGCCCAGCAGCACCTCGGGGTGCCACTGCACCGCGACGAGCTGATCGGCGCCGTCGACCTCGATCGCCTCGACCACGCCGTCGGCGGCCCTGGCCACCACCTGGACCCCCTCGCCGGGCCGGTCGACCGCCTGGTGGTGGTAGGAGTTCACCGTCAGCAGCGACGGGTGGCGGGAAGCGAGGCGGCTGCCCGGTTCCACCGTGATGGCGTGGGAGACCGCATCGGTGGCGTCGGGCTCGCTGGGCGTGTCGGGGTGGTCCTCGAGATGCTGGATGAGCGTGCCGCCGCAGGCCACGTTGACGATCTGCAGGCCGCGGCAGATGGCCAGGGTGGGTAGGCCGGTCTCGATGGCATGGCGGGCGAGCGCCAGCTCGAAGCCGTCGCGGTCGGGGTCGTGCTCGCCGCCGGTCGGCACCGGTCGGGCGGCCTGGCCGTACCGGGCGGGTTCGACGTCGTTGCCGCCGGAGAGCACCAACCCGTCGAGGCGGGCGCACAGGGCGCCCACGTCGGCGGGGTCCACGACGGGCAGCAGCACGGGCAGTGCCCCTGTGGCGCGCACCGCGGTGGCGTAGTGGGCGTCGATGACGTGGTGGACGTCGGTGCCCCAGTACCGGGTCACCGGCGCGGTCTCGGTGCTGATGCCGATCAGTGGTCGCACGCCCGCCACGCTATTGGCCCGGCGGCGGCCCCGACCGGGTCGGGCGGCGGGTGCCGCGTCGAGCAACTACGTTGCCCCGCCATGGCAGCCGAACGCACCCGTCCCACCGCGCCCCGCATCGCCCCGCGCGCCGACATCCCCGAGGAGCTGCGCGACGTGACCTCGGTGAAGGGCAGCGGCAAGCAGCTCAACATCTTCGCCACGCTCGCCCACGCCCCCAACGTGCTGCGGCGGTTCTCCCAGCTGGGCGGCACGCTGCTGTTCCGCACCAGCGTCGGCGATCGCGAGCGCGAGCTCGTGATCCTGCGGGTCGGCTGGAACTGCCGCTCGGTCTACGAGTTCGGCCAGCACACCGCGATCGGGCTCGACAGCGGCATCACCGAGGCCGAGATCAAGGCGCTGACCGAGGACCCCACCGCCGGTGCGTGGAGCGACAAGGACCGCGCCCTGATCGCCCTCGCCGACGACCTCTGCGCCGACGACTGCGTGAGCGACGCCACCTGGGCCGAGCTGCGCAAGGACTGGAACGACCAGCAACTCGTCGAGCTGGTGGTGTGCGCCGGCTTCTACCGGATGGTCTCGGGGTTCCTCAACAGCGCAGGCGTGCAGCTCGACGACGGGGTGGCGGGCTGGCCGGTCTGATCGCCCGGGTGGACAGGTGTCACGCGCCGGTCGCGTCGGGATCGGGACGGCGAACTGCTAGGAGTAGAGCCATGCACCGAACGCCAGCAGGCCGCATCCGTCGTCTCGGCCGGGCCGGCGCGCCCCTCGCTGGGGCCGTGCTGCTCGCCGTCGGGCTGCTCGCCTGCGGGGGTGGTGGCGCTGACGAGGAGCCGGTGCTGTCGGCCGGGGCGTCGCAGGGTCGGCAGCTGGCCATCGCCAAGGGCTGCGCCTCCTGCCACGTGTTCTACGGCAAGGACGCCGCCGGGCCGACCTGGAAGGGCCTCTTCGGCAGCGAGGTCACCCTGGAGGACGACACCACCGTCATCGCCGACGAGGCGTACCTGACGCGGTCGATCAAGGACCCGTGGGCGGAGAAGGTGAAGGGGTTCGCCACGATCATGCCCCGCAACAGCCTGAGCGACGAGGAGATCGCCCTCATCGTGGGGTACATCAAGGAGCTCAACCCGAGCGGCACCGCGACCAGCGGCGACGCCGAGTAGAAGCGGACGTCCGCCATGAAGGTCCACCTCGTCGACGGCACCTACGAGCTGTTCCGTCACTTCTTCGCCGTACCGACCCGTCTGTCGGTGGGGGTGCGGCCCTCCGACGGGCAGGTCGATCCGCTCGACATCGGCGCGGCCCGGGGGGTGGTCGAGAACATGGTGCGGCTGCTCGAGGGCGGTTCCACCCACCTCGGCGTCGCCACCGATCATGTGATCGAGAGCTGGCGCAACGACCTGTGGCCCGGCTACAAGACCGGCGCCGGCATCGACCCGGCGCTGCGCAACCAGTTCGACGTGCTGGAGGACGCCCTCGCCGCCTTCGGCATCACCGTGTGGGCGATGGTCGAGTACGAGGCGGACGACGCCCTCGGTGCCGCCGCCGCGGTGGCCGCCGCCGACGAGCGGGTCGCCCAGGTGCAGATCCTCACGCCGGACAAGGACCTCGCCCAGTGCGTGCGGGGCGAGCGCGTGGTGCAGGTCGACCGGCGCAAGAACGTGGTGCTGGACGAGGCCGGCGTGCTCGAACGCTATGGCGTGCTGCCCGAGTCCATCCCGGACTACCTCGCGCTGGTGGGTGACAGCGCCGACGGCTTCCCCGGCCTGGCCGGCTTCGGGGCCAAGAGCACCGCCGGGGTCCTGCGCCGCTACGGGCACCTCACCGAGATCCCCGCCGCCCCCGGCCAGTGGGACGTGCCCGGTGTGCGGGGCGCGGCGAAGCTCGCCACCACGCTGCAGGCCGGCATGGCCGACGCGCTGCTGTTCCGCACCCTGGCCACCCTGAGCATCGAGGGCCCGGAGGTGGGCGCGGTGGACGACTGGCAGTGGCGGGGGCCCGCCGCCGACGCCGCCGACTGGGCCCGCTACCTCGACGCCCCGAACCTGCTCACCCGCACGCAACGCCTGGCCCGGGCCCGCCAGGGCTGAGCGATCCGCGGCGCGCGGGCCACGGGACCGCGGCGCGCGACGCTCGGCTAGCGTGCCGAGCCATGGGCGAGACCATGCGAGCCGGCCGGCTGGTCGAACTGGGCCGCGTCGAGTTCGAAGAGGTGCCGATCGATCCGGCGCAACCGGGTGAGCTGCTGGTGCACAGCCGCTTCGCCTCGATCTGCGGCAGCGACCTGCACGGCGTGCAGTACGGCGTCGAGCTCCCGCCGCCACCGTGGCCGCCCGGCTACCCCGGCCACGAGGGCATCGGCCACGTGGTCGAGTCCCGGGCCGACGGGTTCGACGAGGGGGACCTCGTGCTGGCCGTGCCCAACGCCGCCATCGGCCGCTGCATGGCCGAGTACCAGCGTCTGCAGGCGGTCACCGCGGTCAAGATCGACCCGACGCCCGACCTGCCGCTGCAGCACCTGCTCATGGCCCAGCAGCTCGGCACCGTGATCTTCGCCCTGCGCCGCTACCCGACCGACGTGGCCGGCAAGACGGTGGTGGTGCTCGGTCAGGGTTCGGCCGGGCTGTTCTTCTGCCACCTGCTGAAGAAGGCGGGCGCGGCCCGGGTCATCGTGGCCGACCTGTCCCAGGCCCGCCTCGACGTCTCCCCGCACTTCGGCGCCGATGTCACCATCAACGCCGCCGAGGACGACGTGCGGGCCGCGGTGCTCGACCTCACCGGCGGCAAGGGCGCGGACCACCTCGTGGAGGCCGTCGGCAGCCGCCAGACGCTGGCGCTGAGCATCGAGCTCGTGGCGCCGGACTCCAAGATGCTGTGGTTCGGGCTGCCGGACACCACCGACACCGTGCCCATCTCGTTCCAGAAGTTCTTCCGCAAGCGCCTGACCGCGCAGACGGTGTACGGCGCCCAGTTCGAGCCGGGCCTGGTCTCGTTCCGGGTCGCGCTGGACCAGATCGCCCGGGGCGACATCGACGTGTCGCCGCTGCTTTCCCACGTGCTGCCGGTGGAGCAGGTGAGCCGGGCGTTCGAGCTGGCCCACTCCCGCGAGGAGAACGCGATCAAGGTGTCGGTGTCGTTCTGATCCGACGGTCCAGCCCTGTGCGGGCGTCGCGGTGATCGTCGTCTGCGGCGAAGCCCTGGTCGACCTCACCGCCGTCACGATCGACGGGGAGCGGCTGTGGCGCGCCCTGCCCGGCGGCGGGCCCCACAACGCGGCCATCGCCCTGGCCCGCCTCGGCGTGCCGGTGCGGTTCATCGGCCGGTTCTCCACCGACGGGTTCGGCCGGCAGCTCGCCGCCGGGCTGGCTGCCGACGGCGTGGACCTGCGTTGGGCGGTGCAGGGCCCCGAGCCCACCACCCTGGCGGTGGTCGCCCTCGACGAGGCCGGCTCGCCCACCTTCTCCTTCTATGGCGAGGGCACCGCTGACCGCCTGCTGGCACCGCAGGACCTGCCCGCCGAGCTCGACGGCGAGCCCGCCGACGCAGAGCCCGGCGACGACGGCGAGCCCGGCGTGGTCGAGGCGTTGCACTTCGGCACGCTGTCGCTGGTGGCGGAACCGCAGGCATCGACGCTCGAGGGGCTCATGGCCCGCCAGTCCGGCCGGCGGCTGCTGTTCTGCGACACGAACGTGCGCCCCGGGCTGATCGGTGCGCTGGAGCCGTACCTGGCCAAGCTGCACCGCTGGCTCGACCTGGTCGACGTGGTGAAGTTCAGCGACGCCGACCTGGCCTGGCTGGCTCCGGGGGAGGACCCCGCCGCCGTCTCCGCGGGTTGGGCCGATCGCTACGGGCTGCTCGTGGTGCTGACCCGGGGTGCCGACGGGGCCGACGGGTTCTGGCCCGGCGGCGGGCACGTGCACAGCCCGGCCACACCGGTGACGGTGGTGGACACCGTCGGGGCGGGTGACACCTTCGGGGCGGCGTTCCTGGCCGAGCTGCGCCGGCACCGCCCGTTGGTGGCCGGCATCGCCACCGAGCTGGGTGCCGGCGCCGCCGTGGCGGCCGCGCTGCACTACGCCGGGCGGGCGGCGGCCATCACCTGCAGCCGGGCCGGGGCGGACCCACCCCGCGCCGAGGAGCTCTGAGCAGCGCGCATCCACCGTCCGCCACGACGGCGGAGCGCACCGTCCGTACTGGTCGGTCGGTGCGCTGGCGTTCCTCGCCGCCCGGGCGGTCGGTGGTGTCGAATGGTGCGACGCCGAGACATACCAACGGGTACTGCCGGCATCGATGGGTGGCGGCCGGCTGTCGGTCACGTTGCGCCCCGATGGAGACGGTGTCGGCATGCAGCTCGATGTCGACACCACCGCCCACGACGCCCGCCACCATGCGGTAGGGTATGGTGCGGCGCTCGCCCTGTTCGACCTGGGCCCCGAGGCCGGCGTCGCGGAGGCGTCGCTGAGCGAGGACCCGTGGCTCGCCCCGTTGGTTCGGCGCCGGCCCGGTCTGCGGGTGCCCGGCGCGGTCGATCCGCACGAGGTGGTAGTGCGCGCCATCGTGGGCCAGCAGGTCTCGGTGCCCGCGGCGCGCACCGTGCTGACCCGCCTGGCCGAGCGGTATGGAGCCCCGGTGCCTGCCGCGGCATCCGAGCCCGGAGACGGCGCGTTGTGCCGACGGTTCCCCACCGCCGCTGCGCTGGCCCGCTGCGGCGAGGAGGAGCTCCCGATGCCGCGGGCCCGCGCCGCCAGCCTGATCGGAGCCTGCCGGGCGCTGGCCGAGGGTGCGTTGAGCTTCCATGATGCCGACGGCGCGCCGTGGGAGCCGGCGGAGCTGCGGGCCCGGCTGCTGGCGTTGCGCGGCATCGGCCCTTGGACGGCGGACTACATCGTGCTGCGCACCACCGCGGACCGCGACGTGTTCCTCGCCGGAGACCTCGCCGTGCGTCGCGCCGCCGAACGGCTCGGTATGGTGAGCGACCCGCGCGGTCTGGCCGCGTTCGCCGAACGTTGGAGACCGTGGCGTTCGTACGCGATGCTCCACCTGTGGAGCTCGTTGGGGGACTGACCAACGGCCCGCACCGGACGCCCTTCGGCCCTACAGCGGGCGGGGCGCGGTTCATACGGTTGGATCATGACGAGCAACGGGTATGAACCACGGGCACGCTACGAACACCTGGTCGTGCCGCTCGACGGCTCGGCGGAGGCGGAGCGAGCGGTCAACCTCGGCAAGCAGCTGGCCGACGCCAGCGGTGCCAAGCTCCACCTGCTCCACGTCGAATCGCAGTGGGAACGGCGTGAGGCCGGCGTGTTCCGCCAGGCCCAGGAGATCGCCGCCAAGCTCGGCGCCCTGGCCGAGGTGCGACCGAGCGGTTCCGACGAGCTCCCCCCGGGCGAGGTCATCCATCGGTACCTCGCCGAGCTGGGCAACGCCACCGCCGTGATGGCCACCCATGGGCGCGGCCGGCTCGCCACCGCGCTGGTCGGATCGGTGACGGCCGGGGTCATCAGCAGCGGCCACGCGGTCGTCGCCATCGGTCCCAACGTCCCCGCCGGGCCCGAGCCGATCACCCGGGTGCTCGCCTGCGTCGACGCCTCCTCGTTCTCCGAGAGCGTGGTGGCCGAGGCGGCCGGGTGGGCCACCGCCCTCGGGGCGCAGCTGTGGCTGGTCGAGGTGGTCGATCCCAAGGCGGCGCCCGCCGCCGCGGTGGTCCAGGAGAGCTCCTACGTGCACCGCCTCGCCAAGGAGCTCAAGGCGACCGGCCTCGACATCGAGTGGGAGGTCCTGCACGACGACCGTCCCGGGCGCGCGATCGCCAACTACGCGGCGACGCAGCAGGGCACGTTGATCGCGCTCGCCACCCACGGCCGCGCCGGGTTGCGCCGGGCCATCGTGGGCAGCGTCGCCGGCGATGTGCTGCACTCCGCCACGGTGCCGGTGGTGGTGCTGCAACCCCAGGGCTGAGCCGCTCGGGAGACGGTCGCGCCACCGTCGGGTGACAACGGGACCACGGTCGGCCACACTGGTCGGCCGTGGTGTCCGCGTCTCCCCTCTCGTTCCGTGCCGACGATCTCGATGCGTTGGTGTTCGACATCGGGGGCGTGTTCGTCGTCCCCCACCACGAGCCCGTCGGCGCGCACCTGCGCGACGCCGGGTTCGATGCCCCCCACGGGGAGGAGCACTACCACCGGGCCCACTACCGGGCGGTGCACGCGCTGACCACCTCGGAGGGCTCCGACGAAGCCGATCCGGCCTTCTGGCGGGTCTACCACCGGGCCTACGTCGAGGTGCTGGGCCTTCGCGACGCCGAACTGGGCGAAGCCGCCCGGGCCCTCGGCCGGCTGTTCGGGACCACGTCGGGGTTGTGGCGCCAGCTGGTGCCGGACAACATCGCCGCCTTCGCCCGGTTGGCGGCGGCGTGGCCGGTGGCCATCGTGTCCAACAACGACGGCACCGCCGAGCAGCAGATGGTCGACTTCGGGGTGTGCCAGGTCGGCTCGGGGCCGTTGCCCTCGGCGGCGATCGTGGTGGATTCGGGGTCGATCGGCATCCGCAAGCCCGATCCGGCCATCTTCGCCCCCGCCCTCGAGGCGCTCGGCACCGCCGCCGCCCGACCCCTCTACGTCGGCGACACGGTCCACGCCGACGTGCGCGGTGCCCGCGCCGCCGGCATGCCGGTGGTGCAGATCGACCCGTACGGCCATCACGGTGACCACGACCACGACCGGGTGGTGAGCCTGGTCGAGCTGGCCGATCACCTCGGTGCGCCGCCGCTGAGCACCGTCGACACGCCGAGCGGCTCCGCCTCGACCAACTGGTCGTAACCGCAGCTCGCCGGTTCGCGGTCCTCACGCCAGCGGACGAAGGACGCGACCCCGCGGAAGCGGCCGTTGGTGACGGTCTGGTAGGCGACCTCGGCGACCCGCTCGATGCGCAGCGGCACCCACGAGAGGTCCTTGGCCGCGTTCCACCGGCTGACCGCGCCGGGCAATCGCCCGTTGGCGTGGGCCTCGGCGCGGGCCCACTCCGCCCAGGGGTGGTCGTCGACCGCGTCCACCGCGAGCGGCTCGAGCAGCGCTCGCAGCTCCTTGCGGCGGGCGACGGAGAAGCTCGCCGCCACGCCGAGGTGGTGCAGCGTGCCCGCCTCGACGTACAGGCCGAGCAGGAGCGAACCGACGCCCTGGCCGTCCTTGTGCCAGCGCAGCCCGGCGACCACGCAGTCGGCGGTGCGCTTGTGCTTGATCTTGAACTGCACCCGCTTGTCGGGCTCGTAGCGTCCGCCGAGCGGCTTGGCGATCAGCCCGTCGAGCCCGGCGCCCTCGAACGCCTCGAACCAGCGTCGGGCGACGGCGAGCTCGTCGGTGGTGGGGCAGAGGTGCACGCCGCCGAGGTGGGCGACACCCCCTCCGTCGAGCGCGGTGGGACCGAGGTGCGACAGCGCCGCCTCGAGGCGGGTCCTGCGGGCGGAGAAGGGCAGGTCGCGCAGGTCCTCGTCGCCGAGGGCAAGGGTGTCGAAGGCGACGAAGGCGGCCGGGGTCCGCTCGGCCAGCAGGTTGATGCGGCTCTCGGCGGGGTGGATGCGCTGTTGCAGCGCGTCGAAGTCCAGCCGGTCGTCGCTGACCACGATGATCTCACCGTCGAGCACGCACCGATCGGGCAGCGCCCGGCCCAGGTTGGCCACCACCTCGGGGAAGTAGCGGGTGAGGGGCCGCTCGTTGCGCGAGCCGAGCACGATGTCGTCTCCGTCCCGGAACACGATGCAGCGGAACCCGTCCCACTTCGGTTCGTAGGACACGTCGCCCTCGGGAAAGGTCGCCACCGCCTTGGCGAGCATCGGTTTGACCGGGGGCAGCACGGGCAGGTCCACCCGCAGCACGCTACCGAGCGGTCCGGCTCAGCGCCGACGAACCGGCGTGACGTCAGCGGCGGGAGACCATCGGGCCCTCAGTCCTTCGAACCGCCTCGGCCGTTCGAACCCGAGGAGCCCTTGCCGTTCGACCCCGACGTGTCGGTCGAGGTGTCGGTGGAGGTGTCGGTCGAGGTGTCGTTGTCGCTGCCCGACCCCTGACCCGAACGGCCCCGGTCCCCGTTGTCGTCGTCGCGGCCGCCTTCGCCGTCGTCGTCGATCGACGTGGCGGTGCTGTGGCCGTCGGAGGCGTCGTCGTCGGCGTCGTCGGAATCGTCGGAGGCGTCGTCGTCGTGGTGCTTGCCGCAGTCGCTGCGGGCGGCCTCGGAGACCGATGCCCCGTGGTCGTCGCCCGCGCTGTGCGCCACCGAGGAGACCGTGCGGCCGTGGTTGCCCTCGGCGCACTCGATGCCCGCCACCGTCGTGGCCGATCCGTCGGGCGCCCCGGGCGCCGTGGTGGACGACGTCGACGTGTCGTCATCGGTCCCGGGCGCGGCCGAGGTGTCGGTCGTGGCGGTGGTGGCCGACGTGTCGTCGCTCGACGTGTCGTCGCTCGACGTGTCATCGCTCGACGTGTCGGTCGTGGCCGTCGTGCTGTCGTCCTGCGTTGCGGTGGTCTCCGTCGTCGGATCGCCCGTGGTCGTCGTCGTGTCGGTGCTCTCGCTCACGATCGGCAGGGTGCCGGTGGCGGCGGCCGCGGTGCCCATGGTCAGCAGGCCGGCGGCGACGGCTCCAGCGGTCTTCATCGTGATCAACTTGGCCAGCATGCGGTTGCGCTCCTTGGGTGCGATGGTGGACGACGATGACGTACCGGTCGGTACGGGCGCCGAGGCGGCGATGGCATCGGCCATGGCCGCGACCACGGCCGGTTCGCCCTGCAGCTCCGCCGGCCCGCCCGCGCTGCGCAACGCCGTCAGCACGGCGTCGATCGATGGCGGGGGTGCGGCTTCGGTCATCGTGATCGTTCCATCGCTGCGCGGGTCGTCGGTGTGACGCCCCGGCCGGGATTGCCCGATGTGGGGGAAGGGCGGGCCACCAGCTCGGCCAAGCGGTGCAGCCCGCGATGGGTGAGGGCCCGAACCGCCATCTCGCTGCGGCCCATCAGCGCGGCGGTGGCGGCGACGTCGAGGTCGGCGACGACGCGCAGCAGCACGGCCTCGGCCTGATCGGGCGTCAGCAGCCTGACCAGGTGCAGGGCGGCCTCCAGATCCTCGGGACCACCTCCGGGCTCGGCGCTGCCACCGGCCGGCCGCTCGGGGTCGACGCCGTGCAGCTCCTCCGGCCGGCGGCCCCGACGGCGCAGCTCGTCGATGGCCCGGCGACGGCCGATGGTGAACAGCCAGCGACGGAAGTCGTCGCGTCCACCGCTGAAGCCGGCCAGCCCGCGAGCCACGTCGATCCACACGCTCGAGGCCACATCCTCGGCCAGCGCGTCACCCACCCGCACCCGCAGGTAGCGCAGGAGGCCCGGGTGCTCCGCCCGCCACAGGGAGCCGAGCGCCTCACGGTCACCGGTCGCCGCGCGCGCCGCCAGCGAGGCGATGTCCTCGGGGCGCGGCACGGGCACCCCTTGCTCATCGGACGGCCCGGGGCCGGGCCCGACGGGACCGTCGTCGTAGTCGGCGTTGGGGAAGGATCAGGCCAGGGTGGCGGCGATGACCGCGTCGAAGCGGTCCACATCGAACTCGACGGCGAGGTGGTCCTGCACCTTCTCGATGTGCAGCGACGGGCAGAAGTGGCCCGCCCCGTCGGGCGTGTAGAAGTAGGGCGAGCCGATCACCCCGCGGCTCACGCCGTCGAGGCGATCGGCCTCGACGGAGGCCCGGTCGGCCTCGGTGACGGGACCGACCCCGAAGCGGGCGGCGATGTCGTCGAGGACTTCCGGTGTCGACACGTCACGGCCCTCGTCGAACAGCGCGGCGCGCAGGGCCAGCCCGACGGCCTCGCCCACATCGGTACCGCCGCGGTACGCGGCGTGGGTCAACGCCAGCGCCGGGATCGACGTGGCCGGGAAGGCGGCGGCATCGAAGTGGGCGAACAGGTCGGGAGCGATCTGGGCCCGCAGGTCGGCGACCTTGTGCGCCACCGCCTCGGGATCCATCGGCGATCCGTTGACCACCTCCAACGGCCACGCCCGCAGCACGAGCCGCACGTCATCGCGCTGCAGCTCGTGACGCCGGGCCACGAACCGCTGCAGGCCGACGTGGGCGAACGGGCAGACGATGTCGGCGAACACCTCGATCTCGGTCATCGCCGTTCATCCAACCACGTCCGCCCCCGCCGGCCCGAGGACCTCGGTCAGTTTCGGGTGGGGGAGGAGGTCAGTGCGCCACGGCACGGCGCCGAACCGCGCCCGCCTTGGCCGCCTCCATCGCAACGAGCAGGCCGGCGCCGAGCAGGGCGCACAGACCGAGGTCGGCCACGCCGAGCGGCTCGAGGTCGAGGAACCCGCGCAGCGGCGTGTACAGCGCCAGCAGCATCAGCCCCAACACCACGGCGACCGCCACGGGGACCAGGGGGTTGGCCCGCCAGTCGAGCCGCCACAGCGGCTGGGTGTCCGAGCGGGATCCGAGCGCCTGGAAGACCTGGAGGAAGGTGAGGCTGACCACGATCATCGTCTGCCACTCGGGCAGGTCGGCGCGGTGGTAGGCGTAGCCCACCGCCAGCGACGCGATACCGATCAGCGTGCCCACCCAAGCGGCCTGGAACCCCAGCCCGCCGGACCAGATGCTCGACCCGGGCTTGTTCGGCGGGCGCTGCATGATGCCCTTCTCGGCCGGTTCGAGGCCCATGGACAACCCGAGCACGCCGTCGGTCATCAGGTTGAGCCACAGCAGCTGCAGCGGGAGCAGCGCGGTGGCGTCCTCCAGCGTGCCGGTGGCGAGCAGGAACGGCAGCGGCCACGCCACCATCACGATCATCTTGCCGATGTTGCCCGCCACCGCGAAGCGTACGAAGCGGCGCAGGTTGTCGTAGATGACCCGGCCTTCCTCGACCGACGCCACGATGGTGGCGAAGTTGTCGTCGCGCAGCACCATGTCCGACGCTTCCTTCGACACGTCGGTGCCGGTGATGCCCATGGCCACGCCGATGTCGGCCTGCTTGAGGGCGGGGGCGTCGTTGACCCCGTCGCCGGTCATGGCCACGACCTCGCCGTTGCGGCGCAGCGAGGACACGATGCGCAGCTTGTGCTCGGGGGAGACCCGGGCGTACACCGATACCCGCTTGACCGCCTCGTCGAGCTCGGCGTCATCGATGCGATCGAGCTCCGCGCCGGTGAGCACGCCGTCGGCGGTGGGGTCGGCCGAGTCGCGCAGGCCGAGCTCCTTGGCGATGGCGTCGGCGGTCAACGGGTGGTCGCCGGTGATCATCAGGGTGCGGATGCCGGCACTGTGGCAGGTGGCGACGGCGTCTCGGGCCTCGTCGCGGGGCGGATCGATGATGCCGACCAGCCCGAGCAGCACGAGGTTGGTCTCGGCCTGCTCGACGTCGTCGAGGGTGTCGAGGTTGCGGTAGGCGAGCGCCAGCACCCGCATGCCGCCGGCGGCGAGACCGTCGTTGGCCTCGGCCACCCGGTGGCGGCGTTCCTCGTCGAGGGGGACCTCCCGGCCGTCCTCCCACAGGGCGTCGGCCAGGGCCAGCAGGCGGTCGGGGGCGCCCTTGACCAAGGCGAGGGGGCGGCCGCCGGGCAGCGGGTGCAGCGCCGAACCGGGCTCGGTCCGGCCCTCGTGCACCGTCGTCATCCGCTTGCGGTCGGCGTCGAAGGGCAGCTCGGCGATGCGGGTGTGGTCGCCCCGCACCGCGTTGACGTCGAGGCCGGCGTGGTGCGCGGCGAGCAGCAGCGCGGTCTCGGTCGGATCGCCGGTGAGGGTCGGGTCGGCGTCGTCGTCGCCCGCCGCAACGTGGAGCTCGCCGTCGTTGCAGAGCACGGCGGCGGCGAGGGTGAGCCGCACCGGATCGGGCAGCTCGTCCAGCGCGGCGCTGCGCAGCGTCGCGTCGTCGACCCGGTGCCCGGCGGTGTCCACCACGGCGACCCGCATGCGGTTCTGGGTGAGGGTGCCGGTCTTGTCCGAGCAGATGACGGTGACCGAGCCCAGGGTCTCGACCGCGGGCAGCTTCCGGATCAGGGCGTTGCGCCGTAACATGCGCTGCGCGCCGATGGCCAGGGTGAAGGTCACCACCGCGGGCAGGCCCTCGGGGATCACCGCCACGGCCACGCTGATGGCGGTGAGGACCATGTCGCCCAGCGCCTCGCCGGCGGCCAGGCCGATGGCGACGACCAGCAGGGCGACGACGGCACCGGCCGCAGCGAGCTGCTTGCCGACGCGGTCGAGGCGCTGCTGCAGGGGTGTCTGCTGGCTGGAGACCTCCTGCAGCAGATCGGCGATGCGCCCGAGCTCGGTCTGCATGCCGGTGGCGACCACGACGCCGAGGCCCCGGCCGAGGGTCACCTGGGTGCCGGAGTACGCCAGGTTGCGGCGATCGCCCAGCGGGACCTCGTCGAGGTCGATGGCGTCCACCGTCTTGTCGACCGACTCGGACTCCCCGGTCAACGCGGATTCCTGCACCCGCAGCGCGGCGGCCTCGATGAGGCGGAGGTCGGCCGGCACGACGTTGCCCGCCTCGAGCACCACGACATCGCCGCGCACCAGCTCGACGGCGGGGACCTCGATGCTGCGACCACCGCGGATGGCGCGGACCGAGGGCACCGCCATGCGGCGCAACGCCGCGATCGCCTTCTCCGCCCGGTACTCCTGGAGGAACCCGAGCACGCTGAACAGCACCACGATGGCGGCGATGGCGCCGGCCTCGAGGAGCTTGCCGAGCAACAGCGACAGCACCGAGGCGAACAGCAGGATGACGACCATCACCGCGGTCAGCTGCTCCCACAGGATCCGCCACGGGGACTTGGAGCCCCGGTCGAGCAGCTCGTTCAGGCCGTCCTGCTCCAGCCGCCGCGCGGCTTCGGCCTGGTCGAGGCCGTCGCGTGAGCTGCCGACGCGCTCCAGCGCGGATGCGCTGTCGAGACGGTGCCAGTTGATGCGATCGGCGGTGCCGGCGCTGGGCGGGGCCGCGGGCTCTTCAGCCCGCTCGGCCGTGGCGGAACGTGCTGCCATGGGTTCTCCTCTTCGACGTACAACGGACGTCGAAGGTCTCTCCCACCGCAGGCTGCGGCCGCCGGCACCGGATCGCAGAAGCGATCGTGATGACGATCCCGGCGTGTTCGGGGTACTCCCCTTCGTCTGTCGCGTCCGATTTTACCCAGACGCTTCGGGCAGATTACTGAAGAGTTGTTCTAGAGTCAAGCATCATTTGGGGGAGATGGAAAGGGCGGCGAGCAGCTCGCCGACGGTGTGGGGCGCCTCCAGCGGGTGGCGCAGCGGGCCGTGGGGGTTGAGCTCGTAACGGTTGCGTCGGCCTTCGCGGATGCGGGTCAGGTACCCGCCGGCCTCGAGGTCGTTGACGATGGTGAACACGGCCCGCTCGGTGATCCCCACGCGGTCGGCGATGTCGCGCAGGCGCAGGTCCGGTTCGACCGCCAGGCACACCAGCACGTGCGCGTGGTTCGACAGGAACGTCCAGCTGTTGGCGGTGCTCACGGCCATCGGTGCTCTTCCCACGGGTGCCGCCGACCGGCGGGCGCCGGTCTCACGACGGAAATCGGGTTCCATTTTCGCACTTCCGGACCGGTGCGCGCCGCAACCGCGGCCGACCGTCCCGTCGGGTGGGTGGGGGTGCGCCCGTCAGGGGCCGGTCGCGGGCGGCCGCTGCTGTGCCGGGCGTCACGCGAATGTGACATGACCATACGCAGTAGTATGGTAAGGCGAACCCGTACGGATCGAGACCGGAGTGGAACCCTGAACCGCAACGACTATTTCGAAGCTGGCCTCAACCTCCTCGCCGAAGGTGGCGTGGCCGAGCAGACGATCGCGAACCTCTGCGAGCGCCTCGGCATCACCAAGGGGTCCTTCTATCACCACTTCACGAGCTTGGCGGATTTCCGTCAGCAGCTGCTGGCCTACTGGGAGTCCACCCAGGAAGCGGCGGTCACCGACGGGGCCAATGGTTCCGCCGCGGACTGGGTGGCGCCGGCGCACCATCCGGCCGACGCCGCGGTGCGGGCCTGGAGCCAGAGCGACGAGGCGGCCGCCGAGGTGCAGGGCCGCATCGATGCGGCCCGCCTGAAGACGGCGGCCAAGGACCTGCGCAACGCAGGGGTGTCCGCCGATCGGGCTCGCAGCCTGGCCAACCTCGGCCTCGCCATCCAGATCGGCGTGCAGACGGCGGGGTCCTCGTGGGATCGCAAGACGCGCAAGGCGCTGGTGGACGAGTTCCAGAAGGCGGTCGAGGCCGCCGCCGCCGAGGGCAAGCCCAAGGCGGCACCCCGCAAGAAGGCCTGAGCCCTTCTCGCGCCACGCAGACACCGGGAACGAGGTGGGGGCCGCCGCGGCGGCCCCCACCTCTCCCGATCGGATACGGGCCGGTATGTCCGGGCCGGGGCGGGCTCAGCGACCCTGGTAGTCCGGCGCCCGCTTGGCGAGGAACGCAGCGATGCCCTCCTGGGCATCAGCGGTTCGGGCCGCCGCAGCGATGGCGGCCGACTCCCGCTCCATGGCGGCTTCGAGCGTGCTCGACGCTCCTTCGTAGACCACCCGCTTGGCCAGGCCGAACGCCCGGGTCGGTCCGGCGGCGAGTTGGCGGGCCAGGGCGGTCGCCTCCTCGAGGACGGCGTCGTCGTCCACCACCCGGCTGACCAGACCCCAGTCCTCCGCCTGTTCGGCGGTGAGCACCCGGTTGGTGAGCACGAGGTCGATGGCCCGGCGCAACCCGACGACGCGGGACAGGAAGAACGACGAGGTCCCGTCGGGGACCAGACCGGCCTTCGTGTAGCCCATGGTGAACTTCGCCGAGCGCCCGGCGACCACGATGTCGCACGCCGCCACCAGCGACATGCCGGCGCCGCCCGCCGCACCGCTGACCGCGGCGACCAGCGGGGCGTCCATCTTGGCCAGCCGTGCGAGGCCGGCGTGCAGATCGATCGTCATGCTGTCCACCAGCAGCGGCAGCGCGTCGGCACCCGCCTCGGCGAAGCCGGCGAGATCCCCGCCGCCGCTGAACAGCTTCCCGTTGGCCCGCAGCAGCACCGCCCGCACCGTCGGATCGTGGGACACCTGCAGCGCCGCCTGGCGCAGCTCGGCGGCGCAGGTGGGGTTCATGGCGTTGCCCCGGTCGGGTCGGTTCAGCGTGATCGTGGCCAGGCCGGCGTCGATCTCGAGGATGATCGTTTCGAAGCTCACGGCGCGCACGCTACTGCCTGCTCGCCGTCCGGGCCCTCGGCTCATCCCGACGGCCTGTCGGCCCGGCGGCCCGGCGTGATCAGGCGAGGGGGAACCAGCACGCCACGGCGTGCGGCGCGTCGCCGGGTGGCTCGAGCTCGGGCCGAGCCTCGGTGCAGCGCGGCCCGGCCCGCTCGCAGCGCGGCGCGAAGGCGCACCCGGCCGGGTCCGTCCTCGGCGAGGGTGGCGCACCGGCGATGACGGCGAGGCGTCGGTGCGGCGCTGCGCCGGGCCGGGGCGCTGCCCCGATCAGCCCTGCGGTGTACGGGTGGCGGGGACGTCCGTGCACCGCGGCGGCCGGACCGAGCTCGACGATGCGACCGGCGTAGAGCACCGCGATGCGGTCCGCCCGTTCGGCGAGCAGGGTGAGGTCGTGGCTGATGAGCAGGACGGCGAGCTGATCGTCGCGCCGCAGGTCGTCGAGCAGGCCGACCAGGCGGGCCTGGTTGGTGACGTCCAGTGCGCTGGTCGGCTCGTCGGCCACCAGCACCGCGGGGCGGGCGGCGAGGGCGAGCGCCACGGCAACGCGCTGGCGCAGGCCGCCCGACAGTTCGTGGGGGTAGCGATCGGCGCGGCCGGCGGCGTCGCCGATGCCGACCCGTTCCAACAGCCCGACGGCCACCTCCCCGGCCCGGCGGCGATCGAGGCCACGGTGCAGGCGGGCCAGTTCGGCCACCTGGGGGCCGACCCGCATGACGGGGTCGAGCGCGGGCATCGGGTCCTGCAGGATCTGGGCGATGCCGCGGCCCCGGGCGGCCGCTGCGGCGCGATGGGGCCGGCGCTCGTCGCCGTCGAGCAGCTCCCGGCCCTCGAGGCGCACCGAGCCGGAGAACGCCGCCGCCGTGCCGTAGGGCGG
This sequence comes from Acidimicrobiales bacterium, assembly GCA_020846295.1. Lineage (GTDB taxonomy): Bacteria > Actinomycetota > Acidimicrobiia > Acidimicrobiales > CAIXPF01 > CAIXPF01. Next base: position 24,612 of record JADLEF010000312.1, read on the forward strand.
CAGGGCGACCAGGCTGCGGGCCAACATCGACTTGCCCGAACCGGACTCGCCGGCCAACCCCAGCAGCTCGCCGGCTGCGATGGTGAAGGTCACCCCGCGCACCACGTGCAGTGGCCCTGATGCGGTGCCCAGGGTGGTGTGCAGTGCCGTGAC
>JADLEF010000313.1 GCA_020846295.1 Acidimicrobiales bacterium
AGCCGGTACACCGTGCGGGCAGCGGGAGGGGGCAGCTCGGCGGTGGTGACGAGGCCCTCATCGGCGAGCGAGCGCAGCCGATCGGTCAACAGATTGGGCGCGATGCCCGGCAGCGCGGCGCGCAGATCGGTGAAGCGGCGGTCACCCATGGACAGCTCGCGGCAGATGAGCAGGACCCACCGGTCGCCCAGCACATCGAGGCCGGCGGCGATGGGGCACCACTGCCGGTAGCTGCGGTCGCTCTTGTTCATGATCGCACCTTGATGGTATAGATTTTCTACCAACGAGTTCTAAGTCTATCGAGTCGAGGAGCACATGTCGCCACCGTCCCATCCCCGCTCGCCGACCGGTTCGGGCGGCGGCGCGCCTTCCTCGGTGCGGTGGTGGTGTTCACCGTCGCCTCCATGCTGTGCGGTCTGGCCCCCGGCCCGGCGCTGCTCGTCGTCGCCCGCGTGCTGCAGGCGGTGGGGGCGGCGGCGTTGGTGCCGGCCTCGCTCGCACTCGTGCTGCAGAGCTTCCCGCGGGAGCGGATCCCGGCCGCGGTCGCCATCTGGGGCGCGATCGGCGCGGTGGCCGGAGCGGCCGGCCCCACCCTCGGAGCGCTGGTGGTGGAGAACCTCGACTGGCGGTGGGCGTTCTTCGTGAACCTGCCCGTCGGCATGGTCAGCTTCGCGCTGGGTTCGAAGGTGCTGCCCGAGGGTCGGGAGCGCAACCCCGGGCCCCTGCCGGACCCGTTCGGTGTCGTGCTGCTCGTGGCCGGGATGTCGCTCGCCGCCTTCGCGATCGTGCGCACCGAACGCTGGGGCTGGCTCGACCCTCGGCCCGCGTCGACCATGGTCGTGGCCATCGCCCTGCTCGGCGCCTTCGTGTGGCGCTGCGCCACCGTTGCCCACCCGCTGCTCGACCTGGAGCTGTTCCGGGCCCCGGCGTTCCGGTGGGCCAACCTGGCGACCGTGCTGTTCGCCGTCGGGTTCAACGCCATGTTCCTCGGCAACGTGCTCTTCCTGACGCAGGTGTGGGGCTACTCGATCCTGCGGGCCGGCGGGGCGATCGCGGTGGGCCCGTCCATCGTGGCGGTGACCGCGCCGTTCCTCGGGCGACTGGCCGGCCGGGTCGGCCAGCGGACGCTGCTCATACCGGGCGGTATGATCTGGGCTGCGGGCGGGCTCCACCTGCTGGTCCGGGCGACGACGCAGCCGCACTACCTCGCCCACTTCCTGCCGACGACCTGCCTCACCGCGCTGGGCGTTGCGTTCATCCTGCCTCAGCTGTCCTCGGTGGCGGTGCAGGGTCTGCCGCCCGACCGCTTCGGTGCCGGGTCCGCGGTGACCCAGTCGATGCGCAACCTTGGCGGCACGCTGGGCGTGTCCCTCGTGGTCGCCATCACCGCGGCGGCCGCCGCGTCCGCGTCCGATGACCCCCTCAACGCCTTCCACCGGGTCTGGCTGCTGGTCGCTTCGTGCGGCGCGGCGGTCACGTTGCTCCGCATCCGCCTGCCGCGCCGGAACGCCGCGATCCACAGCACGGCCCTGCCGCGCAGCGCGCCGCCGAGCGCCCCGGCGGCCACGCCCGATCCCGTCATCAAGGAGGTACCGGCATGACCGGCTTCGATCGTCTCACCGCCCTGTCCGAGGTCGGGCCCGGCCGCTTCGCCGCCATGTTCGACGCAGCGTGCTGCTCGCCGAGAGCTTCCACACCCGCCTCGCTCGCTGATCCCCGCCTCGCTCGCTGATCCCCGCCTCGACGAGCCTCGAGGGGGTGGGCGGGGGGTGCCGGTCGGGGGCCTGGGCCGACCGACCGGCACCCGGCCGTCACCGACCGGTGTTCACGTACTGGATGCAGTCACCCTGGTTCTTGAACCGGTGCGGGACGGTGAAGGCCTGCCAACCGCCGCCGCGGCAGTCGTCCTTGGTGCGCGGCGGGCACGAACGGCTCGTCACCGTCTCGCTGTGCACGATGGTGGCCTCGGCCACGCCCGGTATGGGCACGCGCGGCGCGGTGAAGGGGACCGTCACACCGAGACCGGACACCGAGCCCGTGACGGTGGCGGGTGTGCGGTCCGTCGTGGTGCGCTCCGTGGTGCGGCACCCGTCGGGCTCGTCGATCTCGTTGACGAACTCGAAACGCTCGGCGGGGCCGGCGGCGCGCCACGTCGCCGAGACGATCACGGTGGCCGGGCTCGAAGTGTCGGTGAACGGGTCGTACGCCTGGGTATCGACGCTGACGTCGGCCTGGATGCTGCCGGGACCGGCCGTGATCGTGCCGGTCAACGGGCTCCCGAGCAGGCCGATCGAGACACCGGTGCATCCGGTCAGGCCGCCACCGAAGGACATCGTCCCGTCGGCGCTGGCAGTGACCTGGCCGGCGCGCAGCTCCGTGCAACCATCCTCGCCCGTGTACCGCGCGGAGTTGCCCAGCTGGAAGATCTCGCCACTGTCCTGGACCAGCGGGGCAGCGGCGACAGCCGCCCCGGCCGGGTGGCCGACGGCCGTCGCTCCCGACACCGTCATCGTGGCCACCGCGGACAACAGACCGATGGCGCGCAACGTTCTCATGATCCCCTCCTCCGCGCCGTCCGTTCGGGCGGCACATCAGGCCAGGGTATCGCCACCGGCTCGGGGTTGGTGCGGTCCTCCGGCCGAACGGGAGGGCCGCGCCACCGAGCGGCATGCCGCTCAGTATGGTGGCTACAGCCAGCCGCGACGTCTGAAGTTCCGGTACAACGCTGCGCAACAGCTCGCCATGAACAGCAGCGCCAGCGGGTAGCCGAACCGCCAGCGCAGCTCGGGCATGTGCTCGAAGTTCATGCCGTAGACGCCGGCGATCAGCGTCGGCAGGGCGATGATCGCCACCCAGGCGGAGATCTTGCGCATGTCCTCGTTCTGGCGCATCGCCACCTGCGCGACGTTTGCGTTGAGCGCGCTGTCGAGCAACGCGTCGAGGGCGCTGAGCCGGTCGACGACCCGCAGCACGTGGTCCTGGACGTCTCGGAAGTACGCCGCCGAGCGACGATCGATGGGTCGCATGCCTCCCGCGAGCTCGGCCAGGGCCGGTTCGAGCGGTTCGACCGCCCGGCGGAAGTCGAGCACCTCGCGCTTGAGCTTGAAGATGCGCTCAGCGTGGGCCGCCTTCGGGCCGGAGAACACCTGCTGCTCGATCTGGTCGATGTCGACATCGAGGCCGCGCATCACCAGCGCGTAGTCGTCGACCACGTGATCGGCGATCGCGTAGAGCACCGAGGTGGGACCCCACGTGAGCTTCTCCGGATCGCGATCGAGCAACCCGCGCACGTCGGCCAGCGCATCGGTGCGGCCGTGGCGCACGGTGACCACGAAGTCGTCGCCGATGAACACCATGACCTGGCTGACGTCGACCACCTCCTGGGCGTCGACGTAGCGGGCCGGCTTCAGCACGACGAAGGCGCTGTCGCCGTAGCGCTCGAGCTTGGGTCGTTGGTGGGCGTGGATGGCGTCCTCGACCGCCAGCGGGTGCAGGTCGAACATGCGCGCCACGCTGTCGAACTCCACGGCGTTCGGTTCGTGCAGCCCGAGCCACACGAACCCGCCGCGGCGCCGCGCCTCGACCAGCGCATCGTCGAGGTCCAGGACGTGCTGATCGCGGCAGCCGTCCACGTACATCCCGCAGTCCACGATCATCGTGCGCCAGTCTGCCCGCTCCGTCGCTCCCGCATGCGCCATGGCCGGCGGGAGCCGTGCCGCAGGGTCAGGGTGCGGGCTCGGCGCCGGGGCCCGGCTCGGGCACCAGCCGCCCGTCGTGCACGGGTAGGCCCAACAGCAGCAGGAACGCGATCACCCCGAACCCGGTGGCCAGCGCGGCCGGGATCCGGTAGGAATCGGTGGCGTCGATGATGGCCCCCGCCGCCGGAGGGCCGATGAGCCCACCGAGGCCGGATGCGGTGTAGAAGAGGCCCAGCACCGAGCCGAGACCCGCCACGCCCAACCGGTCGGCCAGCACCACCGGGCTGAGGGCGACGAAGCCGCCGTAACCCACGCCGAGCACCACGACGAACAGCACCAGCATGGCGAAGGAGTCGCCGGCGATCAGCCACAGCAGGAAGCTGAGCGCGTGGCTGGCGAAGCACATCCGGTAGAGCCGGAACGAACCGAGGCGCTTGGTCAGCCCGCCGAACGCGGCGCGCGCGATCACGCTGGACCCGCCGAGCAGGCCGACCAGCAGCGCGGCGCGCACCGGGGCCACGCCGTTGGCCTTGGCGTAGGGGACGACGAACACGAACGGCACGAACAGGCCGAGCCCGAACGCGGTGGCCGACAGGTGCAGGCGGCGGAACACCGCGGAGGACAGCGCCTCCCGGAAGCGGGGCGCGGCGCCCGCACCCGAGCCGGGCGGGCGCTCGACCAGAAGGGCGCACGCCAGCAGGATGAGCGGACCGCCCACCCCGAAGACCCGGTAGGTGTCCCGCCAGCCGAGCGAGGCGATCAGCCGGGCCGACAACGGGGACATGATCAAGGTGCCGACGCCGATGCCGGCCACCGACAGGCCGACGGCCAGGGCCCTGCGCTGGGCGAACCATCCACCGACGACGGCCACCATCGGCACGTACCCGCACGCGGCGGCGATGCCGACCCCGGCGCCGTAGGTCAGGTAGCCGACGGTCAGCGAGTCGACCGTGCTGGTGGCCCACAACCCTGCGGCCAGCGACGCCGCCGCACCGACCAGCAGCGGGCGCGGGCCGTAGCGGTCGACCAGGCGGCCGGTCACCAGGCTGAGCCAGAAGAACGTGAACGTGGTGGCGCCGAACACCACCGCGGTGGCCCCCCGGGTGGTGCCGAACTCGTCGGACATGGACTGGAAGAACGCTCCGAAGCTGTAGGCGGTGCCCAACGTGGTGGCCGAGGAGAGGAACGCGGCGGCGACGTTGCGCCACGCCCGGGGCGAGTCGAGCCCGGCGGCTGCGGGAGCGGCGGTGGTGGCGGCCATCGCCGCACCCTACGCGACCGTCGTGGCGTTTGACCGCGGGGCGCCGCTGACGGAGACTGCCCCCGTGGTGTGGTTCCGCTACTGACTGCAGATGGTGCCCGGCGTGTCCGGGCCGGGAGATCCTCCGCGACGGTAGGGCAGGCCTCGGCGTGCCCCGGCGTCGTCGGCTGGGAGCATGCGATGGATGACGACATGGACGCGACCGGGCCTGCGCTCGAGGTGGCCGACGGCTGGGATGCCGGGGACCTCGGGTGCGGCGAGCTGGTGATCGTGTTGCGAGCACGGCTCGCCGCACTCCGGCCCGGCCAGGTGTTCCAGTTGCTCGCCACCGACCCCGGAGTCCGTCACGACCTGCCCGCCTGGGCCGGGTTGACGGGCCATCGACTGGCCCATGCGGACCCGCCCCGCTACCTGATCATCCGACGAGAGGATTCCTGACATGGGCACGTTCTGCGTTTCGATCACCCACGCCCGCAACGACACCGACAAGGCCACGGTCGGCTTCGTCGTCGCCAACGCCGCCGCCGGCTCGGATCAGGAGACCATGGTGTTCCTGTCCACCGAGGGCGTGTGGCTGGCCAAGACCGGCTACGCCGACGACATCCACGAGGACGGCTTCGCGCCGCTCAAGGACCTCATCACCAACTTCGTCGCCGCCGGCGGCAAGGTCTTCGTGTGTTCCCCCTGCGCCAAGAAGCGGGGGCTCGACGAGTCCGACCTGATCGAGGGGGCCACGATCGTCGGTGGGGCCAAGCTCGTCGAGTGGTTGGTCAACGGCTCGCCCTGCGTGAGCTACTGAGGGAACGGCCGTGCCCGACGTCCACCACCCGTACCCGCCCGTCGTCAGTTTCGACGGCGGGGATCTCGACTGCGGCAATGGCCTCCTACTGCTGATCCGCAAGCACATCGACCCGCTCGACCGCGGCCAGCTGCTGCAGATCCTCTCCACCGAGTCCTCCGTGGCCGAGGACTTGCCGTCGTGGTGCCGGTTGACCGGGAACGAGTTGGTGGACGTCTGGTCCGACGGGGCGCGCCAGCGGTCCTTCCTGGTGGCCAAGGGCGCGTTCGTGGCGCCGCCGGACCCGGGCGCAGCGGCCCTCGCCGCTGCGCCCGTCGCTCCGGCCCACCGGGCCGACGGGCGCGTCGCGGCTCCGATCACCCAGCCGATCGTCGATGTGGTGGTCCCGGCGACGCTGCCAGCACCCGCCGCGGCCGCGCCGATACCGGCTCGCGCCGTGTTCGGGCTCGGCTCCTGGCCGAGACCTCGCTGGCTGCTGCGCTCGCTGCACGAGCACCTCGAGGGGCGCGTCGCGGACGAGGAGTTCGACGCTGTCGCCGACGACGCAGTCCGTCTTGCCGTCGAGGCCCAGGTGCGCGCCGGCGTCGATCTGGTCACCGACGGCGAGCAACGGCGCGACAACTACGCCGCGTTCGTCGGCGGACTGCTGGACAACTGCCAGCTCATCCCCATCACCGACCTGCTGCCCTACGTCGATGACCCCGAGACCTTCGAACGGGAGCTCGCCGCCCTCGACGTCCCGGCGGGCGACATCCGCCATCCCGCGCCGTACGGTCCGCTCGGGCGGTCCCGGCCCTTCGCCCTGCACGAGGCCGCGTTCGCCTCGTCGATCACCGACCGGCCCGTGAAGGTGGCGCTGCCGGGACCCTACCTGCTGACGCGCACCATGTGGATGGAGTGCATCTCCGATCGGGCCTACGCCGACCGCGAGCACCTCGCCACCGACCTGGTGCGTGTGCTGCGCGAGGAGTTGTTCGCCTTGTTGGCGGCGGGTGTGTCGCTGGTGCAGATCGACGAGCCGGTGCTCACCGAGGTGGTGCACGGGTCCGTCGGTCAAGGCGGTCGCACGTTCATGTGCGGGGCGCTCGGGGAGCGGGGCACGACCGAGGCGGAGCTCGCCTTCGCCCGGGACCTGCTGCAGGAGCTGCTGCGGGGCGTGCCGCCCGAGCGCACGGCGCTGCACCTCTGCCGGGGCAACTGGACCCCCGACGATGCCGTGGCCCTGCACGGCGACTACGGGCCGCTCCTGGGCGTGCTGCGTGACGTACCGGTCGGTCTGTACCTGCTCGAAGGGTGCACGCCGCGGGCCGGTGACCTCGCTGTGCTCGCAGCGCTGCCCGAGGAGCGGCGCATCGGGGTGGGCGTGATCGACCAGAAGCATCCCGACCACGCGGATCGCGCCGCGATCGAACGGCGGATGCGCGGGGCCATGGACCGCTTCGGCCGCGACCGCGTGGTGTTCCACCCCGACTGCGGGTTCGCCACCTTCGCCGACAACCCGATCGTCGACGCGGCCACCGCGGAGGCGGTGCTGCGTGCGCTGGTCGACGTGCGCAACGCAGTGGGCTGACTGGCGGCGGCCCCGAGCACTGGACCTAGAATTCCGACCATGTCAGTCGGATTTCTGGATCGCCGGACGCAGACCGTCCCGGAGCTGGCCCCGGTCGTCGCCGCGCTGGCCGCGGAGGCGGCCCGCCACGACGCCGACGGCTCGTTCCCGCACGAGGCGTTCGAGCTGCTCTCCCGGCATCGCGTGCTCGACCTGGTCGTGCCCGCCGAGCTCGGCGGGGGCGGGGGTGGTCTGGAGGCCGCGGTACGGGTGCTCGTCGAGCTGGGCAGGGGCGATCCGTCGGTGGCGCTGGTCACCGCGCTGCACCTGCTGCAGCACGCCACCATGGCGGCGCCCACCTCGACCTGGCCGGTTGCGCTGCGGGAGCGGCTGCAACGTTCGGTGCTCCAAGGCCCGGCCCTGGTCAACGCGCTGCGGGTCGAGCCGGAGCTCGGCACGCCGGCCCGCGGCGGTCTGCCGGCCACGGTGGCCGAACGCCTGGACGACGGTACCGGCTACCGGCTGCGGGGCCGCAAGATCTACTCGACCGGCGCCCCGGGCCTTCGCTGGTTCGTCGTGTACGGCCGTACCGATGATGCCGAGCCGCTCGTCGGACAGTTCGTCGTCGACGCCGCCGACCGCACGGGCTGGCACATCGAACGGACGTGGAACCACCTCGGCATGCGGGCCACCGCCAGCGACGACATCGTCTTCGACGGCGCCTACGTGGCCGCCGACGCCGTGATCGACCTGCGCCGAGCCGACGATCCGCCGCCCTACGACGCAGCGCTGATGGGCTGGAACGCACTGCTCATTGCCGCCACGTACCACGGCGTGGCGGTGGCGGCGCGGGATTGGCTCACGGCCTATCTCCACCGTCGCATACCGTCAGGTCTGGGCCGGCCGCTGGCCACCCTGTCCCGCTTCCAGGAGGCGGTGGGACGCATCGAGGCCCGGGTGCGGACATCGAACCGGCTGCTCATCGACACCGCTCGCCGCATCGACACCGGCGACGACGGCGAGCGGGCTGAGGCGTTGGTCGACGCGCCGGTGGTGAAGCTGGCGGTGACCAGCGCCGCCATCGATGCCGTCAGCGAGGCCATCGCGCTGGTCGGCAACCCGGGCCTCAGCCGCGACAACGACCTCGAGCGGCACCTGCGCAACGTGCTGTGCAGCCGTATCCACACCCCGCAGGATGACATGATCCTCACCGGGGCAGGTCGCACTGCGCTCGAGCACGCGTCAGTTGATCACGCCGAACCCGCACGGACCAGGAGCGTACGATGAGCGTCGAGATCGCCGGTTGGCTCGCCCCTCGCATCACCTCGGAGATCCTGCCGCCGGCGGGGTTGCCCTTCGACAAGGAGGTGATCACCCGCACCGCCCGCGTCCACGAGCAGGGCGGCTTCGACACGGTGTTGGTGGGGTACTTCACCAACGCACCCGACGGGTTCCTCATCGCCGCCCACGGGTCGACGGTCACCGAGCGGTTGCGGTTCCTCATCGCCCATCGGCCCGGGTTCGTCTCGCCCACGGTGGCGGCCCGCAAGTTCGCCACCCTGGACCAGCTGACCGACGGCCGGGTGTCGATCCACCTCATCTCGGGTGGCAACGACGCCGATCAGGCCAAGGACGGCGACCACCTCGATCATGCCGGTCGGTATCGCCGTACCGATGAGTACACGTCGGTGCTGCGCAAGGTGTGGACCGAGGAGCGGCCGTTCTCGCACCGCGGCGAGTTCTACGACATCGACAAGGCCTGGTCGGAGATCCGCTGCATCCAGGACCCACACATCCCGATCTACGGCGGCGGGGGCTCGGACGCCGCCATCGAGTGCCTCGCGCCCCACCTCGACACGTTCATGCTGTGGGGGGAACCGCTGGCCGACACCAAGGCGTTCATGGACCGGGTGCGCGCCGCCGCCGCGGTGCACGGCCGCACGCCGAGCTTCTCGGTGTCGACGCGCCCCATACTCGGCCGTACCGAGGCAGAGGCGTGGGAGCGCGCCCGCGACATCCTCGAACGGATCAAGGCGTCGCACCACGGACGCGAGCCGCGCCGGCCCGACAACGTCGCCTCACAGCGCCTGCTCGACGTGGCGGCCCGCCAGGAGGTGTACGACCGCTGCCTGTGGACGCCGCTGGCCACCGCCTCCGGTGCGCCCGGCAACTCCACCGCCCTCGTCGGTACGCCGGAGACAGTCGCTGCGGCCATGGTCGACTACTACGACATCGGCGCCACCACGCTGCTGATCCGGGGCTACGACCCGCTCAACGATGCCGAGGAGTACGGCCGGGAGCTCATCCCGCGGGTGCGCGAGCTGGTCGCCCAGCGTGTGCGCGACCGTCAGGTCGTGCGCGCCGGCTGAGCGTGGCGCCGCCGGGTGCGCCCGCCCTGACGCCGGTGTGAAGGGAAGCGTTGAGCGAGACGACGGCGGCCGCCAAGCGGGCCGGACCGGCCGACCCCTGACGCCCCGTCCGGCGATCGTCCGGCCGCTTCCGGCGAATCGCGGACGAACGTCGGCTCGGCGGCGCCGGGCGATCCGGCTGCGGCGGCACCAGCGAATCGAACGCGATTCGGGCCCCGTGGCCTGGCGAATCGACAGCGATTCGGCGTGCGGGGCCTGGCGAATCGGCAGCGATTCGGGCCCCGTGGCCGGGCGAATCGACAGCGATTCGGCGTGGCGGGGGCGACGCCCAAATGTGCCGAAATGGCCACGACCGCGGAGCGCGCGGCTCCATGACCTGCATGGTTGCGTTAGGCAACTAGGTTAGCTTGGGCGGTTCGGCACATTTGAACGTCAAGCGGTGCGGATCCGACCCTCGCTGGCGTGGTGTCGTACCGCTGAGCGGTACATCGACCGTACTGATCGGCATGGCATCCGGTTGGCGCCACGGTCCGTGCTGCCCGGGTGAGTCCATCCGACCTAGATTGCGCGCGGTGGCGCGCTCGCCGCGATGCGTGGGGTCAGGGGCGTGGTGCCGAATCGGCGTCGATTCGGTGCGGGCCCGTGGCCGGGGGTGCGGGCCCGTGGCCGGGGGTGCGGGGCCGGGGCCTCGGCGGGGGCTGCGGTGTGCAAGCCCGGGGGCCGGGGCTGCGGGGGCCGGTGCCAAGGGCGGGGGCCGTCGGGGGGCGGGCGGGCTGTTTGCAGAATCCTCCGCAGCTCCGCAGCTCCGCAGCTCCGCAGCTCCGCAGCTCCGCAGCTCCGCAGCTCCGCAGCTCCGC
>JADLEF010000314.1 GCA_020846295.1 Acidimicrobiales bacterium
CCGCCGGACAGCGTGGGCGCCGACTGGCCCAGCCGTACGTAGCCCAGGCCGACGTCGACCAACGTGTCGAGGTAGCGGAAGATCGCCGGCTGGTTGGCGAAGAACTCCCTCGCCTCCTCGCACGGCATGTCCAGCACCTCGGCGATGGACTTGCCGCGGAACAGGATGTCGAGCGTGTCCCGGTTGTAGCGAGCGCCCTTGCACACCTCGCACGGCACGTACACGTCGGGCAGGAAGTGCATCTCGATCTTGATCGTGCCGTCGCCGGCGCAGTGCTCGCAGCGCCCCCCCTTCACGTTGAACGAGAAACGGCCCGGCTGGTAGCCGCGCACCTTCGCCTCGGTCGTCGCCGCGAACAGCTTGCGGATGTGATCGAACACGCCGGTGTAGGTGGCCGGGTTCGACCGCGGCGTGCGCCCGATGGGCGACTGGTCGATGGCGATGACCTTGTCGAGCTGATCGAGACCGTCGACCGCCTTGTGCAGGCCGGGCGGGGTCTTCGAGTGGTAGATCCGCTGCATCAACGCGTTCAGCAGGATCTCGTTCACCAGGGTCGACTTGCCCGAGCCCGACACACCGGTCACCGCGGTGAACACGCCCAACGGGAAGCGCACGTCGATGTTGCGCAGGTTGTTCTCCCGGGCCCCGCGCACCGTCAGCCACTGCTCGCCGGGCTGACGCCGCACGGCGGGCACGACGATCTCACGCCGCCCCGACAGGTACTGCCCGGTCATCGACGTCTCGTGGGTCAGCAGGCCCTCGACCGGACCCGAGTACACGACCTGCCCGCCGTGCTCACCGGCTCCCGGTCCGACGTCGACCACCCAGTCCGAGACCTTGATGGTGTCCTCATCGTGTTCGACCACCAGCACGGTGTTACCGAGGTCCCGCAGGTGCACCAGCGTGTTGATCAACCGGTGGTTGTCCCGTTGGTGCAGGCCGATCGACGGTTCGTCCAGCACGTAGAGCACGCCGACGAGGCCCGAGCCGATCTGGCTGGCCAGCCGGATCCGCTGCGCCTCCCCGCCGGCCAGCGTCGCCGCCGAACGGGACAGCGACAGGTAGTCCAGCCCCACGTCGCACAGGAACTGCAGCCGGGCGTTGATCTCCTTCAGCACCCGCTCGCCGATGAGGAGATCACGTTCGCTGAGCTCGAGGTTGGCGATGACGTCGGCCGCCTCACCGATGGAGATCGAGCACAGCTCGGCGATGTTGTGCCCACCGACGGAAACCGCCAGCGACAGCGGCTTGAGCCGGGCGCCCTTGCACTCGGGGCAGTGCACCTCGCGCATGTAGCCCTGGATGTACTCGCGCATCCCGTCGCTCTCCGCCTCGGAGTAGCGCCGCTGCAGGTAGGGCACGACGCCTTCGTACCGAGCGGTGTAGGAACGCTTGCGCCCGTATCGGTTGCGGTAGGAGACCTCGATCTTCTCGCCGTTGCCGATGCCGTAGAGCAGCACCTTGCGGGCCTTGGCCGGCAGCTTCTCCCACGGCTGCTGCATGGCGATGCCGTTGTCCTCCGCGACCGCCTCGATCAGGCGGTGGAAGAACTTGGCGTGGCCCGACGCCCACGGCGCGATGGCGCCCTCCTCGAGGGACAGCTCCGGGTTGGGGATGACCAGCTCGGGGTCGACCTCATAGCGGGTGCCGAGCCCGTCGCAGTGCTCGCAGGCGCCGTAGGGCGAGTTGAACGAGAAGTTGCGCGGGGCCAGCGCCTCGAAGCTCTTGCCGTCCGAAGGGCGGGCCAGGTGCTCCGAGAAGATGAGGACCTCCGGGTCGCGGTCGCGGTGGACGAGCTCCACCTCGGCCACGCCCTCGGCCAGCCGCAGTGCCGTCTCCAACGATTCGGTGAGCCGACGGTCGAGCCCCTCGCGCAGCACCAGCCGGTCCACCACGACCTTGATGGTGTGCACGTCGTAGCGGCCCATCTCGACCTTGGTGCCGAGGTCGTGCACCTCGCCGTCGATCACCACGCGGGCGAACCCCTGCTTGGCGAGGTCTTCGAGCAGCTGCTCGTAGGTCCCCTTGCGGCCGCGCACGACCGGGGCGAGCACCTGGAAGCGGGTGCCCTCCGGCAGCTGCAGCACGTGGTCCACGATCTGCTGCGGGGTCTGGCGGACCAAGCGCTCCCCCGTCTCGGGATCGTGGGGGATCCCGATGCGGGCGTAGAGCAGGCGCAGGTAGTCGTAGACCTCGGTGATGGTGCCGACGGTGGAGCGCGGGTTGCGGGAGGCGGTCTTCTGGTCGATCGAGATCGCCGGCGACAGGCCCTCGATGAAGTCGACGTCGGGCTTGTCCATCTGCCCGAGGAACTGCCGGGCGTACGCCGACAGCGACTCCACGTACCGCCGTTGACCCTCGGCGTAGATCGTGTCGAAGGCCAGCGAGGACTTCCCCGATCCCGACAGCCCGGTGAAGGTGATGAGCCGGTCGCGGGGCAACTCGAGCGAGACGTTGCGGAGGTTGTGCTCCCGCGCCCCGCGCACGATCAACTTGTCGCTCAAGATCGACCTGCCTCCCTGCGCGCCCACGGACGACCCGACCAGGAGGAGGTAGCCTAGCCACCATCCCGGGTCTCGCCCGCGGCCGTGAGCGCCGACCGGGCTCCACGTATCGCGGCGGCGCAACTGCTCCCAGCCACCGCATTTGCCACATTCCGAGGCCGATCGTCATGCACGTGGCGTACGCGTGTGGTAATCGCCGAAGGTCACGCTCCGGACCGGATCCCACCGACCCGGTGACCGGATACCGTGCCACCCGCCGTGCGAACACCGTCAGCCAACCGTCCTGCGCCGGGCGTCAGCCACGGAGCGGCGCGCACCACCGGTCGACGCGCCCGCAACCTCGGCCACACGCCGCTGCTCGCCGCGCTCGGTGTCATCGCCCTCTCCGCCCTGGCCGGCCTGGCCGTGGGCGCCGCCCGCAGCGAACGGCAGGTGGCGACGGTCGACATCATCGTCGCCGGGCTGCGCGATCCCCGCTCGTTCGACCCGGCCGGCGCCCTGCGCGACAGCGGCGTCGAGCTGGCCGGCTTGCAGGTCGGTGAGGCGCGCGTCGACGACGCGACCCGTCTGGTGACCTTCACCATCGAGGCATCGGCCGCCGAGCGGGCCGAGGCCTGGGCGTTGGTGGACGACGCCGCCGGCCGCTACGTCACCGTCGTCCACCACGCCAGCACCGCCGCGTCGGCCAACGGGCTGGTGCGCACGGTCAACACGTTGAGCATCCAGCTGGCCGAGGCGCAGGCCGAGCTCGTCGCCGTCGAGGCGGCCTGGCGGGCCCAACTGCAGACGATCCCCCTGGCCGCTCGCCTCGAGCAGCCCTCGCCGGCGGTGGACGCCAAGCGGGACGAGGTCGAACGGATCACGGCCGAATTGTCCGCTATGCGGTCCCGCAGCGATGCGCGCACCGTTGACGCCGACCAGCCGGTGGCGGAGCTCCGCGGGCCGGTTGCGACGCACACCGAACCGGTGGGCATGTCGCCCTGGCGGGGCGCCATCGTCGCCGCCTCGGCGGCCGCCGTCGTGACCGGTCTCAGCATCGGCGCGATGAACGCGCTGCAGCACAGCAGCGGCGCGCCGCGCGCCGGCGAGCGCCGCGCCCGACCCTCCCGGAACCAGATCGGCACATCGCATCCGTGACAGACCAAGGAAGCGTGCTCCCCGCCGCAGGGCCGCGTGAACATCGCCGCGCCCGCAGCCTGCTGCACGCCGCGGTGTCGGTCGGCGCATGGACGCTGGTCACCCGCCTCACCGGCTTCGTCCGACTCGCCGCCATCGGCGCGGTGCTCGGGCCCACCTTCCTGGGCAACCTCTTCCAGACCGCCAACCAGCTCCCCAACCTGGCCTTCGAGCTCGTCGCCGGCCAGCTGATCGCCTCGCTCCTGCCGCCGATCCTCGTCAGCCACCTCGACCGGGACGACCGCCAGGCGAGCGAACGGGTGGCGGGCGGCTTCCTCGGCCTGATCATCGGGGTGTTCGCCGCGACCGCGGTCGTGCTGACCCTCGCCGGCCCGCTGCTGACCCGGGTGCTCGCCCTCGGCGTGGACGACGGCCCCACCAGGGACGGCTACGTGCAGCTCGGCTGGCCGCTGGTCGCCGTGGTCATGCCCCAGCTGGTGCTCTACGGCGTCATCGGTGTGGCCAACGCAGTGCAGAACGCCCGCCACCGCTTCGGGCTGGCCGCAGCTGCGCCCGTCGTCGAGAACGTGATCGTGGTGGCCGCGCTGGTGGTGTTCCGCCAGCGGGTGGGCGCCGGGGCCGACGTCGGCACCGTGCCCACCGTCGAGGTCGTGTTCCTCGGGGCCGGGTGCACCTTCGGGGTGGCGGTGCACGCCGCGCTGCAGTGGATCGGCGCCTGGCGGGTGGGTGTGGTGCTGCGCCCCCGGGCCGGCTGGCGCGACCCGGAGGTGGTCGGCGTGGCGCGCCTGGCGCTGCCGTCGCTCGGCCTGGCCGCCCTGACCGCGGCGCAGACCTTCGGGTGCCTCGTCGTGGTGGGCAGCGTTGCCGGCGGGGTGGTCGCCTTCCAGCTCGGCCTCGCCTTCGTGGCCACCGCGGTCGCGCTCGGCGGCCGGCCGCTCACCGTGGCCGCCCTACCGGACCTCGCCCGGCGCGCCGCCTCCCGGGACTGGGCCGGCTTCCGCGCCGGCTGGGACCGCACCCTGTCGGTGACCGTGCTGCTCCTCGCCCCCGTCGCCGCCGCCCTGGCCGTGCTGGCCCCCGCCCTCGGCCGGCTCCTCGGCGTCGGCGCCATGGCCGACGAGGCCGCGGTGTCGCTGCTCGTCGCCGCGCTGGCCGGTCTCGGCGTCGCTGCGCTCGGCGAGGGTGTGACCTCCTTCGCCAACCAGGCGACCTACACGCTGGGCGACGCCCGCTCCCCCCTGCAGGGTGCGTTGGTGCGCACGCTGCTGCTCACCGCCGGGCTGGGGGTGGCGCTCCGCCTCGACGATCCGTTCACGGTGGTGCTGGTCACCGGGATCGCCTACAGCGTCGCCACCATGCTGTCGGCGTGGTACGTGACCCGGACCACGGCGCTGCGGCTGCCCGCCGGCACCCCGTTGGGCCGGCAGCTGGCCGAGTCGACGGCGGCCGCCTCGGTGGCGGCGGTGCCCGCCTTGGCCATCTCGATGGGCGTCGCCGCCCTCGGCGGGCCGCTCTCCCGCTTCACCCCTGCGGTGGCCGGCGGGCTTGCGCTGGTCGTCGGCTACCTCGGCCTGCAGCAGTTCGCGGCCCCCCGAGTCGGCCGGCCCGCCCTGCTGGAGCGGCTCCGCCCCCACCGCACACCGGCGGAACCCGGGTCCGTCACCTCGCCCGAGCACGCCGGCGTCGTCGCACCGGCGCCGCCGCGCCGGCAGTGGGACGGCGCCACGATGGCGATGGTGCGTCGCCGGGCCGGTGCGACGCTCACCGCGGCGGCGCTGCTCGGCGCCGCCGTCGGTCCCGCCACTGCCCAGGGCGACGGGCGGTGGTTCCTCATCACCGCCTCCACGCTGGTGGTGCTGTTCGCCGCCGCCCGGCCCGAGCAGGCGGTGCTGGCCATGGTCACCGTCGGCCCGATCACCGGGGTGGTCGATCTCCTCGGCGGCACGTCGATCACCCTCGCCATGGTGATCGCGGTCAGCGCCGGCGTGCTGGTGGCCAACGTGGCGTCACAGGCCAAGCGGGCCATCGTCTGGCGGATGCGCTTCGGCGTCGGTGGCTGGGCAGCGCTGCTCGGCACCGGCATGCTCGCCGCGGCGACCGGCCTGCTGGCCGACCAGCCGGCCACCGGCGTCCGACTGGCCACCATACTTATCGGTACGGTTGGGTCGTTGGTGGGTGGGTTGCGCTCGTTCGCCGCACTGCGCAGGGCGGCCCGGCTCACCACCGTCGCGGCACTGGTCGCGTTGCCCCTCGCCCCGTTGCTCAGCATGGTGCTCGGCCACGACGGCGCCACCATGGATCTGCTCGGCGTCGTCGCCGCGCCCGCATCGGCCGCGGTCGGCCTGTCGATGGCCACCGTGTGCCGCCGCCACCGGGTCGCGGCCACCCACGCCGTGCTCGCGATCGCCGGCGGGCTCGGGGCGGGCGGCGGATGGCTGGCGTTGATCCCGGTCACCGCGTGCGTGTGGCTGACGGTCCGCTTCTGGCCGACCAACCCCGACCCGCTCGCCCCGGTCTACCAGGAGACCGGGGCGACGCAGCGCCCCGCCGGCACCCCGACCGCGACCCGACCCCCGCGGTCGATCACGCCAGCTGGCTGACCTCGCGCAGCTCCCGCTTCAGCTCCTTGATCTCGTCGCGGAGGCGGGCGGCGTACTCGAAGCGCAGATCCGCCGCCGCCTCGTTCATCTCGTCCTCCAGGGTGCGGATGAGCCGCTCCAGATCGGCGTGGGGCAACTCGGCCGCGTTGCCCCGCCGCTTGCCGACCTCCCGCTCGCGCTTGATCGCCTTGCTGTCGAGCTTGTTCGGCACCGGGGCACCGTCGTCCTTGCGGAGGTAGGCGAGGATGTCCGTCACCGCCTTGCGCACCGTCTGCGGGTTGATCCCGTGCAGCTCGTTGTACTCCTGCTGCATCTTGCGGCGACGCTGGGTCAGATCGATGGTCCGGCGCATCGAGTCGGTCACCTGATCGGCGTACATGATCACCCGACCGTCCACGTTTCGGGCGGCGCGCCCGACGGTCTGGACCAGCGAGGTCTCGCTGCGCAGGAAACCCTCCTTGTCGGCGTCGAGGATCGCCACCAGGGTCACCTCCGGTAGGTCGAGCCCCTCCCGGAGCAGGTTGATGCCGACCAGGACGTCGAAATCGCCCAGGCGCAGGCCGCGCAGGATCTCGATGCGCTCGATGGTGTCGATGTTGGAGTGCAGGTAGCGGACCTTCACCCCCAGCTCGACGAGGTAGTCGGTGAGGTCCTCGGCCATCTTCTTGGTCAGCGTGGTGACCAGCACCCGGTTGCCGAGTGCGGTCTCCTTGTTGATCTGCTCGATCAGATCGTCGATCTGGCCCTTGGTCGGCTTCACCATGATCTCCGGATCCACCAGGCCGGTGGGTCGCACCACCTGCTCGACGACCTGGGTGGACTTGCGCACCTCGTAGTCGGCCGGGGTGGCCGACATGAAGATGCACTGGTTCACCCGCTCCTCCCACTCCTCGAAGCGCAGCGGCCGGTTGTCCGCCGCCGAGGGCAGGCGGAAGCCGTGCTCGATGAGCGTCAGCTTGCGGGAGCGGTCCCCCTCGTACTGGCCGTGGATCTGCGGGACCGCCTGGTGGGACTCGTCCAGCACCATCAGGAAGTCCTTGGGGAAGAAGTCCAGCAGGGTGCTCGGCGCCTCGCCCGGACCGCGCCCGTCGATGGGCGCCGAGTAGTTCTCGATGCCCGAGCAGAACCCGACCTCCGCCATCATCTCGAGGTCGTACTGGGTGCGCATGCGCAGGCGCTGCGCCTCGAGCAACTTGCCCTCCGCCTCGAAGTGCGCGAGGCGCTCCTGCAACTCGTGCTCGATGCGGGCGATCGCCCGCTGCATGCGCTCGCTGCCGGTCACGTAGTGGGTGGCCGGGAAGATGGCGAGCTCCGTCTGGGTGGCGAGGCGCTCGCCGGTCAGCGGATCCACGATGGTGATCTCCTCGACCTCGTCGCCGAACATCGAGATGCGGATCACCGACTCCTCGTACGCGGCGTGGACCTCGATCGTGTCGCCGCGGACGCGGAACTTGCCGCGCACCAGGTTCAGGTCGTTGCGCTCGTACTGCATGTCCACGAGCTTGCGCAGCAGCTTGCGCTGGTCGTAGGTCTGGCCGACCTCGACGATGAGCAGGTTCTCGCGGTACTCCTCCGGTGAGCCGAGGCCGTAGATGCACGACACCGACGCCACCACGATGGTGTCCCGCCTGGTGAGCAGCGCCTCGGTGGCCGAGTGGCGCAGCCGGTCGATCTCGTCGTTGACCGTCGAGTCCTTCTCGATGTAGGTGTCGGAGGACGGCATGTACGCCTCCGGCTGGTAGTAGTCGTAGTAGCTGACGAAGTACTCGACGCGGTTCTCGGGGAAGAACTCCTTGAACTCGTTGGCCAGCTGGGCGGCGAGGCTCTTGTTGGGGGCGAGCACCAACGTCGGCTTCTGCACCTGCTCGATCGTCCACGCGATGGTGGCGCTCTTGCCCGAGCCGGTGATGCCCAGCAGCGTCTGGAACCGGTCACCCCGCTTCACGCCCTCCGACAGCGCGGCGATGGCCTTGGGCTGGTCACCCGCGGGAGCGAAGTCGGAATGCACCTTGAACGCCGGCATCCGACCAGCCTACGCAGCGGGTGTGACGGCGCAGGGCGGGCGGGCCGGCGACGGCGCGGCTAGAAACGCCGCCATGGAATTCGGACTGCACCTGCCCGACGCCGGCCAACTCGCC
The DNA here is from genome assembly GCA_020846295.1 of Acidimicrobiales bacterium. Classification (GTDB taxonomy): domain Bacteria; phylum Actinomycetota; class Acidimicrobiia; order Acidimicrobiales; family CAIXPF01; genus CAIXPF01. The sequence goes on from JADLEF010000314.1 coordinate 8,380, forward strand.
ACCCGGGAGGCGATGCTCGCCTACGCCCGCACCGCCGAGGAGACCGGGTATGCGTCGCTGTGGTCCTCCGATCACATCGCCTGGCCCGACCCGGCCAACCTCGCCTCCAAGTACCCCTACGCCGAGGACAACTCCGGCTTCCCGCCACCCAACTCCCCGTGGCTGGACTGCATCGCCTCGCTGCAGTTCGTCGCCGCGGTGACGGAGAAGGTCCGGCTGGGGACCACCGTGCTGATCATCGGCTACCGCGGGGCGCTGCAGCAGGCCAAGGCATGGGCCACGCTCGACCACCTCTCGGGCGGCCGGGCGATCCTCGGCGTCGGGGTGGGCTGGATGAAGGAGGAGTTCGAGGCCATCGGCATGCCGTGGGACCGTCGCGGCGAGCGGGCCGACGAGACGCTCGAGATCTTCGACGCGCTGTGGACCCAGGAATCGGTCACCTTCGACGGACCGTTCACCAGCTTCGGGCCGGTCGGCTTCTCCCCCAAGCCGGCCCAGGGCCGCATCCCGGTCTGGGTCGGCGGGCACACCCCGGCCGCGTTCCGTCGTACCGCGAAGTACGGCACCGCCTTCCACTCGGCGTTCAGCTCCGTCGAACGGCTCCGAGAGGAATGGGACGGCGTGCGGCGGGCCTGCGAGTCGATCGGACGCGACCCGGCCACCGTGGAGCTCACCATGTTGTGCACCCTGCTCTTCGACGCCACCACCGACAAGCAGGGCATCATCTGCGGCAGCGACCAACAGGTCATCGACCAGCTCGCCGCCTACGCCGAGCTCGGAGTGGGCCACACCGTGGTCTTCGTGCAGGCCCGCGGTGGCCTCGAGGGGCGCCTCGAGGCCATCCGTCGCTTCGCGAGCGACGTCGCCCCCCATATCGGCTGATACCGGAAGATCTTTTCCGGCTCCACGGCCCCATTTCGACGAGCGCGGCCCGCGAGATTGCTCCAGACTGACGGCATGCGAACCATGGGGGAACAAGGCGGTGGCGTCGCGTCGGACGCGATCGCCGTCGACAAGGCAGCCACGCAGAGGAAGACGGTCGTCACGCTGCTCTTCAGCCAGGCGTCCGGGGGCGTCGGGCTGGTGGCCACGTACATCGTCACCGCGCTGCTGGCCAAGGACATCACCGGCTCGAAGGTGCTCGCCACCGTCTGCGCCGCGTTCCTGTCCATCGGGGCGGCGACGGTGTCCTTCCCGCTGGCCCGCATCATGAACAGCCGCGGCCGCCGCATCGGCCTGCGCACCGGCTACCTGGTCGGCGCGGTCGGAGCCGGCATCGCGGTCATCGCCGCCATCACCCGCTCCTACCCGCTGCTGTGCCTCGGCGTGCTCGGTGCCGGCGCCGGCAACGCCGCCAACCTCGCCACCCGTTACGCCGCCTCGGACCTCGCCGCCGACGAGCGCCGGGCCCGCACCATCAGCCTCATCGTGTGGGCCACCACCATCGGCTCCACCACCGGATCGGTGGTGTCCAACTCGGCGAGCGACCTCGGTGAGAACCTCGGCATGCCGGCCAAGGCCGGCTCCTACCTGCTGTCGGGCCTGATGTTCCTCGTCGCCGCGGCGATCGTGGAGACCCGGCTTCGCCCCGACCCGCTGCTGCTCGCCCGGCAGCTCGGCGCCACGTCCGACGGGCCGGTGCGCAAGTCCTCCGCCCGGGAATCGCTCGGCCTGATCATGGCCAACCCCGCCGCCCGCCTCGCCGTCGGGGCCATGATCGTCAGCCAGGTCACGATGGTCGGCGTCATGTCGCTCACCCCGCTCCACATGGACGAGGGCGGCCAGTCCGGCTCGGTGAGCGGCTGGATGATGGCGTTCCACATCTGGGGCATGTACCTGCTGTCGCCGATCATCGGTTCCCTCACCGATCGCCTCGGCCAGTACCCGATGCTCTACATCGCCGGCGCGCTGTGCACCGCCGGGGCCGGTTGGGCCGCCATCACCCCGCCCGAGGGCGCCCTCGGCGTGTTCATGGGCAACTTCCTCATCGGCCTCGGCTGGTGCTTCGGCGTCGTCGCCGCCTCCAGCCTTCTCGTCGCCGAGTTCCCCATCGAGCAGCGGGTCGGCGTGCAGGGCGTCGGCGACCTGGCCATGATCGGCTCCGGCGCCTTCGCCGGGGTGTCCTCCGGGCTGCTGTACACCCTCCTCGGCTACGGCGGCGTCAACGCCGGCAACGCCGCCTTCGGTGCGGTGCTCATCCTCGGCACCGCGCTCACCTTCGTGATGGTGCGCAGGTCCCGCAACGACCAGCCCGCCATCGCCCTCTAACCCGACGGCGCACACAACGACGACGGCCCGGCCGCTCCCCTCGGGGGAACGGCCGGGCCGGTCCGCGTCTCAGCCCTGTCCGTGCCTCAGCCCTGTCCGTGCCTCAGGCCGGTTGGCGCCTCAGGCCGGCTCGGCGGCGGCCACGTGCGGCTCGGGCACCGGCACCTGGGGGCACGCCTCCATCCACGCCCAGCACTGCGCCACGCGCCGGTCGAGATCGTCCGGGGTACCACCGTTGTCGACCACGAACCCGGCGATGGCCAGCCGCTGGTCCCGCGTCGACTGCTTGGCGATGCGAGCCCTGGCGTCCGCCTCGGTGAACCCGCGGAACTCGATCAGCCGGCTGACCGCGACATCGGGATCGACATCGACGACGATGATCCCCGAATACGGCGGCCGGCCCTTGAGCGTCTCCACCAGCAACGGGATGTCCTGCACGACGGTGCGGCCCGTCTCCGCCGCCTCCAGGGTGCGGCGGTCGGTCTCGGCCCGGATGGCGGGGGCCATGATCTTGTTCAGCGCCTTGAGCGCCTCCGGGTCGTTGAACACGATCTCCGCCACGGCCGGCCGGATCAGGGCGCCCTGCTCGTCGATGATCGACGGCCCGAACTGCTCGACCATCGCCTGCACCACGGGCATCCCCGGCTGCTGGAGATCCCGCACGATCAGATCCGAGTCCACGATCACACAGCCACGCTCGGCCAACCTCGACGCGACCGACGACTTGCCCGTCCCGATCCCACCGGTGAGTGCGAACAGCTTCACGGCAACACCACCACATCTTCCTTCTCGTCGACGGGCACCGGCACCGACGCCGGGCTCGCCACACAGAACAACGATTGTCCGACGGGCAGCGCCAGCCGCTCGTCGAGGGTGCGCAGCACCGGCACGATCGTCCGGTCGTAGCGACCCCCCGCCGCGGGCCGCAGCAGCGGCACCGGGCGCAGCACCTCCGGGCGCAGCTCGGCAGCGGCCAGCGACCGGCGCAGACCCGGCCGGTCGAAGCCCTGGCCGCGGCCCAGCAGCCCGCCGCTGCGCACCAGCAGCACGATGCGTCCGCCGGGCGCCAGACGCGAGCGCAACCGGCGCAGGGTGGCCGTCGCGTCCCGATCGTGCTCCAGCAGCGACACCAACACGAAGGTGTCGGGCCGGCCCCGGTCGATCAGGTCGTCCAGTCCGGCGGCGGCGCGCAGGTCCAGCCGGTCGCCGAACCGGGCGCCGAGCGCACCGGACAACGCGGAGGCCGCCTCGCCCAGCACCACCACCCGGCTGCCGAGCCACGGCTCGATCAGATCGGCCAGCCACTGCACCTCGTTGAGGGCCGGGTCGACGGCGGCCGGCACCGCGGCGGGGCCGACGCCGGGCGAGGATGCCGGGACCGCCCCGGGCTGCGATCGGGGCCCGGACGGCAGGCCGGCCTCGGCGATGAGGTTGACGCGGTGCTGCAGCGCCCGACCCGGCGGCGAGTAGCGCGCCACGCAGTACAACGCCCGCACGCCGTCCCGCCAGCCGATCTTCTTGCCCTCGGCGTAGGTGCGGCCGTGGTAGCTCACCCCGACCTCGTACACCCGCCACCCGGCCGCTGCGATCTTGGCGGTGACCTCCGGCTCGAACCCGAAGCGGTCCTCCCGCAGATCCACCGACTGGATCACCTCCCGGCGGAACGCCTTGTAACAGGTCTCCATGTCGGTCAGGTTCAGGTTCGTGGCGATGTTCGACGCCGTGGTCAGCAGCCGGTTGCCGACCGAGTGCCAGTAGTAGAGCACCCGGTGGGCGCCCCCGCTGATGAAGCGGGAGCCGAACACCACGTCGGCCCGGCCGTCGAGCAGCGGCCCCAGCAGCAGCCCGAAGTCGGTCGGGTCGTACTCCAGGTCGGCGTCCTGCACGATCACGAACGGCGAGGTGGCCGCCTCGAACCCGCGGCGCAGCGCCGCGCCCTTGCCCAGGTTGAACGGCTGGAACAGCACGCGGACGCGGGGGTCGCGCCAACCGGCGAGGTGCTCCCGGGTCCCGTCGGTCGACGCATCGTCCACCACCAGGACCTCCCGGGTGGCGGGCTGGGCGAGGACCTTGGCCAGGACCTCGTCGATGGTCGCCCGCTCGTTGTAGACCGGGATGACGACGCTGAGACATGGCTCCACGGGTCGCCAGCGTAGGTCAGACGGCACCCCCCGCCCCGAACGGCGGTCGGAGCCGGGTGAACCAGGGCGACCCGATCGGCATGATCGGCACTATCGTGCGCGCTCTGCACAGCCATACGCCTCGTCCCGGTGCCGCCGCCCGCCGGCCGGTCTCGCTGCTGGAGGGCCTCGGCGCGGTCGCGTTCACCGCCTGGGTGCTGTGGCCGCTGCTCGCCCCCGGCCGGCTCGTCACCGGGTTCGACACCGCGACCTACTCGGGTCCCAACCTCGCCGTCACCCTCGACGCGCTGCGACACGGCCGCCTCGCCCAGTGGAACCCGTACCTGTACGGCGGGGTGTCCCACGCCGGCAACATCCAGGCCGCGCCGTTCTACCCCCTCAAGGCGCCCTTCGCGTGGGTCGAGGTGCACACCGCCTGGCGGTGGCTGGTGGCGCTGCACGTCGCCCTGCTCGCCGCCGGGATGTTCTGGCTGGTCCGCCGCCGGCTCGGGCTTCGAGCACCGGCCGGACTCGTCGCGGTGCTCACCGTCGTCGGTTCCGGGGCGGTGATGATCCGCATGCTGTTCTTCGAGCAGATCCTGGTGCTGGCCTGGGCACCGTGGCTGCTGGGCACCGTCGACGCCGCCATCGCCCGCCGTGGCGTCGACGGCCGGCGTTCACGCGCTGCGGTACCGGCCCTGGCCGCGGTCACCGCCGCGATGCTCTGCGCAGGCCACCCGCAGATCGTCTACGTGCTGCTTCCCCTGGCCGGGCTCTGGGCGATCGCCCGCGCCGCCGACCACACCGGCGGGGCCGACCACACCGGCGGGGCCGACCACACCGACCGGGCCGCCCCGCTCGCCCGCCGCCTCCGGGCGCGCTCGCTGGCGGTGGCGGCCGCCCTGGTGCCCGTCGTCGCCGGGGTGACGGCCGGGGTGCTGCTCGCCGCGCCCCAGCTGCTGGCAGCCCTC
>JADLEF010000315.1 GCA_020846295.1 Acidimicrobiales bacterium
CCGCACGTCGGTGCCCATCGGAGCCGCGACTGTATCGGCGGCGAACGGCGCGGCCGCGGTTCTGATCGCGCGGCCGCGCATCTGCGGCCCACAGCACGCGTCCCACCCCCCGTCGCACCTGCCCACACGCCGCACAGCCGGCCCATCAGCGACACGGATCGAACCATCCGCCCCCCGCAGCGCCAGGCTTGCACGTCACCTCCCAGCGAAGTGGCAGCGGCGACGGGCTGGGTGCAAACACATGTTCGTGCTCTCGATTTCATGTTTGCACTCTAGGCCGATCGCCGCTAGGGTGCAACCCCATGGCGGAGGAAGCAGTTCAGGCGTTCAACCATGCGCTGGCCGTCCTGCGGGAGCTGGACAGTGCGCTGCAGCACGTCGGCCCGGCCGACATCGGGGAGGTCGTGCGCACGATCCAGGCGTGCTGCAACACCATTGAGGAGGTACGCCGCCGCGTCGCGGTCGTGGCGACGGATGCGGGGGTTTGGGCGGCGGAGGGGTATCGCACCGCCGCTGCCTGGATCGCCCGGTGCAGCAACATCCCGAAGTACACCGCGCGTCAGGTGTGCCAGCAGGCAGAGGACCTTGCCGCCATGCCGGAGGCCCGCACCGCAGCGTTGGAGGGTCGGCTCGATCAGACGAGGATCAGGCGGCTCACCGCCTGTCGACGTACCGCTCCGAGCGACTACACCCCCGATGTCGATGCATCGTTCGTGGAGCTCGCGCCGGATCTGGCGTCGTTCATGCGCGCCACATGGCGCTGGCTCGAAGCGGCACGGCCAGCGCCCGAAGCTGCTCCCGCTGCCTCGAGCCGGATGTCGGTCGTGCCCGCCCCTGACGGGGGGCGCCTCGCCGAGCTGCGCCTGCAGGCCGATGACGCAGCGATCGTGGACGCAGCGCTCGGACAGCACATCGGACGCCTCCTCAAGGCAAGGCGAGACGGCGACCTCTCGCTGCAGGAACTCGATCTCGACGCCATCCGCGCCCAGGCGTTGGTCGACCTGTGTGACGGCGATCTGCGGCGAGGGTCCGGCAATCGGCGGGCGCCGGATCGTCACCGGATCGCGCTCACGATGCAGGTCGATGATCACGGCAACATCGTCCCGGTCGGACACATGCCCGCCGCATCGACGTGCGATGCCGAGCTCTTCCGTCTCGTCATTGGGGCGAAGGGTGAGGTCCTCGACATCGGAAGGACGAGTCGGACGTGGACCCAACCACAAGCTGCAGCCATCATCCGCCGTGATCGTTGCTGTCGCTTCCCCCGCTGCGACGCGCCCCCGGCGCAGTGCGACATCCACCACTGCCAACCGTGGGAGAACGGTGGGCCGACGGCGATCACGAACGGCGCATTGCTCTGCCGGTGGCACCACACCTTCGTGCATCAGCACGGTTGGCGCGTCGAGCTCGACGCGCACCAACAAGCCCACATCTACAAACCAGACGGAACGGAACATGTGCTCGATCAGCCAGCGACGCGATGCGCTACAAAGGCGGCATGACGCTCACACAGGCCGACCTCGACAAGCTCACGGCCGAGGTCCTCTCCCCCACCGGGCCCTCCGAGACTACCAAGACCGTCAACGCCGCGGTGATCGCAGCGTTCCGGGCGAACAACGGCAAGGTCCCCGGCGAACTCGAGGGCGCCCGGTTCCTACTGCTCACCCACCGCGGCGCCAAGAGCGGCAAGGAGCGCACCACGCCGTTGGCCTACGTACGTACCGAGGGGCGCATCCTCATCGTCGCCTCGATGGGCGGGGCGCCCACCTCACCGGCGTGGTTCCACAACATCGTGGCCAAACCCGACGTGATCGTCGAGGCCGACGGCGAGCGGTACCCGGCGAGCGCTGTCGTGCTCGAGGGCGAAGAACGGAACCGTCTGTTCGCTGTGTGCTGTCGAAAGGTGCCGCCCTTCGCCACCTACCAGCAACGAACCGAGCGCGTCATACCGCTCATCGAACTGGTCCGCAGCTAACTGACCGCACGGGGGCGACGCAGTTCCCATCGCCCGTGTGCCAGTTCGGGGTACCAGGCGAAGGTCCGGGTTTCGACAAGCGTGAAGCCGAGGCGGCGGGCAACAACCATCGACCGAGGGTTCTCGACGTGGATCATGGCGTGCAACACGTCGACATCCAGGTTCGAGAACGCCCAATCCACCGCCGCACCACCCGCCTCGGTGGCGTAGCCACGGCCCCATACCGATGGATGGAAGGTCCAACCGACCTCCACGCCGGGCCAGTCCCGGCGATGGGGGTGATGCGTCCCTGCTCGACCGACCAGCCGGCCGGACTCGCGTTCGACCACCGCCCACTGGCCCGTACCGCGCAGTACCCACTGTCCGGTGAAGGCGACGAGCTGCTCCCAGGCTGCGTACTCGTCGAACGTGTCCGGCAGGCGCAGCGAGTCCCGCACCTCCGGAGCACGCATCATGTCGCTGTAGGCGGGCAGATCCGCTTCGGTGAACCCGCGCATCAACAGCCGCTCGGTCTCGACGACAGGTATGGTCACGCCGCGTCACGATATTCGAGGAGCCGCCATGCAACCTGCCTCAACCACGGGCCCCGAGCTGACCGCCGCGTTCCGAGAGTGCTTCGGCGCCATGCTCGCCATGGGCCGCACGCTGACCGAGCAGCAATGGGAGCACCCGTCGCTCTGTCCCGGCTGGAGCTGCAAGGACGCGCTCGTGCACGTCACATCGGCAGAGATCGCCTTCGCCGAGTGGACGCCGTCCCCCGACCCGCCGATGGACGCCATCGTCGCCGCCAGCCGCGAGCTGCGGCGGCGGTCCGGTGCCGCGGTGGTCGACGCGTTCGCCGCCATCACCGAGCGCCGCCTCGATCAGTTCGCGTCGATGTCCGAGGTGGAGTTCGACCGGGTCGGGTGGTCGCCCGCAGGGTCAGGGCCCTACCGGCGCTACATGGAGATCCGGGTCTTCGACCACTGGGCCCACGAGCACGACATCCGGGTGCCGCTCGGGCTGCCACCTCGGGTCGACGGGCTCGGCGCCCTCCAATCGCTCAACGAGGCACACATCGCGTTCGGCTACCTGGTCGGCAAGCGGGCCGCACTGCCGGACGGCACCTCGGTCACCGTCCACGTGACCGGGCCGCTCTCGCGAGACCTGCACGCCGTCGTCGAGGGCCGAGCCCGGGTGGTGAACGAGCTGGCCGATCCGACATGCGAGGTGACGACCGATCTACTGACGTTCGAGTTGCTGTGCTGTGGGCGGATCGACCCCGACGGGCCGCTCACCGATGGCCGCGTGACGTTGGGAGGTGACCTGCCACTGGCCGAACGCGTCGCCAGGAACCTGGCCTTCACGATCTGACGGTTGCACAACCCGGCACTCATCCCTACAATTCCGATCAAGTTAGTCGGAATTGAGGAGGCGTCATGACTGCTGTCGACCTACGGTCCCACCGGGCCGCCTACGCGCCACCCATCGGCCTGCCCAACATGCTGCTCGGCGCGTGCCTCGGGACGGCCCTGGGGCTTGCCCTCTGGTGGGCCGGCCACGCCGGCGCGGCCGTCGCCGTCGCCGTCCTCACCGCTGCGGCCACGTCGCTCGGCAGCTACCTCCCTCTGGAGCGGGTCTGGGTAGGAGACGGTTGGATCGCCAACCAACAGTGGCGCCGCACGATTGTCGCCGAGGCGCACGAGGTGCGCGCCATCAGCCTTCCGTACCACGATGCCGGACTTTCCTACCTGATCTTCCGCACCGCCGATCGACGCTCCGTCGTCGTGGACATCGACCAGCTGTTCCGCCGGCCCGAGCTGGCGCGCGCCACCCTCGCCGTGGCCGATCAGGCATTCGCCGCCGCCATCGAACCGGCCGCCCGAACGATCCTGGACCGGCTGCGCACTAGAACGTAGAGATGCTCAGGTTCGAAAAGTCCGCCAGCGGGATCGCCACCCTCACCCTCGACAACCCCGCCAAGCTCAACGCCTTCGACAACGTCATGTTGGCCAACTGGGCGACTGCGCTCCAGGAGTGCCAGGCGGACGACGCCGTCGCCGTCGTCATCGTGACCGGCGCCGGCCGCGCCTTCTGCTCCGGCGGCGACCTCGGCACGATGGGAGACGTGGACGGCAACGCCGCGCTCTACATCGGCGACTACCTCCGCAACCACGTCCACCCCGTCGCCCGCGCCGTCGACGCCCTCCAGAAGCCCTACCTCGCCGCCGTCAACGGCCCCGCCACCGGCGCCGGGATGGACATGGCCCTCATGGCCGACATCCGCTACGCCGCCCGCCGCGCCCGCTTCGCCGAGAGCTACATCAAGGTCGGCCTGATCCCCGGCGACGGCGGCGCCTTCCTCCTCCCCCGCCTGGTCGGGCTGACCAAGGCGCTCGAGCTGCTGTGGACCGGCGACTTCGTCAGCGCCGAAGAAGCCGAGCGCCTCGGCATCGTGTCCAAAGTGTGCGACGACGACGCCCTGATGGACGAGATCACCGCCCTCGCCGAGCGTCTCGCCGCCGGCCCCCGGGTCGCCATCCGCCTCATGAAGCAGGCCGTCTACCGTTCCCTCCGGCTGGACTTCCTCTCCTCGCTCGACGCCGTCACCGGCCCGATGGGCGTCGCCTTCAACACCGAGGACCACCGTGAGGCGGTCCGCGCCTTCGGCGAGAAGCGCACCCCGAACTTCCAGGGCCGCTGACCCCCGGGCGCCGCACATCCGGCGCCGCACACCCGGCGCCCACACCCGGCGCCTCCCATCCGCCGGATCACATCCGGGCGGCGACCACCACCCCCGCCGCCTCCAGCGCCGCGATCCGCCCGGCGTCGAACCCGAACTCGCGCAACACCTCTTCGTTGTGCTGCCCGAGGAACGGCGCCGGCGGATCGACCTCCCCCGGCGGCGCCAGCCCGTCGAGGTGCATCGGCAACCCGGTTACCGCGATCCTCCCCAACACTTCGTCGTCCACGTCCCGCACGATCCCCCGCTCCCGGAACCACGGGTGATCGGCCGCGTCCGCCGCGTCCAGCACCGGCGCAGCCGGCACCCGGTGCGCCGCCAGGTGGGCCAGCAGCGCCTCATCGCTCGGGAAGCTCTGCATCCACCGCTCCACCATCGTGTTGATCTCCTCCGCGTCCGCCGCCCGCTCACCGGCTGACCCGTACCGCTCGACCAACTCCGGCCGCCCCATCGCCGCGCACAGCCGCGGCCACTGCGGGTCCAGCACCTGGAGCACCACCCACCCGCCGGGCCCCCGGAACGTACCGGACGGTACGACGGCGCCGAAGTGCCGCCCGCTGCGCTCCTGGCGGTACTCCCCCCGGCTGGCGCTCGGCGCCATCACCGCGATCGAGTGCATGTACACCAACGGCTCCACCAGCGACACGTCGATGAAGTCCCCCACCCCGGTCCGCTCCCGGGCGAACAGGGCGTGGCCGATCGACGCGAAGCACACCAACCCCGCCGAGAAGTCCGCGATCGGCGACCCGGTGGACTGCGGCGCCCCGTCCGGCTCCCCGGTCAGGTGCATCATCCCCGAGAACGCCTGACCGATCAGGTCGTAACCCGGCAGCTGCGCCAGCGACCCCGTCCGCCCGAACCCCGAGATCGAGGCGAAGATCAGCCTCGGGTTCCGCCCCCGCAACGGCGCCTGGTCCAGCCCCCGCCGTTCCAACACCCCCGGCCCGAAGTTCTCCACCACCACGTCGCACCGGTCCGCCAGCTCGCGCAGCAGCTCCAGCGTCTCCGGTCGGGAGAAGTCCACCCCGAGGGACCGCTTCCCCCGGTTCTGTTGCACGTAGTACGCGCTGCGCCCGTCGCGCACCACCGGAAGGGTGCGCGACGGGTCGCCGCCAGGACCGAACTCGACCTTGATCACGTCGGCGCCGAACGCGGCCAACAACCGCGTGCACGACGGCCCCGACAGGTACTGCGTCAGGTCGAGGACACGGATACCGGAGAGAAGCACGCCGGCACCCTAAACGCTCCGACGCTCAGCGGCAGGCGCCCACCCCCGGGTCCCAATGGCAGAGCTTGGTCTTGCCGTCCAGGTTGAACACCTCGCTGCGGTCCACGTACGTCTGCTTGGCCGCGTCCCACTGGCCGAACAACGCCGACTCGGCGATGTACGCGTCCTTCAGGCCGTCCATGTGCAGCCGCATCCCCGCTCGCAACATCGGCGAGGTCATGTCGATGCTGCGGTACGCCAGCAGCACGTTGGTCCGGGTGATCCCGCCCGGCAGGTCGCTGGCGATGGCCAACGCCTGCAGCACCG
>JADLEF010000316.1 GCA_020846295.1 Acidimicrobiales bacterium
GACCTGGTTGAGCCGGTACAGCATCATCTCGGTCATCCAGGCGAACAGCTCGATGAGGGCCACGCCGGGATCGGACACGTTGTGGTTGGTCCACTCGGGGCAGAACTGGGGGATGAGGCGCTTGGCCTCGTCGACGATGTCCTGGAAGCGGCGGTCGTTGGTCGCCCGCACGCGGTAGGTGATACCGATCAGCACGGTGCCGTCGCGGTCGGGGTCGGGGCTGACCTCGACGTGCTCGAGCTGGGCGCGCGGCTCCCACTGGGACATGGCGTCGCGCACCGCCTGGGCCATCAGCCCGAGCGTGTTGTCGTTGATCGGTTCGAAGAGCAGGTCCCAGATGCGGCACCCGAACTCGGGTCGCATGAGCCGCTCACCGGGCGCGGTGCCCAGGATCGAGCGCAGGGCGGCGTCGATGCCGTCGGCGCCCCTGGACAGCGCAAACCGGCCGGTATGGTCGATGCGGAGCGGGAAGGCGAAACCCTGCCCGATGAAGTCGGCGGTGGGGGTCTGGTCGGTCATGTCTGCGTCGCTCCGCCTCAGCCCAGCTTCACCAGGGAGCCCTTGACCTCGGTCATGCCGCCGCTGGAGAGGCTGAGCGTGCCCGATCCCTTCACCTCGGTCGTCGCCCCCTGCACCTTGGCCGCCGAGGAGGAGACGAGCTCCGCCGCGGCCTGGCCGTTGAGGCTGAGCTTGTTGTCGGCCTTGATCGTCACGTTGGCGCCTTTGATGGTGATGTCACCCGCGTCGGAGATGTCGATGGAGCCGTTGCCCGCCACGAGCGAGAACGGCCCCTTCTTCACCTCGAGGGTGACCTTGTCCTGGCCGACGCGCAGCACGGTGCCGTTGGCCAGCTTGATCTTGATGTGCGATGCGTCGTCGCCGTCGCCGTCGCCGAGCTCGAGCTCGTGGCCCTTGCGGGAGCGCAACACGCCCTTGGTCAGCTTGCCGTCGGCGGCCGGCGGACCGGGCTGGGCGATGGTCTTGGACCACAACCCGCCGAGCACGACGGGCCGGCGCAGGTCGCCCCGCTCGAACACCACCAGCACCTCGTCGCCGACCTCCGGTTGCAGGGCGAGACCTGCCTGCTTGCCGGCGCCGGGGGCGAGCACCCGGCACCAGGTCGATTCCTGCTGGTCGCCGAGGATGGGGAGCTTGACCTTGACCCGGCCGGTCTTGTCCGGATCGTTGATGTTGGTGACGACGCCGATGACCGTGTGGTTGAAGCTGGTGGCCCGATCGCCCAGCGGGCCGGGCGCCACGGCGCCCCCACCGGTGCCGGCGCCGAGCAGATCGACCAGCTCGTCGGGGCGCCGCCCGCCGATGGCGAAGCGGGTGACGAGGCCGAGCCCGGCGCCCCAGACGTGTTCGATCTCGGTGATCGCGTAGGTTCCCGACATCGTGTCGCCCATGTTGGCCACCTCGACCCAGCCGCCCGCTTTGAGCTCGGGTCGGCCGATGGCCTCGCCCCGGCCGTGCAGCGACGCCGCGACCGACTCGGCGGCCAAGGCCTTCGCCACGTTGTTGGCCTCGTCCACGGTCTGCACGTCCACGTGGGTGGTACGCACCCCGGGGGCGAACCCGTTGAGGGCTTTGCGGGCCTTGACCAGGGCGTCACCGGCGGGGCTGGTGGCGCCGACCACGGTGTCCTCCGGCGCGTTGGCGGTGCCGGCGTCGTTGCCCTCGACGGTCTTCTGGGTGTCGGGGTTCCAGCCGGCGACGGTCACCTTGCCGATCTGATCCGCGGTGGACAGCCGGAGCTTGAAGCGGCGCAGATCATCGCCCCAGGTGAGCGTGACGGCGGCGGACGAGGCCGGCGGGGCGAAGTGCAGCTCCTTGTTCTCCACCCACCAGTCGCACCCGCACCGGCGGGCGAGGTCGTCGAGGAAGCGCTGGTCGCTGTCGACCTGCAGGAGGTACTCGAAGGTATGGGTGGGCCCGGAGGCGACGGCGGACAGCCCGGCCCGCCCGGCGATCTGGGACACGATCGCCGGCGCGGTCACGTTGAGGTAGGTGCGGTGCTCCTTGTTGTGGGCCAGGCGGTGGGCGAGGTCGAGCCCGGACACGACGAGCTCGTGGGTCTGCCCGGCCCCCGGGTCGACCCCGATGGCGGTGACCTCGCCGCAGATGACCGACACGTCGGCGCCGGACTCGTCGGGCAACGAGATGTCGACGGTGTCGCCGAGGTTGATGCCGGCCCCGTCGATCAGCGAGAAGTCCTTGTCGCGGAACCGCATCGAGAACGAGCCCGGCAGCTGTATGCGACGCTCGACGCGCAGGTCGATGAGGTTGTCGACCAGTGCGCTCGACAGTGGCGACCCGTTCACGGTGATGGTCGGGTTGAGCGGGCTTCCCGGGTCTCTGGGCATGGGGTTCCTTGCGTTCAGCCGCGGCGGCGGGGGATGGCCAGGGTCGTGCCGGGCGTGACGGCGAGCGGGTCGGTGATGCCGTTGGCGCCGGCGATGAGCCGCCACTGGGTCGGGTCGTTGTAGTGCCGGGCGGCGATGCGGTCCAAGGTCTCGCCGTGGGTGACCTGGTGGGTCCGTTGCGGCTTGGGGGTTCCGGAAGTGGGGTTCTGCGGGCCCCAGTTGGCGTCCGGCTCGTACTGGGTGAGCTTCAGCCCGACCTTTGCCCGCAGCGGCATGCCGGACCGGGCGAAGTAGGTGAAGCTGATGTCGATGCTGGCGATCACCGCCTTGAAGCTGTGCAGATCGCCCCAGTGGAACTTCACCCACGGCGGACGGCCGTTGTTGGCCGATTCGTCGTAGCCGGCCAACGACGTGTCGATCTTCATCAGGTCGAGGAGCTTGGTCGTGTAGCTGGTGACCGGTGTGCCCTCGGCGGTGGTGTCGAAGGTGAGATCGAGCGAGAGCGATCCGGCCTGGCCGCCGGTGAAGGACAGCTCGGGCGCCTCCCGGCCGGGCACGACGTCGGCCCGCCAGCTGTTGGCCCGCGACAGCTGGAGCTGGCTCGGGTTGAACAAGCAGGGTAGGCGGGAGCCGCTCTCGGTCTCGAGGTAGGCCTTCTGGGCCGAAGCTGCTGCGGTGGTGGTGGCCATGGTGCTCGTGTCTTCGTGGTGTCGTTGGTCGGGGGGGCGGGGCGGGGCGGGTGCGGCGGGCGGTCAGAACAGGTCGCGGAAGCGGAGTCCGCGGCGTTCGAGCTGGGCGACGATGCGCTCCTCGAGCAGCTCGACGAGCTCGTCGACGTCGTTGAGCAGTTCGGTGGTGGTGCGCAGCTTGGAGGTGTCGCCACCACCGCCACCGCCACCGCTGTCACCGCCTCCGCCGTCGCGGCGGGAGATGCCGAGGGCATCGAGGGCCTCGGCGTGCGGCGGGGAGTCCGGCGCGATGCTGCGGGCGAGTAGGCCTCCGGCGGCGGCCGGTGCGGCGGTCCGCCCGCTGGACGGGCGGGTCTCGTTGCCGGGGTGGCCGGAGGGGGCGGGGCTCGCGGCGGCCGCCCCGCTCGACCGTGCCCTACCCTGCGGTGTGTTGCGGGTGGCGGCGGCGGGCGACGGAGCGGTGCGGGCGGGTCCGGCCAGCACGCCCACGGGCAGGCCGCCGGTGCCCTGACGGCGGGCGGGATGGGGCCCTCCGTTTGATCCGGGTGGCAGGGCGGGAGCGCCCAGCAACCCCGGAGCGTGGGTGCCGCGCCGCGCCACGGCGTTGGCGACGGTCGGGGCGGGGGGTCGATCGGGGGTTCCTCGGAACGAATCGATGTCGATTCGCCGCGAGTCGGCCCCGGCGCTGCGTCGCGCCGAATCGCCACCGATTCGCTGTGAGGCCCCGGCGCTGCGGCGCGCCGAATCGCCACCGATTCGGCGGGCCATCCCCGGCCCTCGGGCATCGACGATGGTGCCGGCGACCGCACGTCGGGCAGCGGACCCGCCGTGGGACGACATCCCGGACCGGCGCCCGACCGAATCGGGAAGTGTCGCCGCAGACATGGGCTCGAACCAATGGGGGCGAACGCGCCCGATGGCGCCGGGCTCGGCCGGGGCACGGTCGACTGTCGTGCCCCCGACTGCGTGGAGCCGGGTCCCGCCGAAGGACGCGACCGGCGCGAGCGAGAGACGGCGCAGCGACACGAGCAGTGCGAGCGAGCGTGGCGCGACCGGCATCGTCCGCTTCGTCGGCCTCAGCTCATCGACGGGGCGAAGCGCGGCCCGCGGGTCCGCCGCCTGCTGTGCGACACGGCCCCCGGGCAGAACCACTGCACGTCCCTCGCCCGACGGGGAGCGTGCTGCCGTGCTCCGGGAGACGGTCGACGCCCCGGCGACGCCGGCCGCCGGCCGATGAGTCCGCGTCGACGAGGGGGGCGTGAGCACGGGCCGGCGGCGGAACCCTGGGGCGAGGACTGCGCCTGGACGCGAACCCGGTGGCACCGAGGGGGTCGCGGTGGTCCCGTCGGTCATCGGGCGAGCGGCGGGCGAAACCGGCGAGGTCGCCCGCGGAAGGAGGAACCCGTGGGCGCCGGCCTCAGGGGTGACGGTCACGGCCGCGGCGCCCCGAGCCGAGCGAGCGTGGGCGCGAGCCGCGCGAGCGTTGGCGCGGGCCGCGCTCGGTGAGCTGTGCGCCCCACCGGTCGCCGGCATCGGAGCTGCCGTGCTCGCCGCGGGAAGGGGCCCCGGCGCCACGTCGGCGGCCGACCGCGCGGCAGCCCACGGCAGCAGGGTCGCCGCCGCCGACCGTCGGGCCGGAGGGGAGAGGGCCGGCCACGCCGGTTGCGCCGCAGCCGGCCACGCCGGTTGCGCCGCGCCGACGGTGGCGCTCGCACCGATGGTCGCCGGCCCGTCGAGGTGGGGGCCAGGTCCGGCTCGATGCGACGAACCCAGCGCGGCGGACGCTGCGGCCGCACCGCTCGTCGACCGGATCGGCAAGCCCCGCAGGGCGAGCGGTGTCGCCGTGGGGCCCGTCCGGGCGGTCACCGGGCGCTGCGCCTTGGAACCCGCCTGGCCATCCCGCCGGCCCGCCGCGGCGACGTTGCTGGAGCGGATCGAACCGGCCGTCGCCGCCGCTGCATGCGCAGCTCGGCCGGACGGCGCGGGCGCGGGCCGGATGCCGCGCCGGAGAGCCGCGCGCAACGCGGCGGGCGTCAGGTGTGCCCCGTCGGGTCGCGGCATGCGGCGCACGGCAAGCGCCGGCGTGGTGGCCGTGGTTCCCAAAGGCCCCGCCGGGGCGCCAACGGCGGCCGGGAACGAGATCGAGGTCGGCAGCGACCGCGCGGCCTTCACCATCGCCGCCGATCCCACCGTGACCGCCGATCCCACCGTGACCGCCGATCCCACCGTCACCGCCGATCCCATCGTCGCCGCCGATCGGGCGATCGGGGACCGGGCCGGCCGGTCGGTCGACGGTGCGGGAACCCCGTTGGTGTCCGCTACCCCGGAACGCGACGCCGGCGAGCCGGCGCCGAGGCCGACCCCCTGCGCTGCGTCGGCCCCGCGCCGGGCCGAGGGTGCGGGCGGCGAGGCAGCGCCGGGTCGGCCGGTGAGCCGGGGCGTGTTCGCCGAGCGACGGTCCTCGGTGGCGGTCGACAGGGGGCCGAAGCGGCCCGTCGGGTGGGCGGCACCTGCGGGCCGGCGGATCACGGCGGCGCTGCCCCCGACGGGCGCACTGCCTCCCGCCGCGGTGGCACCGTGCGTGGGGGCGTTTGAGGGTCGGGATCCGATCGCCGCCGGCACACGAGCACCCGAATCGGACAGGCGTCGGGCTGCAGCCGCCACGGCCAGGGCGCCAGCGGCGAGCTCGGCGCCGGGCGACAGCACGCGAGCGGGCGACATCGCGCGAGCCGGCGACAGCGCGAAGGCCTGGACGGGGACGATCGAGCCAACGGAGCGGCCGGCCAGGCGGCGAGCGCCGCGGGGCAGCCCGACCGGCAGCTCGGCCCAGGGCCGCGAGGGGGCGCCGGACTGCGACCATCCGACCGAGTGCACCGTGGCGGGCTGCGCCAGGCCCTGCGCTTGGTCGCTCCCAAACCGGCGATGGGCGCGGTCACCGTTGAGCCGAGGGGCCATCGACATCGGCTGGGCGGGGGGAGTGCCCGGCGCCGGGGGAGCGCCCGGCGCGATCCACGGCCGACCACCGGCCGATCTCGTGATGGCCGGCCGAGCTGCGGACGGCAGCTCGAGGTGCCGTCGCCGGGCTGTGGCCGTCGCCGCCTCCCTCGCAACCTGCTCCGGACCGACCGGCATCGGGCGGAGAGGGGATCGCGCGGTCGCGCGGTCGGGGAAGCGGGTCAGCGCGCGAGCGGCGCGTGCGAGGCCGACCGGTCCGGTTGCGGCGATCGTCGGCGCGCCCTTGGCCGCGGCGGCGGTACTGGCGTCGTGTCCCCGGGTGGCCCTGGATCCGGCGGGCACCGCCGACCCTGTCGGACCCGGGGGGGCGGATGTCCATCGGGCAGCGGACTCGACCGGCGACCCATACTGCATAGTATGGATCGAGGCCCGCGGGTCGGGAGCGCTGCGGACCACCACAGGAGCAGCCGGTCCCGTGGCATCGGAGCGGCTCCGAGGCGCTTGCCCGGTCGCGGTCGAGGGGTGGGCGACAACGCCTGCACGGCGCCGGGCGATGGTCGCCGCTGCGCGTTGGGCCGAGACCGATGGCGCCACGGGCCCATCGAGGGGGCGGACCGGCGACGATTGTCGAGCGGCCGGATCGACGCCGTCCGCACGTGACGGTAGGCGGCCGAGGCCGACAGGGCGGACGAGGCGGGGGACACCCGGCGAATCGACGACGAATCGACGCGCAACCACCCCTCCCGGCGAATCGACAACGAATCGACGCGAGACGGTCGCTGGCGCCGAATCGGCGCCGATTCGCTCCGAGGCGCCGGCGGGCCGGACTCCGCTCGCGGTACCACCTGTGACCATACCGTCTGGTATGGTCCGGGCCCGCGCTGATACGCCCTCGGACCCCTCGGTGCGGTGCAACGCCGACGGGCCGAACACGGAGCGCGCCACCCTGGCCATCCCGGCAAGGGCGAGATCGGCTCGAGGCCCGGCGATGTCCACGATCCGCCCGGCCACGATGGCATCCCTGGCCACGACGCCCGCGGTCGCGCCGCCCGCTGTCGCGCCGGCCCCGGGGGCGCGCGGATCGACCGCCGGTGCGAGCAGCGCGACCCGACCGATCCCGCCGCTGCGCTCGGTGGTCCGACGGGCCAGGCGTAGCGACTGCGGCGTCGGGGATGGCCGGCCCGGTGGACGGTCCCCGTCGCCGCGATCCCCGGCGCCGCTGCGCCGGGACCCATCGGCTTGATCGGTACGGGTCCGTGGCGCCCGCGGCCGGCCCCGGCCGGCGCCCGCTGACGGCGGGGAGAACGGTGCGGTGTAGGTCACCGGCTTGTGGGCGCCGCCGTCGTAGGCAGCGTTGGGCACCACCCGCAACGACGCCGGTGTCGCCCGGCGGCCGACCACCCCGGCCGCCGTGCCGTCTCCCGCCGCGGTGCGGGTGCGCCGGTTCAGCGTGCTCGGCAGGCCCCGGCCCACGCCACCCCCCTCGCCCGCACCCCGACGGGACTCGGCCCGGGCGGCGAGCAGGCGGTCCAGGTCGCGATCACCGGTCAGGACCGGATCGTCGAGACCGGGCCGACGGCGCCCGGGCCAGTACTCGACCGGCGGTCGCGCCGGAAGCCCGTCCACCCCACCATCGGTATAGCGGGCGAGCAACGGGGAGCGGTGCAACAGCGACGTGCCGACCGAGCGGGCGAAGTGACCACATCCTCGGGCCAGGGGGCTGATTGCACGCAGCGGCCGCACCGGACCGGGCGACGCGTCGCCCGCGTCAACCCGGACCTCGCCCGCGTCAACCCGGGCCTCGCCCGCGTCGGGCCGGGCCTCGCCCGCGTCGGGCCGGCCGTCAGAGCGTGCGGGCCACGAAGCCATGGTGGGCGATCTCCAGTTCCTCGGTGGCGAGGGCGTCCTCGCTGGCGGCGAAATCGGGGCCGGACCAACGCACCGGGAAGGCGCCGTCGAGCTCCCAGGTGCGCAGCCGGGTGCCGTCGGCGCTGACCATGGTCACCGCCGCGCTCGAGCGCACGAGCTTGTTGCCCTGGCCGGTGAACCCGTCACCCGAGCACTTCTGGATCCAGTCGAGCAGCGTGTCGTCGTTGGTCACGCCGCGCTTGAAGGTGAGGTTCGGCCACGTCATCCGGCCCGGCAGCTTGTGCACGAAGCCGTTCTCACCGCCCTCTTCCAGGGTGACCACGTCGATCTCCACCTTCAGGCCGGCGACCTCCAGGAACTCACCGATGGTGAGCCCGTCGACCTCGAAGATGAAGATGCCCCGACGGGCACCGACGATGGAGAAATCGTCAGGCAAGGTCCCGCAATCCTTCCCAGGCGCGGCGGTTCAACGCCGCCACGTGTTCCACGAGGCGGACCCGGTCGGCGTGCTCGAGATCGAGCAGTGCATCGAATTCCCAGTGGAGATGGAATGCCAGGTACGACAGTTCATCCCACAGCGCGTCGACCGGGTACTGCCTCATCGGAGTTGGCTCCGAACCTCCTCGATCCGGTGGCGCAGCGAGGCGGTGGCCAGTGCCGGCTCCGCCCCACCGGTGAAGACGTTGCCCGACGCCCCGGCGTGCGCCGGCATCGGCGTGCCGGCCGGCGCCGGCGCCGCCTCGACCGCGTCCAGCTCGACGGTCTCGTCCACGTCCACGACGGTGCCGTCGAGGTCATACTCATCGGTATCGGCGTCGTCGCCGGCATCGGCCTCGAGCACGGCCTGTTGCAGGGTGCGCAGATCGGCCGGATCACCGAAGTTGATGATGCCGTAGACGTCCTGCAGGAAGGCGAGGTCGGCGGCGAAGAGGCCTTCGACCACGGCCGGGCTGATCGCACCGAGCGAACCGAGCTCGGTGATGACCCGGGCCAGCACGATGATGGTGAGGTACGGATCCTCGGCACCGCTGATGCGCGGATCGCGCAGCGGCTCGATCTCGTCCCGGGCCGTCGCCAGGCGCATGGTGCCCTGACGGTGCAGGGTCCCGGCCTGATCGACGTAGCCCTTGGGCAGCGTGAAGCTGTACTCGGTGCGAAGCCCCATGCTCAGGCCTTCCGCTCCAGCCACTCGTGCACGATGGTGAGCTCCTCGATCATGACGTCGTCGGTCGAGGCGTCGAGATCCGATGCCGACCACTTCGACGGCCAGCCGGCCTCGAAGTTCCAGCGGTCCACCTCGGTGCCGGCGTGGTCGAACACCACGACCGAACCGTTCTTGCGGGCGTCCTTGACCTTGCCCTCGACGATGGTGTGGAACCAGTCGGTCAGGGCCTTGTCGGCCGAGTAGCCGCGCTTGAGCACGATGTCGTTGAAGCTGAGGTGACCGGGGACCTTCTTGGTCCGCTGGCGGCCCTTGTCGTCGACGACCTTCAGCTCGGTCACCGCGACCTCGGCCCCGAGGCCGGAGCAGCCGGTGAAGAACCCGACCTTCACGCCGTCGAGCTCGAGGGCGAACATCGAGCCCTGGAACTCCGGATGGATGTCATTGCTTGCGGGCATGGCGCCTTCCTTCTCCTGTTCTCACTGGTGGGGGACGGGCGCGTCAGGCGCCGCTGAGGTCCTTGAACTGGCTGATGCGGAAGATGACGAACTCGGCCGGCTTCACCGGGGCGATGCCCACCTCGACCACCAACTTGCCCTGGTCGATCGAGTCCGGCGGGTTGGTCTCCGCGTCGCACTTGACGAAGAAGGCCTGGTCCGGCGTGGCCCCGAACAGGGCCCCGTCACGCCACAGCCCACGCAGGAAGGCGGAGATGGTGCGCTTGACACCCTCCCACAGCTTCTGGTCGTTCGGCTCGAACACCACCCACTGCGTACCGTCGAGGATGGTCTTTTCGATCATGTTGAACAGGCGGCGCACGTTCACATAGCGCCAGTCGGAATCCGATGAGAGGGTGCGGGCGCCCCACACGCGGATGCCGCGGGTGCCGAAGGGGCGGATGCAGTTGATCCCAATGGGGTTCAGGTGGCCCTGCTCGGCCTTGGTGATCGGCATCTCGACATCGAGCGCGCCGCGCACGATCTCGTTGGCCGGTGCCTTCCACACCCCGCGGGTATCGTCGTTGCGAGCCCAGATGCCGGCCATGTGCCCGCACGGCGGCACCAGGATCTCGGTGTCCGAGCTGCCGGTGGCAGCGGGGTTCTCCACCCGGATCCACGGGTAGTACATGGCGGCGAAGGCCGAGTCGTACATGGCGACGTCGGAGCGCCATTCCTTGATCTGCTGCACCGACATCCCCGGCGGGGCGTCGAGGATGGCGATGCGGTTGGCCTGGGCCTCGCAGTGGTTGATCAGCGAGGTCTGCACCGCCTTCCACATGTTCAGATCGACCGAGCCGTCCTCCTTGCGGGCGGCGTTGATCAGATCCGGCACCATCACCATGGTCACGTCGTCGGCGATGACGAGACCGTTGATGCCGGTGCGGGCCGTCTCCGAACCGCTGAACTCCTTGGTCGGCACGACCACCGGGGTGGGATCGGCCGGGATCGCCGGATAGGCGCCCTCCTTGAGCGTGAACAGGGCGGCGTTCAGCTCGTCGGTGAGCTCCTTGGTCTGGGTCAGGGTGATGTGCTCCGACGCCGCATTGACCACGGTGGCGACGTTGCGGTCGCCGCTGCCGAGGGTGACGCCCTCGTGGCGCTCGACCTCCTTGCCCCCGTCGATCACGATGAGGTCGAACGACGGCGGTGCGCTCTCGTCCGCCTCGTCGTCCTCGGCGGCGACCACCTGCACGACGATCTTGGCGTTCGGCGCCTTGGTGGTGATCTCCACCGGCAGCCCGATGACGCGATCGGCCGCCGGCAGCGCCAGGGTGGCGGGCTCCTCGGACGGCGTGGTGTGCGGGATGCGCACCACGTAGCAGCTGCCACCGCCGTTGTTGAACCAGCCGTAGACGCTGTGCGGCAGCATGGCCCCGGGCAGGAAGCCACCGAAGAGCTGCTCGTACTGGGTCCAGCTCGTCACCAGGCGGGGCTTGCGGCCCTCGGGGTCGTTCGGATCATCGGTCGGTGCGGACGCGGTGAAGCCGACGAACGCGGCGATGGCGGTGGCGCCGGCGGACAGGGTCGCGGACCCGGACGGCACCTCCTCCACGTACACGCCTGGGGTCAAGTAAGTCGCTGCCACGGACGCTCCCCTGTGAATGTGAGTTGGCACCCGGGTCATCGGCGGGACCGATGTCCTACTTGATGTTGAGGAGGCGGATCTCCGGTCGTAGCACCGCTACGAAATGACGATCGTGCGGGCCGAGGGCCGTTCAGGCCACCTGCACCTTGAACTGGCTCGGCACCGAGAAGGCGATCGTGCCACCCCAGTTGCAGATGCACTTGGAGGAGTCGGTCAGCGCCGGCATGTTGGCGATCAGCACCTTGGGCGACCCCGGCGCCCACGGCGCCGCGGTGACCGGCATGCACGGCATCGGGGTCAACGCACCCAGCGCCGCCGCGGTGGCGGCCGCCACCGTGGGGTTGGCCAGGCTCGAGCACATCCCGAACGACGGGATGTTCAGCATCGGCACGTTGTCCATGATGTTGGCCGCCGGCTTGTTGTCACCGAGCAGCTTGTGGGTGGGCAGGGCCACGTAGGTGGCGGGCGCCGCGCCGAACGAACAGGTCATGACGGCGCCGTGGGTGATGAGCATGCCCATGGCACGATCATCGACAATCTTGGGGAAGACCTTGACCGTGCGACGGCCTGGCGACCGCCCGCGGGACCCGGTTCAGCGGGCCAGGCCGCGGGCCGAGGTCGTCATCGGTGCGTCGGTGCTCACGATGAAGCACACGACATCGCGGTCCTCGCCATCGGTCCAGCTCGGGAACGACGGGAACAGGTAGCTGAAGCGCAACGTCGACTCCTCGTAGGCGATGCCGACGTAGTCCTCGAAGCCGTCGAGGCACGCACCGTCGGCGAAGGCCTGCAGCTCGCTCTCGCCCGGGTACACGTCGCCGGCCGTGTAGGTCGCGGTGGCGTAGACCTCGTGGGTGTGTGCCTCGGTGCAGGGAACCGCCGTGAGCTGCTCCACGTCGGCGGTGTCGAGCTCGTCGGGGGGCACCACACAGTCCCCGGCGGCGAGCTCGAACACCGACTCGTCGCCGGCGGCGACGATGGCGCCGCTCTCGTCGCGCTCGGCACCCTTCTCCGTGCTGCACCCGCCCGCGACCAGCACCACCGCGGCGACGAGGACCGCGGCGACGCGGGAACCGGAGCGCGGACGTGCAGTCATCGGCGGGCAGTGTACCGAGCCGATCAGCCCCGTTCGCGCACCTTGCGGCGAACTGCTCGCCCCGAGCGGTGACTGACCGATCGGTCCGACGACCACGGCGCGTACGGTGCCATCAGCCGGCCGCACAGGCCGATCAAGGGGGCGTCGTAGTTGACCCGCCAGCCGCGGAAGTCGCGCCAGGCGGCGTCGAGGTCGGCTCGCCGTGGCACGCCGAGGCGCTGCAGCTCCGCCACCACCTCGTCGAACTCCTGGCGGGAGACGGCGATGGGATCGCCGGGCGCCGGATCGGCCGGGTAGGCCACGCCGAGCAGCTCGGCAACGCTGCGCAACGCCAAGGTACCGGAGCGTATGCACAGCCCGCCGGCGGGGCTGAACGGTTGGTCGAGCACCGCCATCCGGAACGCAGCGGTGTCGAGCACCGCGCCTGCCGCCGTGATCCAGCTGCGGTCCGGGTGCGGGGAGCGCAGGTAGCTCAGCGGGGCCAGCGAGGTGTGGGTCTCCTGCAGCACGACGAACCAGCGCTCCCACTCCGCGAAGTACGGGTCGAGCTCGGTGAGGTAGCCCGCTGCGTGGGCTCGGCGCAGCATGGCGGTCACCGAAGGTGGCGTGTCCGAACGGATCGCCAGCTGGCTGACCATCACCTCGCGGGTGGAGAAGGTGCCGTAGATCGTCGGCACGTAGGCGATGAGCAGCGCGACGACGAGCAACCCGGTGGCCGCCTCGCTGAAGGCCAGCACGGCGGTCAGCGTTCCGTCCGGTCGCTCGAAGCCCAACGTCCACAGGTTCGATCCCGACACGCGCAACGCGGCGACGAAACCATCGCGCTCGCACACCGCCATCAGCGGCGTGTACGCCAACCGGAGCAGGGTCAGCCAGAACACCGGCATGGCGACGAGGGTGACCGGTGCGTACAGCGCCATCACCCGATCGCGCTCGTGGTAACCGCTCCGCAGGCGCGCCACGGCGGAGAACAGCGCGAACAGCGTGCCGAACAGACCGCGGGACAGGGGGGTGAGGCTGGCCCGGGGCAGGACGAAGGTGCGCAGCACCGAGTCCACCACCGCCAGCACCGCGATCGCGCCGACCAGCGCGCTCAGGACATCGAAGGCGGTCCTCAACCGGCGACGCCGGCGTGGCCGGCACGCCGCAGTGCGGCCCGGATCGCCTCGGCGGCCGCGTCGAGGCGAGCCGGATCCACCTGGGTGGCGGCGTTGGCGAAGTCCAGCCCGCCCATGTCGTCGATCGGGATCACGTGCAGGTGGGTGTGGGGCACCTCGAAGCCGGCGATGATGAGCCCGACGCGACGCGGGTTGAACGCCTCCTGCTGGGCCCGGCCGATGAGCTGGGCGACGGTGGTCAGGTGCGCCGCCAACCCGGGCTCGAGCTCGGTCCACTGATCGACCTCGGCGCGGGGGACCACGAGCGCGTGGCCGTGGCGGATCGGGTTGATCGACAGGAACGCGACGCACTGCTCGTCACGCCAGACGAAGCGGCCGGGCAGCTCGCCATCGATGATGCGGGTGAAGACCGTGGGCATGGTCGCGCACGCTAGCCGCGACCGCTCGACCGAAGGCACTGGACTCATGCAATTAGACACTGGTATCGTACTTCACTAATGGATCTCCTTCGCGGTGTTGCCCGCTTCCAACGAGAGGTGTTCCCCCACCTGCCGCCCCGTTCCTCGAGCGAGGGCACCCCACAGCGCCCGCTGGCGCTGTTCGTCACCTGTGCCGATTCTCGGGTGGTGCCCGAGGTCATCACCCAGACCGAGCCGGGCGACCTCTTCGGCTGCCAGGTGGTGGGCAACATCGTGCCCGCCCACGGCTCGACCTACGGCGGCGTGTCCGCCACCGTGGAGTTCGCCGTGTCGGTGCTCGGCGTGCCCGATGTGATCATCTGTGGCCACACGGACTGCGGCGCGATGAAGGTGCTGCTCGACCCGAGCCCGCTCGCCGCACTGCCCAGCGTGCAGGAGTGGCTCAACCACGCCGAGGCGGCCCGGCGCACCGTGATGGACAACTGCGACGCAGCGTTGAGCGACGCCGACCTGCTCGACAGGCTCACGTGCCAGAACGTGGTCTCGCAGCTCGCCAACCTCCGCACCCACCCCGCAGTGGCCTCACGGGTGGCGGGAGGCAAGGTGCGGCTGCACGGGTGGGTCTACTCGATCGATTCCGGCGAGGTCCGCTGCTACGACGAGGCGACCGGAGCCTTCGTACCGGCGTCGACGCTGTTCGAGGCGTAGGTTCACGGTACTCAACGGTACGTCGCGGGTTAGCCGGGCGATGGGCGCAAGACGCGCTGATCGACCATACCGTTCAGCACCATACGTGAAAGTATGGCGACGCCGAACGGTACGGTCGATCAGGCGGGGGGATCGGGAAGGCAGACCCGGGTGCCGTGGGAGGCCGTCAGGCCTCCGCCGCACGACGCGCGGCGGACGGTCGCAAGGAGATCGGCCGGGGAGCGAACAGCCGCTCGACGCTGTGAGCGTCAGCGAGTTGGCGGATCATCAGCACCTCCGACGTGCGGACGGAGAAGATCCTGCTGCTCCACGAATCGACCACGTTCCTCGGCTCATCGTTCCGGAAGAACGTGGTCATCTGGCCTTCCTGCTGATAGGCGTCGACGTCGGTGACCTGCTCGATCGTCCGGTCCTTGAGGGTGACCTCATAGCTCGGCATCGTCGCACCTCCTCCGGCACCCGGGCTTGCTTGGTGACCGGATGACGGTACGACGAGCGGCCTGTGGGGTACCAGAGGGGTAACCCTGTGGATTGCCGGTGGATGACCGCAGTTGTCCACAGATCAGCCCGGCGCGCCGCCCGCCGACGGCCCGACACCTACGATGGCGAGGTGCTCAGCTTCGCCTGTCCCCGCTGCACCACCGATGTGCAGGAGGAGTTCTACGGCCCCTGCACACCGTGCCGGCACGCGCTTCGCGCCGAGCAGGGCACCGATCCGGTCGGGACCGTCACCGAGACGGCCTACGAGCCGAAGATGAACGTGACGCCGAACGCGGTGGCGCTCAAGGAGTAGCGCCGGTGGCGACCTGCTTCGCCCAACGGTAGTCCGCCTTGCCCGACGGGCTCCGCTTGACCACCTCCACCCGTAGGATCGCCTTGGGCAGCTTGTAGCGGGCGATGTGCTCCCCGGCGGCCTCGATCAGCTCGTCGTCGCTGGTGGACGCGCCCGCCCGCAGCTGCACCACAGCCACCACCTCGTTGCCCCAGCGCTCGCTGGGCCGGCCCACGACGATCACGTCGTCCACTCCGGGATGGGTCTTCAACGCCTGCTCGACCTCCTCGGCGAAGATCTTCTCGCCGCCGGAGTTGATGGTCACCGAGTCGCGACCGAGCAGCTCGAGCGAGCCGTCGGCCAACAGGCGGGCCCGATCGCCCGCCACCGCGTAGCGCACCCCGTCGATGGTGGGGAAGGTGCGCGCCGTCTTCGCCTCGTCACCGAGGTAGCCACGCGGCACTGCGCCGGCCTGCCCGAGCCATCCGCTGCGCTCGTCGCCCGGCTCCAGCACCTGCTCCATGAAATCGTCGAGCACCCGGGCGTGGGGGCCGGCCTGGAAGGTGGCCGCGTCGCCCTGCGCGCCGGACTTCACGTTGCGCACCGCCTGGCGGCCCGACTCCGAGGAGCCCAGCACGTCGACCACGGTCAACCCGGGCAGCTTCTCCAGGAAGGCCGCCTTGTTCAGCGGCGAGAGCACCGCGCCACCGGTGAGCAGGAAGCGCAACGTGGACAGGTCGTAGTGCCCGGCGTCGAGCGCCTCGAGCAGCGGACGGGCGAAGGCGTCGCCCACGATCTGCAGGGCGGTGACGCGCTCGCGCTCGCACACCGACCACACGTCGTGCGCATCGAGGCGGCTGGGATGGTCCTGCACGATCACCGTACCGCCGCCCAGCCACGCCGACAGGGCGTTCCAGTGCGCGGCGCCGTGCATGAACGGCGCCGAGGGCAGCGTCCGCAACGAGGACCGGGGTGCCGCCGCGGCCAGCTCCTCCACCGGCTTGGCCACCCCCAGGGCGGCCTCGAGGAAGTCGCCCTGGCGCCACAACACGCCCTTGGGCATCCCCGTCGTGCCGCCGGTGTAGATGATGTACAGGTCGTCCGGCGTCCACGACGCGACCAGCTCGTCGGGCAGCTCGGGCGGGCTGGCGGCGAGCACGTCCTCGTACCACTGCGCCCCCTCGAGCAGCGGCAGCCCCGAGTCGTCGGCCACCTGGATCACGGCGGGCCGAGGCTCGAGGTCGTCGAGCACCTCGGCGAGCACCGGGGTGAACGTGCTGTGCACCACCACCACCGCTGCGCCGGCGTCGCGCAGGACGTAGCGCAGCTCCTCGGCAACGTAGCGGTAGTTGATGTTGATCGGGGCGCACCGGGCCTTGTAGGAGCCGATCATCGCCTCGACGTACTCGTTGCCGTTGTGCAGGTACAGCGCCACGTGATCGTGGGGGGACTCCCAGTTGGCGCAGTCCTCCGGTCGGCGCCGCAGGCCGAGCCCGGCGTCGACGAGGTGGCGACCGAAGCGGCGTGTCCGCTCGTCGAAGGACCGCCAGCTCCACCGCCGACCCCGGAACACGAAGCAGTCCCGGTCGGGAACGGCGGCGGCGACTGCCTCGAGGGCAGCGGGGATGGACAGCTGCGTCGTCACGGGCGCGACCATAACCGCAGCTCCGCCTCCCGCGCCCGGGACGCCCTACGGCGGCCCCGATCCCGGCCGGCGAACCCGCCACGATCAGGACACGTACTCGCCGACCCGGTTGTCCAGCAGGCCGGCCAGACCGGCCCACGCCTGGCGGGACAGCACCTCGAGCAGCTCGGCGCTGGTCACCTCGGGGTGCAGCAGCCACTGCGACAGCGCCTCCTCGACCATGCCGATCAGTCCGGCGGTGGCAACCCGGGTGGCGGGGGTGTCGTCGAGGGCGGCGGCGAAGGCGTCGATCCGGGCCCGGCGCACCGCGAGCGTGGCCGGGTGCTGCGTGGCGGCGACGTGCCCCAGGATGTGCCAGATCCCTGCCCGCGCCTCGGCGAAGGCGACGTAGTGGGCCACGATGTGGTGCAGGCGGAGCGCCATCGGCTGGGCCTCGGCCAGATCCGAGAGCAGCTGCTCGTCGAGCTCGGCCACCGCGTGCTGGTACACCTCGGCCAGCAGGGTGCCCTTGTCCCCGAAGTAGTTGTAGACCAGCGCACGGGACACCCCGGCCTGGGCGGCGATGTCCTCGAAGGTCACGGTGGCCGGATCGCAGGCCACGAAGACCTGGTGCGCGGCGAAGAGGATCTCCTCGCGTCGCTGCTCAGGCGACAGCCTCTTGCGGATCTTGCGGCCGCGCACCACCATCAGCGCGGCGCCCTATTCGCCTTCGGCCTTCGTATGTGACCTTCGACACATTTGAGGGACACGCTAGAGGCCCACAACGAAACCGTCAACCACTTCGCGCACGATGGCGCGTTCGGTCGCCTTGCGGCCGGGGCGCCCTACGCTCAGCGCGATGGCGAGCTCCGAGGCCCCCCACGATCCGGCACCGTCGCCGCCCACCGGGGCGCGGCGCGACGGCGCCGACATCGTGCTGAGCGTGGAGCAGCTCGTGGTCGACTTCCCGGCGGGGAACGGGGGCCCGCCGGTCCAGGCCGTGTCGGGCATCAGCTTCGACATCGCCGCAGGGGAGACGCTCGGCCTGGTGGGGGAGTCCGGCTGCGGGAAGTCGAGCGCGGCCAGGGCCATCCTGCAGCTGCCACCGCCGACCTCCGGCGTGGTCACCTTCGAGGGCCGCGAGCTGTCGGCCATGACCGCCCGGCAGCGCCGGGCCCTGCGCGGCCGGCTCCAGATGATCTTCCAGGACCCGATCTCGTCGCTGAACCCCCGCCGGCCGGTGCGCGCCATCGTCGGGGAGCCGCTCGTGGTGGCCGGCCACCACGGTGACCACCGGGCACGGGTGGACGAGCTGCTGCGCACCGTGGGCATCGACCCGGAGCTGGGCGGACGTCGGCCGCACCAGTTCTCCGGCGGGCAGTGCCAGCGCATCAGCGTGGCCCGGGCGCTGATCACCGAACCCCGGCTGCTGGTGTGCGACGAACCGGTGTCCGCCCTCGACGTGTCCATCCAGGCCCAGATCCTGAACCTCCTCGAAGACCTCAAGGACCGCTACGGGCTGACGATGCTGTTCATCTCCCACGACCTGTCGGTGGTGGTCAACATCAGCGATCGGGTGGCGGTGATGTACCTGGGCAAGCTCTGCGAGCTCGGTGCCACCACCGCCGTGTTCAGGCGGCCCGCCCATCCCTACAGCCGGGCCCTGCTCGACGCGGTGCCGTCAGCGGATCCGGCCCGGCGGCTCGCCCCCCGCCACGGTCTGGCCGGCGAGCTGCCATCGCCGAGCGCACCGCCGAGCGGGTGCCGCTTCCGTACCCGTTGCCCGCGGGCGACGCCCCGCTGCGCCGAGGAGGAGCCGGCCCTGCGGCCGGTCGGCGACGACCACGCGGTCGCCTGCCACTTCCCGCTCCTCGACGACGCCGCCCCGACGGCCGCCCCACCGCCGCTCGGTCAGACCTCGCCGGGCTGAGCGCCCGCTCCACCCTCGGCGGCACCCTCCGACCCGCCCGTACCGACCAGGACGGGCTCGGGGGAGGCCGGCGCGCTGCGGGTTGCCGTCCCAGCGGCGCCGGCCGGGACCACCGCGTCCGGCCGAGCGTTCCGCACGGTACGGGCCGCGCGGCGCCGCCACAGCACCCGCAGCCCGTACGCCAGCGGCAGCACCCAGGCGAACGGCAGAGCGAACCCGACCGCCATCACCAGCAGCGACACCAGCGCGGCCACGCCCCGCCCACCAGAGCGCAGCGCGTCCACGAACCCGGGCCGCGACAGGTCCTCGGCCACCGACAGCGCCGGCGTCCCGACCGTGGTCTGCACCTCGCTCCGCAACGGCTCGCCATCGGCGCCCACCGCCACCGCCCGCACCCGGGGCTGCGATGCCGCCGCCACCGACGCCTCCTTCGACACCGCCAGCAGCAGCACGCCCTCCGGCGCCAGCGGCGCCGCCAGGTCGCCCTGGATGACCCGCAGATCGCCGCGGGCCACCGCTAGGCCGGGATCGTCGAGCCGCAGGTCGCGCAGCACCGTGTCGCCGCTGTTGCGCAGCTCGTAGCACAGCGTGATCGGATCGCCCTCGTCCACCGCCAGCTCCTCCTCGCCCGGGCAGCTGGTGACACCCTCGGCCGATCCGGCGTAGGCGGTGACCGTCAGCTCCAGCGCCGGGCCGTTCGATGCGGGCTGGCTCAACGTCAGCGTGATGGTGGCCAGATCCACCTGGGACTGCACGCCGCGCAGCTGCCCGTTGAGCTGTTCCAACTGCGACTCGCGGGTCAGCAGCTCACGCTCGAGCGCGGCCAGCGCGTTGACATCGCTCGCCTCGGCCAGGAACGCCCGCAGCCGCTCGACGCTCACCTGGGCGGCGGCGATGCGGCTCTGCAGATCCACCACCGTGTCGGTCACGTCGTCGCTGGAGACCTGCTGCTCGCGCACCACACCCAGGCCGCCGAGCCGGCGCAGCGCCTCCTGGAAGTCCTTCGGGGCCACCTTGAAGGTCAACACGTTGGACGGCGTCGGCTCGTTGGTCGACTGCTGGCCGTAGAGGAAGCCGCCCAGCCCGCCGATGGCCGTCATCGCCGCGTCGGAGGCCACCGCCACCGACTCCACCTCCACCGCCACGGTGGCGTTGAAGATGATCGAGCGGCCGATGTCGAGCGGCTGCAGCGCCGGCACCGCCTCCCCGCCGCCGGGCACCACGGCACCCGATCCCGGCGCCGTGGTGGGCGGGGCGAGCCGGCCGGCGTCCGCCGACTCGGCGTTCGCGGACTCGGAGTCCGCGAGCCCGGCGGCGTCGCCGTCCACCGCACCCGGCGAGCCGCCCGCCGAGGACGCGGCCACCTCCTCCGTCGCCGGTCCGGCGGTGGCGGAGTCCGAGCTGCCGGAGCCGATCGCCCCGCAGCCCGCCAGGCCGAGGCCGACTGCGACGGCGACCGCCGCCCGCACCGCGACGGCCGCCGGCCGCCTCGGCGCGCTGGCGCCGGGTGGCGTCGCCGGGATGGGTGCAGTGCTCCGCCTGGTGCTCATGGTCGTTCCTTCTGCTCTGGTCGCCGTTGGCTGAGCGTTGGACGGCCAGCGGTGACGACGCGGTTCCCGCCCACCGTCGATTCCTGCCGAGCCGGCTGCACCGACGGGGGCCGGTAGCGTCAGGCGGCGATGCCCGAGCCCAGCCGACCCGACGCGTTGGAGCGGCCGCACCCGTCTCGCTTCCCGCCCGACCAGCCCGGCTACGCCGCCGCGATCGCCGCGCACCACCGCGCCATCGAGCGCGGCGAGGGCGGCTACCTGGACCCCGGCAGCGGCCTGTTCGTGCTCACCGCGGCCTACCTGCTGGACCGGGGCCACTGCTGCGGCGCCGGCTGCCGGCACTGCCCCTACGTCGGGGTGATCGACAGCAACTGGTAGCGGCCCGCCAGCGACGCCACGGTGGCGACGTAGGAATCGGAGTTGTTGTAGCTCAGCACCGCCTGGCGCAGGCCCGCCGCCGTGCTGGTGTCCGCCCCGGTGCGGCACAGGTGCTCGGCG
The DNA here is from genome assembly GCA_020846295.1 of Acidimicrobiales bacterium. GTDB lineage: Bacteria > Actinomycetota > Acidimicrobiia > Acidimicrobiales > CAIXPF01 > CAIXPF01. Next base: position 20,842 of record JADLEF010000316.1, read on the forward strand.
GCGGCGAGGGCGGCGTCGTAGTAGTTCAGCGGGTCCACGTCGTCGTCGCCGTTGCCGTCGAGCGCATAGATGCGCCACGACGACGGGATGAACTGCATCGGACCGACCGCCCGGTCGTAGAGCGGGTCGCCGTCGAGCTCCCCGCCGTCGGTGTCGGCGATGGTGGCGAAGCCGGAGCCGGGGGCCAGCTGCGGCCCGAGGATCGACGAGGTGCCGCCCTCGGCATCCACCCTCGAACCGCCGTAGGTGCCGTGGTTGGACTCGACGCGGGAGATCGCCGCCAGCAGCGACCAGTCCAGCGCGCAGGCGGGCCTGGCGTCCGCCTCGTAGCGCACGGCGCGCACGAACGCGTCGAGCACCACCAGGGGGAAGTCCGCTCCCACCACGATGCCGCTCCGGCGGGCGTCGGCCAGCGCCGCCTTCGCATCGATGAGCACCCCGGCGAGGCGGTCCTGCTCGGCGGTCGCGTCCAGCTGCGCCTGGCGGGCGGCGGCCGCGTCGACGCCGTTCTGCTCGATCGCCGCCGCGTTGGCCGCCAGCTCGGCCTCCAGCCCCAACCGCACCGCCTCCTGGGCGTCGGCGCGGGCCTGGGCCGCAGCCTGGTCGGCGAGCGCCTCGTCGCGGGCGCGCACCTCGCCGCCGAAGCGGGCGGTCTGGTCGGCGAAGACGTCGCTCAGGTAGCGGGACTTGCGGCCGGCCGGCGTGAAGCCGGGGGATTCGAGCAGGTCCAGCACGTCGGCGCCGCTGATGTAGGCCTCGGCCGCCACCTCGTCGAGCACCGCCTGCGCCGCCCCCGCCTCACCCTCGTGCACGGCCACCCGCTGCCGGGCCGCCTCGACCTCCCCCCAAGCGGTATTGCGGGCGACGATCGCCGCATCCCGGGCGTCGTTGAGCCGTCCGGTCTCGGCCTGGAGCCCGAGCAGGCCGCGTCCCAGCTCGGCCTCGAGCGAAACCGCGTCGTCGAACGCGACCACGGACGCATCGATCAGGTCCAGCACGGCGCGGACCTCGCCCTCCGCGTCGTCGACCGCGGAGCCGGACACATCGACCGTGTTCAGCTCGGGCAGCACCGTCGAGGACGGATCCTCGACGCTCAGCAACGTCTCGGCCGCCGATGCGGCGGGCGGGGACCACACCTGCGACCCCAGCGCCGGCACGGCGCCCAGCAGCGCCGCGACGATGGCGAAGGCCAGCGATCGGCGCCCGCGTCGCCGGCCGGCACCGCGCCGCGCCGACGCGGCGGGGCGCCCGCTCGAGCGGGGCGGGGGGATGAGTAGCGTGTCGGTCATAACGTCGTCGGTTGTCCTTCGGCGTGCGCACGCGCCCGCCGTCGCTGACCCAGCCCGGCGGTCAGTGTACCGGGGGAGGGGATGCCGAACGGTGTCACCAACCAGACGAACGTCTGGCTCCGCTCTCGGGCCGATCACCGTTCGACAGCGCGATGGGCGATGATTCAACAGCGAGGCGTGGAGATCAACCACGCCGAACAGAGGAGATCTGATCAATGGCCGAACGGGTGACGGTGCGGATGGACAACGGAGTGGCCGACGTCCGGCTGAACCGGCCGGAGAAGATGAACGCCCTCGACGGCGCCATGTTCCGCGCCCTCGTCGAGACCGGCGAGGCGCTCAAGGCCGACCCGTCGGTGCGCGCCGTCGTGCTGTCGGGCGAGGGCCGCTCGTTCTGCGCGGGCCTCGACCTCACCTCCTTCCAGGCCATGGCCGGCGACCAAGGCATGGAGATCGGCGCCGAACCGAAGGGCGATCGCATCACCAACCAGGGCCAGCAGGCGGCGTACGTGTGGGCCGAGATGCCGGCGCCGGTCATCGTCGCGGTGCACGGCGTCGCCCTCGGCGGCGGCTGCCAGATCGCGCTCGGCGGCGACCTGCGCTACTGCAGCGCCGACGCCACCTTCTCGGTGCTCGAGATCCGCTGGGGCCTCGCCCCCGACATGACCGGCACCCAGCTGCTGCCGCGGCTCGTCGGGCTCGACGTGGCCAAGGAGCTCACGTTCACCGGGCGCATGGTCAGCGGCACCGAGGCGGTGGCGATCGGCCTGGCCACCAAGGTGTGCGAGGACCCCCGCGGCGACGCGCTGGCGCTCGCACACCAGATCGCGGCCAACAACCCCGACGCCGTCCGGGGCGCCAAAGCGCTGCTCAACCTGGCCGGACAGGTCTCCCTCGCCGAGGGCTTCGCCGCCGAGGAACGGCTCATCAAACGGCTGATCGGCTCGCCCAACCAGAAGGAGGCGGTCACCGCCTACTTCGAGAAGCGACCCGCCCGCTACACCGACCCACAGCACTGATGCTGCTCGACGAGCTGCGCGCCGTCGTCGGCGCCGACCACGTGCTCACCGACCCCGAAGTGACCGCGGGGTACGTGCGGGACTGGACCGGCCGCTACGTCGGGCACACCCCGGCGGTGGTGCGCCCGGCGGACACCGCCGAGGTGGCCGCCGTGCTGCGCCGCTGCCACGAGCGCGGCGTGGCGGTGACGGTGCAGGGCGGCAACACCGGCCTCGTCGCCGGCGGGGTGCCGCTGGGTGGGGAGCTGCTGCTGTCGCTGCGCCGTCTCGACCGCGTCGAACCGGTCGACGTCGCCGCCGGTCAGCTCACCGCCGGTGCCGGTGCCAGCCTCGCCGCCGTGCAGGCCGCCGCCCGGGCCGCCGGGCTCAGCTTCGGCGTGGACCTCGGGGCGCGCGACAGCGCCACCATCGGCGGCATGGCGGCGACCAACGCCGGCGGCCTCCACCTGCTGCGCTACGGCGGCATGCGCGAGCAGGTCCTCGGCTACGAGGCGGTGCTGGCCGACGGTCGGGTCCTGCGCCACCTCGACGGCCTGCTCAAGGACAACACCGGCTACGACCTCGGCCGGCTGCTGTGCGGCAGCGAGGGCACGCTGGCGGTGATCACCGCGCTGCGGCTGCGGCTGGTCCCCCTGCTCGATGCCAAGGTGGTGGCGCTGCTCGCGTTCGACGACGTCGACACCGCCCTGGCCGCCGCCACCACGCTGCGGCGCGACCTCGCGTCGGTGGAGGCGATCGAGCTGTTCTTCGCCGACGGCCTCGAGCTGGTCACCTCGGCGCTGCACGTGGCGAAGCCGTTCCCGGTCCGCCACGGGTGCTTCGTGCTCGTCGAGTGCGCCGCTCGGCGCGATCCGACCGACGAGCTGGCCGAGGTGGTGGAGCGCCTCGACGGCCTGCGCGACGCGGCGGTCGCCTCCGAGCCCGGGCCGCGGGCGGCGCTGTGGCGGTTGCGGGAGGGCCACTCCGAGGCGATCAACACCTTGGGGGCGCCCCACAAGCTCGACGTGACGCTGCCCGCCGCGCAGCTCGGACCGTTCACCCGCACGGTCGGCGATGTCATCGCCGCGCAGGCGCCGCGGGCGCGGACCTGGCTGTTCGGCCACGCCGCCGACGGCAACATCCACGTGAACATCACCGGCCTCGCCCCCGACGACGAGCGGGCCGACGATGCCGTGCTGCGCTACGTGGCCTCCCTCGGCGGCAGCATCTCCGCCGAGCACGGCATCGGCACCGCCAAGCGGGCCCACCTGCACCTCAACCGCAGCGACGCCGAACTGGCCGTCTTCCGCGCCGTGAAAGCAGCGCTGGACCCCAAGGGGGTGCTCAACCCGGCGGTGCTGCTGCCCCCGCCGGCCTGACCCGCTCTTTCGTCTCACGACGGAGTAGGACGCGGAACACCACCCCGCCTTCCGATGTCGAAAGCAACTCGATACACATCCGGTATATCCAATCGACCGTCCACTCGCCGGGTCATCACCCCAAGCTCTTCCAGATTTCGAATCAGATCGCGATGATTTTCAGCGTTCGGCGGGCCAACGCGTACGGACTCATCGGAAGCAATCGATATCGGGGCAAGCTCGCCTGCATCCAGCACACTCTCCCAACGTTGAAGCACATCGTCCTCACTAACCGGAACCGACATACCAGCGAGCGGACGAATGGCCTTCGTTACCCAAGGAATATCCTCGGCCAACTCATCAACACGAATCTGCGAAGCTCGCTGCACGCCGCGCTTGATAGACTCGAAATGAATGGGCAACTCATAGCCCGAACGATTATTGATAGTGTCATCGACTGCCGCACGAAGCGCACTTAGAAAGCTTCGAGGGGAAGCAAGACCTTTTCCATCAGACAGATGATCTGGAAGCCAAGGATATGTTCGGCCGCGTCGGTGATTCGTACCTATGTACGGCCCAGCCATCACCTTGAAGACATCGGCCTGACGCTCCCGATCGCCCGAGAGCGACGGGCTGCGCCAGACCTCAGGAGAAACCTCGGTCCAATCACTCGCCGACGCCTCCCGGAACGCGGCTCCATCCGGCGCGTTTCCCAAGAGTGAGAACAGCAATCCGTAGAGATTGGCGGCCGTCCACCGCAGATCAATAGCGTTTGCCGTGAGTTTCGATGCGTCCACAAACCGCAGCTCGCTGATGAGATCGGGCCTCGCGAATACCTTAGCCCTAATACTTCGAGTTGACGTCCGAAGAAACAGGGCCAGCTCAAGCAACGCTTGAATTAAGTGAGCACTGGCTCCCGCCGTCGGACTGAGCCGGTCGAGCGCGTCGAAGAGTATAAGCTTTCGCGCCGGCGCGTGTCGATCAATCCTTGCCACCGTAACATCAAAGTACTCCGGATCATTGTCCAGATAGGCGCATCGCAACACCCAGTCACCTAGTTCGAAGACAATAGGGTCCCGAAGCGCCACAAGACACACCGCACGCCACATGGTCGCGGGACTCGACAGAGATAACAACCGCTGTATGGCACTAGGAGTTGGATACTCATCCGGCGAAAGTCGCGTTCCATAGCCCGCAGAGACTGTCGCTTCCGACAGTCCGGCACCGAGGCGATACTGATCCGAAACCAACCGTCGAAGACTCTGGTCTTGAAGCGACGAGAACCAAACAGTCTTCCCGACTCCTCGACCGCCTCGTACGAGCGTAACGTCTGGATCGAGTGCCAAGCGGTGAGTATCAGGAGTAAAGAGACGAGACGCGTCCAGTTGCTGAGTATCAGCGTCAAACGAGGTTGGCAGTGCGTACTGAAGCAACTCGCGGGTAGGGGTTGGTTCAAACCGCATTGTCTTACTCTCCAACAAGGTCAAGGACGCTACTCAGAAATGAGCTATACGAACTGCGTATGAAATCCATGGCGACTGCACTTCGCAAGGAATCCCGGTCAACATGGCGGAGACGTTCATCAAAGAAGATCGGCAGTGGATAGTGCGGCGCACTGGAGTCTAGTAGCTGCGGACTAAACGCAGCGTCGTCATCCGGCGCAGCCTGATCATAGAGAACCTCGAAGAGTGATGCACTCCGATCCACGAACGCCGCCAAGTATTCATCAGCATGCGACACATCTACTTGCGATGCCACCATTCGTAGTCGCTCTCGAATGCGGCGAGCCAGATCCGGTCGCTCGCTCCACTGGGCAAATAGGGCGCCGTAGCCCCACCAAGTCTGCTCCGTATCGGCAGCAAACAGCAGGGCCGTATCCGCAGCAGTTGTGAGCGCCACACCGGCAACGTCGTGCATTCCGGCTCGGCAGTCCAATAGAACGACGGACGGTCGACTGGAGCGGTGTGCCACTGCAAGTTCAAGAGCATGTATGGCACCGAGCAGGCGAGCTGCAAACGACCCAAGTTGGGATCCACTCGATAAGTCGAGATATGCGCGGTCGAGCTTTGGCAGGTAGGTGTAACCTGGCCGCACGAGGCCTCGTGCAGGACTGACCCATACCTCACCAAAGCCTGAAACCGGGAGATCTCGCCCACGCGCAATGCAATCAGCGGCGACGTCATTTCCGACATTAGACTCAACCAATTGATCTACCAACCCGAGATCAGGCAGCGCACCCTCATCCAGAAGCAACGACCCAATGCCAGGAGATTCGAGATCGAGATCCACAACGAGGACGCATTGGCCAGAGGCAGCAAGCTCGGCGGCCAACACAGCTGCAGCCGTGGTGCGACCGACACCGCCCTTGATTGAGTAGAGAGCTACGCGATGTGCCCGATTGGACACGGCCGTCGCGTCAAGTGGTTGGATCCACGTGTCTCCCATAAGAGTCCGCTCTACGAGACGGACATCCGTACCAGGCCCACCGACGGTGACGTAGGAACTGCGTTCAAGCTGATCCGCGGCGTCGAACAGTGCTGCAGTTGACACCGCCGCCTTGCCCTCCGGGGCGTAGGCTTCAAGCTGATTCCGCAACAATGCATCAAAATCGTCCAGCAGTCCTGCACCAACGGCTCGCTCGCGGTCATCGACTACTAGTCTGCATCGGCCAAGCAGATCCCGGACTATATACACAGGGGAGCCAGCTTGGGATGCAAGCTGAGTCGCTGCCAAAGTCGCTATCCGCAGGGCCTCGTCGAAGAGGACTGTCATGCCAACCCGACTCCGTTGAGGGCGGCCGCGGATAGCAGTCGTTGAACTCTGAAAGTCAAAGCCAACAAGGCCTCCGATCGAGCGTCTCCGACATAGCCGTCTGATTCGTAGCGGTCGCTGATCGACCAGGAATGCTGCTTGAAGATATTGGGCTGTGCCAACAGCGACGCTAGGCCCGGTACTGATCTCACCAGTGGTCCAGTGAAGTAAAGAGCCACGTCATCCCACAGGCCCGGAAGGTGACCGAACGCGACACCGCCGTGGCGCGGCGCGCCGGCATCTGGCACCGACACGCCGCCAGGTCCGCACAAGAGCGCCTTCAGTCCGCACTCAACTGCGAATCCGGCGAGGTGATCTGCGTTCTCGACCCTGCCTACTTCAGCGAGGTGCACTGCATCGCGTGCGTGACGCTGGGATGATTCTGCGTAGGACGCGGCCATGGGGCCAACTCTAATCTGGGCGCAATGGCGTGGACGACCATGCGCCGAGCGTCGAATCTTCGGGGCTCCGTGCAGCTGAGCCGCCGCCGGGGTCAGCTCCGCCAGTGACCCCGGCGGCGCAGCACGGCAGCCGCCACGGAGGGCCGATCGGTCATGAAACCGTCTATGCCACGGTCGAGCAACGCTTCCATCTCGCTCGCCTCGTTCACCGTCCACACGTGCACCGGCACCCC
>JADLEF010000317.1 GCA_020846295.1 Acidimicrobiales bacterium
CGACGGTGGGCGGTCGACCCCCGCCCGGCCATCCGGCCGGGATCGGCCCGAGCGGTCGATCCCGGCCGGGGCCGCGGTCCCCCCGGTGGCCGCGGCCGTCACCGCGCTGCGGCGGCGGCCATGGAGCGGGGCCCGCGGCCGACCGTCTCCTCGCTCGGCGTCAGGGCCGCCACCGGCGCACCGGGCGGGACGACCACGACGGGGCAGGCGGCGCCGGTCACCAACCGGCGGGCGACACCGAACACGCGGCGTCCCGACCGCCGGCCCACCACGAGCAGCGACGCCTGCTCGGACTCCGCCTGCAGGCGCTCGGCGACGGTGCCGACCACCACGCGGGCCTCGATGCCCTCCCGCACGGCTCGCTCGGGCACGACCCGCTCGAGACAGCGCTCGAGGACGACCATCGCATCGAAGGGGTCGGGCTCGAACACGAGCGGGATCGCATCGAACGCTGCGACCGGCAGCGTCGACGGGGGCACCACCAACACCACCCGCAGGCGCCGACCGCGCCCCTGCGAGAACTGGACGGCCCAGCGAAGGGCGGCGTCACCTCCCGGGCCGCCGTCGATCCCGACGACGATGGGGGCGAGGCTGAGGTCCGGATCGACGAACATGGTGGCTCCTGTTCAAACGGCTGAGAGGTCGAACAGGAGGTCTTCCCCGACCCACGGCAGGCCGCGGGCGGACGGGCCGGAGCGCATCGGAGCGCTCGTGCTGACGGCTCGCCACTTGGATGGGGTACTCCCCTCCTCCGCCTACGATCGCGTCGCTCGATGCCAAAGTCAAGAACAGAAAGTCATGAGTTGAGTTTCCATTCCGATCGGCATGGCATCGGGGAACGAGCAGCATCGGCCCGGCTCGTCCAGCCGCGGCTCGGTACACTTCACGGGCCCTCGGCCCACGGGGGCATCGGCCTCGTTCCGAGCCAATGGATTACCGAGCCACCGCACGGGGTACGCGCCCGCCCGGGGCGCCAGCTTTTCGCCGATCGCTGCATCCGGGCGGGACCCCGGGCGCGAAGTACTCGAGAGGTCGCCCGCCTCGACCACCGCCGCCGTCGTGCCAGGGAGCCTGCCGTGTTTCGAACCACTGCGCCGCTACAGGATCACCACCGCCCCCTGGTGGTCCCGCCACGCCTCCAGCCTACGCCCGATGTCGAGCGGTACCTCGAGGCCGTCGACGGGCGCCTCCACGCCTTGTTCGAGGACCAGCGGTTGCGATGGCAGCGGCGGTATCCGCAACTCGGTGTGGGCTTCGACGCCGTGCAGTCCTTCGTGCTGAACGGCGGCAAGCGGTTGCGCCCCCGCTTCGCCTATTGGGGCTGGGTCGGCGCCGGCGGGCTCGTCACGGAGTCCGGCCCGGAACCGTGGACGGTCGATCTGGTCGAGCTCGGCGCCGCCATCGAGCTGTTCCACGCCTTCGCGCTCATCCACGACGACGTGATGGACGGCAGTGAGACCCGCCGCCATCAGCCCACCGTGCACGAGCGGTTCGCCGCTGCGCACCGCTCGGCGGGCTGGCAGGGCGAGCGGCGGCGAACGGCCGAGGGGTTCGCCATCCTGCTCGGGGACCTCGCCTTCGCCTACTCGAGCCACCTGCTGCTGCGCATGCCGCCGGCAGTGGGCGAGCTGTTCGACACCATGCGCATCGAGCTGCACGTCGGCCAGTACCTCGATCTGATGTGCGCCGCCACCGACGAGGACGACCCGGCGATCGCGGCTGATGTGGTCCGGTTCAAGACCGCCAAGTACTCCGTGGAACGGCCGTTGCACCTCGGCAGCGCGCTGGCCGGCAGCGACCGCGGCGACCAGTGCTGGACGGCCTACGGACTGGCCGTCGGGGAGGCGTTCCAGCACCGCGACGACCTGCTCGGCATGTTCGGCGATCCCGCCGTCACCGGCAAACCGATCGGCGATGACCTGCAGGCCGGCAAGAACACGTTGCTCCTGCAGCTCACCCGGTCCGCACCCGGCGCCGCCGATCTGGAGCCCCTCCGGCGGGTGGGCTCCGGCCAGCTGAGCGAGGACGACGTGGCCGCCATCGGGACCTTCATGGCCGGGTGCGGCGCCGTGGACGCGGTGGAGACCCGCATCGGGCGGCTGGTGTGCGAGGCGATCGCCGTGCTGCAGGGCGGCCCCATCGATCCCGCGGCGCGCTGCGGCCTCGAACAGCTGGCCCGGGCGGCCGCCTGGCGGGCCCAGTGAGCGCGGCACCGGTCATCGTCGTCGGCGCAGGGTTCTCGGGGCTGTCGGCCGCCGCCCAGCTGCGCAACCGCGGCCACGACGTGCTGGTGCTCGAGGGCGCGCCGTCACCCGGCGGACGGGCAGCCATCGTCGAGCACGGCGGGTACCGCTTCGACTGCGGACCCACCGTGATCACCATGGTGGAGCTGTTCGCCGATGCCTTCCGGGCGGTCGATGCCGACCTGGCCGATTTCTGCACCCTGGCACCCATCGACCCGCTCTACCGGGCCCGCTTCCACGACGGCACGTCCCTGGCACTGCGCTGCAGACCCGAGGACGCGGCCGAGGAGCTCGCCCGCTTCGCCGGCCCGGCCGAGGCAGAGGCGTACCGACGCTTCGTGCGTTGGGTGGGCGAGCTCTACGCCGCCGAGTTCGGCCCGTTCATCGAGAGCGACATCCGCTCTCCGCTCGACCTGGTCCGCAGCCCCGCCGCCATGGCCAAGCTGGTGCGAATCGGGGGCTTCCGCTCGTGGTACGGCACCGTCAGCCGGCTGTTCGGCGACGAGCGCCTGCGCCGGCTGTTCTCGTTCCAGGCGATGTACGCCGGTCTCAGCCCGTTGGATGCGCTGGGCCTGTTCGCCGTCATCTCCTACATGGACACGGTGCAGGGCGTCTACGCCGTCCAGGGGGGAACCCAGGCCCTGGCCGAGGGCCTGGCCCAGGCGGCGGCGAAAGCGGGGGTCACGTTCCGCTACGACAGCGCCGTGCAGGCCATCGAGCCGGACGCCCACCGCCCGCGGGTCGTGCTGGCCGACGGCGAGGTGCTCACCGCCTCGGCGGTGGTGTCGACCATCGATCTGCCGCTGGCCTACGACGAGCTGCTGCGCCTGCGGGCACCGAGATCGGTGCGCCGCGGCGTGCCGGCGCCGTCGTGCATCGTGTGGCACCTCGCCGCCCGGGGGGCGCTGCCCTCGGGCGCGGCACACCACAACGTGCACTTCGGCCGGGACTGGTCCGTCGCCTTCGACGAGCTGCTGCGCCAAGGTCGACCGATGACGGACCCGTCCCGGTTCGTCACCGTCGCCTCGCTGAGCGACCCGAGCGCCGCCCCCGCCGGCGGCCACAGCCTCTACGTGCTCGAACCGGCGCCCAACCTCCTGGCCGACGTGGACTGGCAGCGCCAGACGCCGGAGCTCACCGAGCGGATGCTGCAGTGGGCGCAGACCGCGGGGTATCCCGTGCAAGGCGCCGAGCTGGTCACCGTCATCGACCCGCCCGCCTGGCGTCGCCGCGGCGCGGCGCGCGGCACCCCGTTCTCCTTCGACCACCGCTTCACCCAATCCGGCCCGGTCCGACCGGCCCCCCAGGACCGCCGTGCCCCCGGGGTGGTCTTCGCCGGCGCCGGCACCCGGCCGGGCCTGGGACTGCCGATGGTCCTGATCTCCGGCCGCATCGCCGCCGAGCGGATCGAACGTCAGCTCCGAGGGAAGGACGACGCATGACCGCCACCGTCGAGCGGGCCACCGCCACGGGCACCTCGCCCGCCGCGCCCGGACCGAGCGGCACGGGCGTTGCGACGCTCACGTTGGCCGGCAGCTACGAACGCTGCCGGGAGCTGCACCGCCGCCACGGCACCACCTACTACTGGGCGACGCGGACGCTGCCCGCCGTGTCACGCCCGCACGTGCACGCTCTGTACGGGCTGTGCCGTTATGCCGACGAGGTGGTCGACGCGTTCGACGGTGCACCGCCGGCGGCGCGGGCCGCCCGGCTCGACCAGCTCGAGGCGGCGCTGCTCGACGGACTCGCTCGAGGCAGCTCCGATCACCCGGTGCTGCGCGCCGTGGTCTTCACCGCCCGGGCCCACCAGCTGCCGACCGACGCCTTCCGGCGCTTCTTCTCCGCCATGCGGGCCGACCTGACCGTCACCCGCTACGACAGCTACGAGGAGCTGTGCGGCTACATGGACGGCTCCGCCGCGGTCATCGGCGAGCTGATGCTGCCCATCCTGGAGCCGTTCGACGCGCACGCGGCTCGTGACGGGGCGCGCGACCTCGGCATCGCCTTCCAGCTGACCAACTTCCTGCGCGACGTGGGCGAGGACCTCGACCGGGGCCGGATCTACTTCCCCCGGTCGGAGCTGACCCGCTTCGGGCTCGACCCCGAGCTGAGCGACCGGCGGGTGGACGACGCCTGGCGGGCGTTCTGCCGGTTCCAGATCGAGCGCATGCAGCGCCTGTACCGTTCGGCCGACGAGGCGATCGAGCTGCTCCCGCCGCCTTCCGCCTGCGCCATTCGCACCGCTCGCATCCTCTACAGCGAGATACTGGAGCGCATCGAGGCGAACGACTACGACGTGTTCTCCCGGCGGGCCCGGGTGCCGCTGCCCCGCAAGCTCTACGTCGCCGCCCGTCAGCGATGGCCCCGATGAGCGCCGGCACCACCGCCGGGGCTCCCGAACCCGCTGACGATCGGGTGGTCGTGGTCGACGCGGAGGACCGCGAGCTCGGCACGGCGGACAAGCTCACCGCGCATCAGCCTCCGGGTCAGCTCCACCGAGCGTTCTCCGTGTTCGTGTGCGACCGCGACGGCCGGCTGCTGCTGCAACGACGGGCCGCGACGAAGTACCACTTCGCCGGACTGTGGAGCAACGCCTGCTGCAGCCATCCCCGCCCGGCCGACGGGGTGCTCGACGCCGCCCGTCGCCGCCTCGCCGAGGAGATCGGCCTCGAGGCCGACACCCTGGAGGTGGCCGGTCGCTTCGAGTACGAGGCGACAGACGCGTCGTCGGGCCTGGTCGAGCACGAGCTCGACCACGTGGTGCTCACCCGCACCGACGCCGAACCGCAGCGCGACCCGACCGAGGCCGACGCCTACCTGTGGATCGAGCCGGCGGAGCTGCACCGCTACCTCGACGGCGATGAACTGCCCGTCACCCCCTGGTTCCGCCCGGCGCTGGCGGTGGCCACCGCCAGCGGCTGGCCGGCGCGCTCCCGACCCCAGCAGACGGGTGACCGCTGGTGAACCCGTCCCTGGCGGTGCCCTTCGCCGCGATCGTGCTCGCCGCGGTGGCGATCACGGTGTTCGTGCTGCGCGCCCCACGGTTGCGGCCGGCGGGCGAGGCGCTGCCGGTCACGGGTGGGGTCAGCGGGTTCGATGGGGTCAGCGGGGTCAGCGGGTTCGATGGGGTCAGCGTGGTCATCCCCGCCCGCAACGAGGCGGACACGGTGGGCTTGCTGCTCGCCGATCTCGCCGGCCAGGCCGGCCACCGCGCTGCGGTCGAGGTGATCGTCGTGGACGACGAGTCGACCGACGCCACCGCGGCGGTGGCCCGCGCCGCCGGCGCCACCGTGCTCACCGCCGGGCCGCGCCCCCCGGGCTGGAACCCCAAGGTGTGGGCCCTGTGGCTCGGCGCCGCCCACACCCGCCACGAGGAGGTCGTCTTCCTCGATGCCGATGTGCGCCTCGGTCCGGGTGCGCTGGCGGCGGTGGTGTGCGCCCGGCAACGGGCCGGCGGCCTGCTGAGCGTTGCGCCGCACCACCGGGCGGTCGGCCCGATCGAATCGCTGTCGGCGGCGTGCAACGTGCTGGCCGTCGCCGGCGGAGGTCCCGGCCTGGCCCGGCAGGCGGCCGGCGCGGTCGGCTCCTGCGTGGCGGTGCAGCACGCCGAGTACAGCGCGGTCGGTGGACATGGCGCCCGGCCTGCGACGATCGTCGACGACCTGGATCTCGCGGCCTCCTACCGCGCCCACGGGCTCGCGGTCTCGCTCCGGCGCGGCGGGGCGTTGGTCTCGATGCGGTCCTATCCCGGCGGGTTCGCCGCGGTATGGGCCGGGTGGTCCAAGAACCTCGCCGCCGGTATGGGGCGCACCCCGGTGCTCGCCGGGCTGGTCATCGCCGGATGGATCGCGTCGCTGGTCCTGCCGCTGGCGCTGCTGGCCCAGCAGCGGTGGTGGGCGGCGGCCGCGGCGTGGGCGGTCACCGCCGCGCACGCCGGTTGGCTGTGCCGGCGGGTGGGGCGGTTCAACCCCGTCGTGACCACCGTGGGGGCGCCCCTGCTCGGGCTGTTCACCACCGCGCTGACCGTCCGATCGCTGCTGGCCGCGCTCACCGGTCGCACCGTCAGCTGGAAGGGGCGGGCGCTGCGCCCCGACGGCCTCGAGACCGACCCGGCCGAGACCGAGACCGACCCGACCGAGGCCGATCGCCGACGCGCCGCGGCCGCCCCGTTGTCGCCCACCGAGGAGCGACGGTGAGCGAGCTCCCGCTCGCCGGCGGGTCGGACGTGGCGCTGGTCGCCGCGGCCAGCGCCGCCTGGGTTGGCATCTCCGTCGCCGTCGGCGTGCTCGGCACGTACCTTCCGGTACGGCTGCTGGAGCGCGACACCGTGTTGACCCGCATCCGCCGCATCGAGCACCGGGGCCGGATCTACCGCCGGGTGGGGGTGCACCGCTGGAAGCGACGGCTTCCCGAGGTCAACGGGCTCGGCCCCGGACAACGCCCCAGCAAAGCGACCCTGGGCGGCCGCGCCGGGATCCCCGCCCTGCTGCGAGAGACGCGGCGGGCCGAGTACGTCCACGTGGCGGTGGCGGCCGCCGGTCCGTCGTTCCTGCTGTGGCTGCCTCGTTGGCTGGGGGTGGTGATGGTGCTCGCCGGCATCGCCTTCAACGCCCCGTTCGTGCTGATCCAGCGTTACAACCGGGCCCGGCTCCTCGCCGTGTCCGCATCGCGCCGCCCCGATCCGGACCGGCGCCGTCCCACCGATCGAGATGTCGAGGTGAGCTGTCCATGAGGTTGCTCGATGTGCTGTTGAACAACGCCCGCCCCTGGCACTACCTGGGAGCGCTGCTGTTCTGTGTGGCGGTGACCCTGCCGCTGGAGCTGTTCCTGGGGGCCCGGGTGTACCGCCACCCCAAGCGCCTGCTGGCGACGATCGCCGCGGTCGGCGTGCCGTTCGTCATCCTGGACTGGTTCGCGGTCGGCGCCGGCCTCTGGTGGTTCTCGCCCGATCACACGCTCGGGGTGAAGGTCGGCCGCCTGCCGATGGAGGAACTGCTCTTCTTCGTGGTGGTACCGCTGTGCGCGCTGCTCACCCATGGGGTGGTGACCAACCGCCCGTGGCGGCGGGTGCCGGCGCTGCTGCCGGTCCGGGTGCGGGGCGCCGGGCGATCCCGCCGCCGGCCGGAGCGCTGACGTGCCGGCCTACACCGCGATCACACTGGTCGGTATGGTGCTGACCGTGATCGTCGATCTGTTCGTGTTGCGCACCCGGCTGGTGCGAACCCGGGCGTTCTGGATCAGCCTCGCCATCATGTGCTTCTTCCAGATCTTCGTCGACGGGTGGCTGACGAGGGCGCGAGACACGATCGTGTTCTACAACCCGGACGACTTCAGCGGCATCCGTGTCTTCTTCCACACCCCCATCGAGGACTTCGGGTTCGGGTTCGCCCTCATCCTGGCCACGTTGTCGGTGTGGGAGGCCCTTTCCCACCGTGTGAGGAGCGAGTCGAGTGTCGGTGAACCCGATCGAGCTGATGGTCTTCCTGGCGACAGCCGTGGCGATGGAGCCGATCTCGGCGGCGGTGCACCGGCGCCTGGGGCACGGGATCGCGTGGGGACTGCACCGTAGCCACCACGAGAGCCCGGTGCGCGGGCCGGAGCTGAACGATGTGATCCCGGCCGTTTCGGCCGGGATCACGATGCTGCTGTTCGCCGTCGGCATGTGGGCCGACGGCCTCGGCATCCTGGTGCCGGTCGCCGCCGGGGCGACGGCATACGGCGCGGTCTACTTCGCCGTGCACGACCTCTACATCCACCGCCGCCTGCCGGTGCTGCCCCGCCGCATCGGTTTCCTGGAGCCGTTCCGCACCGCCCACCTGCTGCACCACGAGACGGGCACGGACTACTGGGGGATCTTCTCCCGTCCGCGGCGGGGGGCGGTGCTCACGGCTCGATGACGACCTTGCCGACGGCCCTGCGGTCGATGAGGGCGCGCAGGGCGAGCGACGCCTGGTCGAGCGGGTAGCGGCCCGACACGTGCGGGTTGAGCCTGCCCGACGCGGTGTGGTCGAGCAGCTCGGCGACGATGGCGTCGCGCAGCGCCGGGTCCCGGGCGGTCATGGCGCCGTAGAACACCCCGACGATCTGGCAGCTCTTGAGCAGCGTGAGGTTGAGCGGGATGCGCGGGATGCCGGCGGTGAAGCCGATGACGAGGAAACGCCCGTCCCAACCGGTGGCGCGCAACGCCGCTTCGGCGTACTCGCCGCCGACGCAGTCGTACACCACGTCGACGCCCTCGCCGCCGGTGAGCTCCTTGGCCCGGTCCTTGAGGTTCTCGGTGGCGTAGTTGATGGTCT
Source organism: Acidimicrobiales bacterium (assembly GCA_020846295.1). Taxonomy (GTDB): domain Bacteria; phylum Actinomycetota; class Acidimicrobiia; order Acidimicrobiales; family CAIXPF01; genus CAIXPF01. Next base: position 8,540 of record JADLEF010000317.1, read on the forward strand.
CGTCCGCGCCACGGTCCCGGCACAGCTGCAGCTTCTCCTCGCTGGAGGCGGCGGCGATGACCCGCGCCCCCATCAGCTTGCCGAGCTCGACCGCGGTCATGCCGACGTTGCCGCCGGCCCCGAGGATGAGCAGGGTCTCGCCCGGCTGCAGGTTGCCGCGGTGCTTGAGGCCGTACAACGTGGTGCCGTAGGCGTAGTTGAGGCCGGTGGACTCGGCGAAGCCGACGTTGTCGGGCAGGACGCGCGAGCCGGCGGCGGGCACGACGGCGAGCTCGGCGAACCCACCGGTGGTGCCGAGGCCACCCACGATGCGGTCTCCGACCTTGAACGCGTCAACCCCGTCGCCCACCGCGGCGACGACGCCGGCGACCTCGCCACCGGGCACGTAGGGCGGCGCGGCCTTGAACTGGTAGCGATCCTCCAGCATGAGCGTGTCGGGGAAGGTGACCGCAGCGGCCTTGACCTGCACCAGCACCTGACCCGGGCCGGGCGCGGGATCAGGCAGCTCCTCGACGACGAGGTTCTCGGGCGGCCCGAACGCCTTGCACACAACAGCTCTCACAACCAGCTCCCCTTCGTGGACGGTGCGGGGCGTGGGCCCCGGCGCGGCCGACGCTAGCGGTCGACACGACAGCCCGTGCGGCGTACCGCTGATCAGCCGGCGAGGAGGGCGGTGGCCGGTGCCAGGCCGTTCGCACGATCGGTCACCGAGAGGACGTCGCCGATCTCGGCGAAGTTCACGGCGATGATGTTCACCGGCCTGCCACGCGCGGCGGCGCAGCGCTGCACCCGACCCTCCAGGAAGGCCAGGTTGTTCACGGCGCGGGCGTCGTCCTCGTCGGCGGGGTCGGTGATGAGCCAGTGGTTGAGCAGCAGCAGGGGCGCGCCGGCCGGGCCCCGGTTCGGCTCGCAGCTGAGCTCGGCGGGCCGGCGGGCGTCGTAGGGCGTGTCCTGGGTCAGCGCGAAGGCCCGGTGGAACCACGCCGGCGTGCCCGGGGTGCCGCCGTGCTGCTCGGCGAGCACCACCAGCGGGGTGCCGTCGTCGATGAGCCGCCAGATCGTGGGCCAGCGCTCGCCGCGGTGGTGGATGTAGGCGAAGCGGTCGAGCCCGGCGTCGCGCAGGGCGGCCACCGTGTCGCCGGGCTCGGTGTTGTCCTGCACGTAGAGCAGCACGACCTCGCGGCGGTTTCGCTCGAGGAAACGGCGGATCGCACCGAACCCGTCGGCGGCGGGGGTGGCGCCGAGCTCGCAGTAGGCGTGGCAGAGGTAGACCTCGGCCTCGTCGGAGGTGGTGACCAGCGAGGGCCGCAACCGATCGACCGCGGCCACCGCGTCGGCGCCGACCTCGCGTTCGAGCGTGGCGCGACGGGCGTGGCGGAACTCCGTCCACACCACCCCGGAGGTCGTGCGCAGGCCGTAGTGGGTGTCCACCAGGAGGGCTCGGATGCCGTTGTCCAGCTGGCCGCTGATGGTGGCGCGCTGCTGCGCGAACAGGAAGCCGGCGTCGACCGACGCCATGGCGTTGTGGCTGCCGGCGAAGGTGACCTGGTCGACGGGCCGATCGCACAGCTCGGCATGGCCGTTGCAGGTGGCCGGGCCGGCGGCGCGGGGAGCCGGCGCGTCGATCGCACCCCACGAGGTGACCGCGACGACGGTGGTCACGATCGAGGCGGCCTGCCAGGCCCGGCGTCGCCGCGTCGTGCGGGAGGGCGCGGTGGCGACGCCACCCCGGTCGAGGAGCCGCGCCGGCGAGGTGACCACCGCGGCGTCGGGCAGTGCCTCGGCCAGCAGCCGTGCGGCGACGAAGACGGCAGCCGCCCCGATGGCGGTGACACCCGACCGGCCGACCGCTTCGGGGTGCGTGCCCAGCACCGCAGCTCCGGCCAGGGCGACGGCGGCGGGCAGCAGCCGCTGGGTGGGGGTGGCGGCAGCGAAGCGCTGCACGGCCTGGGCCCACCAGCCGGCGAGGACCGCTCGCCCCGCCGGGCGGTCGGGGGCGCGACGAGATCTCGGCGGCGTGGCGGCCAGGGCGATGAGCACGCCGGCCGCCAGGAGGCCGATGCCGGCGCGGGCCCAGCCCTCGGTGGCCTCGTCGAAGGCGGCGCGCAGCGCCCGGCCGGGCCCTGCGTCCGGGTCGCCCCGGGGCAACCAGGACGCGGCTGCGGTCCGGGCGGCGAGCGCGATCGCACCGACCGCTGCGGTGTGCACGCCGATGTCGCGCAGGGCTCGACGGCGCCGCGTCGCGCTGGCGAGCAGGGCCGTATGCAGCCCGATGGTGATGGCGCTCAGCGGCACGGCCCGATCACCGAGCCAGGAGCCGCTGCGCAACGATCGGGCGAGGGGCGAGTCGTGGCGGAGGTCGACCACCCGCGTCTCCCAGCCGCGGGGCACGCGCTGGGCCACCGACGGGTTGATCGCGTTCATCACCGTGACGAACTCGGTCTCGATGCCGGCGAGGGTGGTCGCGTCCCCGGTGTCGCCGGTGACGACGGCCCGCCCGCCCTGGCGGAGGGCGAGCTCGACCAGGGCGGCGAACTGGCGTGATTCGACGACGATCTCGGCTGCGGTGCGCAGGGCCGGTTCGGCGGCGATGAGGCGGCTGTCGGCCTGGGTCACGGTACGGGCCAGCTGCACCGACAGCTGCCGGCGGACCTCCGGGCGTTGGAGCACGGACCGGACGGTGCGATCGAGGGCTTCGGGGCGTTGCAGCTCGACGCGTATCCAGACGCTGCATGCCGCCACCAGCAGCGAGATCGGGGCGAGCACGACTGCGACGGCGTGCACGAGTCGAACCGAGCGGCGGGCGGCGGCCACCGGGCGGGTGTGGCGGCGGAGCGGCACCCCTTCTGGCTACCCGCCCGCGTGCCCGCCGGCCAACGCCTGGAGAAGATCGTGACGAGAGTCGCGCACGCCGGCCATCCACCGGCGACGCCGCAACACATCCGTGAAGCCGCCGGGGGGTCAGCGATGCGCCGACGGGCGGAGGGCGATCAGTCCTCCAACGGGGGAAGATCGCCGCGGGCGGCGAGGCGGGGCCGCAGGACCTTCTGCCACAGCAGGAAGACGGCCCCCGCGCCGGCGAGCAGGAGGAGCACCCCCTGCACGAGACCCATCACGTCCCCGACCCGGTGCCACCGATCACCCAGCACGGCACCGGCGCCGATCAGCGCCGCGTTCCACACCAGGCTGCCTGCGGCGCTCAGCGCGGTGAAGCGCAGGAAGGGCATCCGCTGGAACCCGGCCGGGATGGAGACGATGGAACGGATCAGCGGCACGCACCGCCCGATGAGGACCGCTGCGTCCCGACGGGTGGCGAACCAGTCCTCGGCGCGCTCCAGATGATGGGGCTTCATGCCGAACCACCGCCCGTGGCGGGCCACGAAGGCCCGCAACCGCACCGGCCCAACGGCGGCGGACAGGCCGTAGAGGATCCACGCTCCGACCACCGAGCCGACGGTGGCGGCCAGGAGCATGCCGAGGATCGAGGCGTCGCCCCGGCCGGCGACGAACCCGGCCACCGGCAGCACGGCCTCGGAGGGGATGGGTGGGAACACGCTCTCCAGCGCGACGAGCAGCGCCACCGCCAGGTAGCCGAACCGCTCGACCGCGTCGCTGACCGTCCCGCCGAGGTCGTCGAACATCAGACCGAGGTTACCGATGCGTCAGGCCTCTCCCGCGCCACCGTCGAAGTCGCGATCAAGAAAACACGTACGCCTCTGGGTCGGGGTTGTCGAACGTGGTGAGCCACTGCACGACGTGCGCCTGCTGTTCCTGCGTGCCGCGTTTCGCCGGCCACCGCCGACCCGACCCGGCGCGATGGCCTACGGTTCCGGCCCATGAGCAGCAACAGTGGACGGGTGTACGCAGTGACCGGAGCCGCCTCCGGCATCGGCCGGGCGACGGTGGAGCGGCTGGCCGCCGACGGCGCCTACGTGGTGGCGGTCGACCTCAACGCCGACGCGCTCCGGTGGACCGATAGCGTGGACGGCGTGGTCGCCGTGGACGGCGACGTGACCACCGAGGCCACGAACGAGGCGATGGTGGCCGCCGCCGAGGAGCACTTCGGCGCGTTGCACGGTGTGTTCCTCAACGCCGGCATCCCCGGGTTCGGCCTCATCGACCGGATCCCGATGGCCACCTTCGACAAGGTCCTCGACGTGAACGTGCGCGCCGTGGCGCTCGGCATCAGGGCCGCGCTCCCCGCCCTGCGCAAGGTCGACGGCGGGGCCATCGTGGTCACCGGCTCCACGTCCGGTCTGGCCGCCGACCCCGGCGGTTGGACGTACAACGCATCGAAGGCGGCGGTCATCAACATGGCCAAGTCCATCGCCCTCGACGTCGCCCACGAGGGCATCAGGGTGAACGCCGTGTGCCCCGGGCCGACCAAGACCGGCATGACCGAACCGATGCGGGCCAAGGCCACCGTGGACGAGACCATGCGCACCGTCGTGCCGATGGCACGCTGGGGCGAGTCCTCCGAGCTCGCCGCCGCGGTGTGCTTCCTGCTGTCGCCCGACGCCTCGTTCATCACCGGTGTGGCCCTACCAGTCGACGGCGGCGTGATGGCCACCACCGGGCAGTTCCCCAACTTCGCGGCGCGGGCCGCCAAGGCCTGACGGCGCGCGACTACCGTGCGCCCGATGGACGAGCAGCTGATCGAACGCAACCTGGCCACCGTGCGGCGCATCTGCGAGCACTGGCACGAGCTCACCCAGGACGAGTTCCGGGAGCTGTGCGCGGCGGACCTCGATTACCGCAACATCCCCATCGAGGGAGATCAGCACACCGGGCCGGACGCGGCCCACGCCGTGCTGGCCCGTTTCGGGGAGCGGTGGAACGTGCGACTCCAGGTGAACAACATCGTCGGCGACGAGCGGGTCGTGCTCACCGAACGCACCGAGTTCTTCGAGCACCGCGGCGGCACCAAAGCACCGTTCGCCCTGCCGGTGATGGGCACCTTCGAGCTCGTCGACGGCAAGGTCACCGCCTGGCGCGACTACTTCGAGCTGTCGCACCTCAAGCTGCGCTGACCACGGCGGCAGCCCGCCACGGCCATACCGGCCAGCACGCCCCCTCGGGCCTGGCGTAACGTGACGCCCGTCGCATCGCTGCGACCGGCGCGGCACGAGCGACGGCACACCCGAGGGGGAACCGCATGGCCAGCTACGACCTGCACATCAAGGGCGGCACCATCGTGGACGGCACGAGGGTGCCGCGCTACCGGGGCGACGTGTGGATCAAGGACGGGAAGATCGCCCAACTCGGCGGTCGGGCCCCCGGTACGGCGACGCGCACCGTCGACGCCGACGGGCTGATCGTCGCCCCCGGGTTCGTGGACCTGCACACCCACTACGACGCCCAGATCCGCTGGGATCCGTACTGCACCATCTCCGGCTGGCACGGCGTCACGTCGGTGGTGCTGGGCAACTGCGGCTTCGGCTTCGCCCCGGTGAAGCCGGACTTCCGTGAGCGCTCGATCCTCACCATGGTGCGCACCGAGGCCATCCCCTACGACTCGATCAAGCAGGGGATGCTCTTCGACTGGGAGACGATCCCGGAGTACCTCGACTCGCTCGAGCGCACCCCGATGGGCGTCAACTGCATCCAGTACATGCCCACCGCCTCGCTGATGACCTACGTGATGGGCCTGGAGGCGGCGAAGACCCGCGTCGCCACCGATGCGGAGCGCAAGGAGATGCAGCGCCTGCTGCACGAGGGCATGGACGCCGGCCTGTCAGGGTTCTCCATCCAGCGGCTGGGCCACAACTCCACCCAGGCCGACTACGACGGCACGCCCATGGTGACCGACACCATGTGCGACGAGGACATCCTCGCCCTGGCCGAGGTGCTGGCCGAGCGGGACGAGGGCTTCATCCAGATCACCCAGTCCACCGGCAAGATCAAGGCCGACCTCGCCTTCGTGGAGAAGCTGGCCGAGGTGTCGGGCCGGCCGGTGATCCACAACGCCATCGCTCCCACCCGCCGCAACCCCGACCCGCACCGCAAGTCCCTCGCCTGGCTGCAGCGCTGCTGGGACCGCGGCCTGCAGGTGTACGGCCAGTGCG
>JADLEF010000318.1 GCA_020846295.1 Acidimicrobiales bacterium
CCCTAACGGGATTCGAACCCGTGTCTCCACCTTGAGAGGGGGGTGTCCTAGGCCTCTAGACGATCGGGGCGTGCCTGCTGCCCGCCAAAGCGAGCACGTCAACGATACCGGCTGTGCCCCGGCGTCGCAAAGCGGCTTCCTCCCGCCGAGCACCTCACCGGCAGCTGCGCCACCGCACCGATCGGCGGGCCGGCGTGCACGCGAGCTGGCAAACCGCGATCTGCCCTTGGCGCTGGCGGATCGACCGCTCGCGTCAGCGCTCGCGCCGCTGCCAGCAGCGGCCACGGTGCGTGAGCACTGGACGGAGATGTCCGACCCATCCGGCGGCCACATGGCGTTCCTACGGTGACGAAACGGTGGCTCGCTGCGTGGCGAGGTGGCCGTGCTCCGAAACGCGCGTGCACCAAGAGGCTTGAAGTCACCACGACACGCACCGCCGATTCGTCACCGGAGCATCGCTAGCGTACCGCTGGGTATGGCACCTGCATCAACGGTGTTCACCACACTCCGTGGTTGAAGCGCGAGCGGTACGTGCGAGTGGGCGGCGGCGCGGACGTGGACGGGGCGTGGACGCACGGTCGTTCCACGGCCGGCTCGTTCAGGTTCGCACCGCCGGCCGGCCTCGCAGGCTCAGCCGTACTTGCAGGATCAGCCGTTCCAGGGCGCGCCGAACGTGTCGTCGTAGGCGAGCTGGGCCACGGGTTGGCGGGTGATGGGGCCGTGGCCCTTGCCCATCGGGTAGCCGATGGGCACCAGTGCCAGCGTCGCCCCATCGTCGGGGATGCCCAACGCCGCCTTCACCTCCGGCTCGCGCAGGCAGTGCAGCGTGGTCAGCGTGCAGCCCAGGCCCTCGGCCCGGCAGGCCAGCATGGTGTTCTGCACGGCGGTGTACACCGAGCCGCCGCCCACCATGGAGATCCGGTCGAGGTTCTTGTCGGTGATGGCCATCTTGGCCGGGTCCGCGATGAACAGCAGCAGCACGGGGGCGTCGGCGAGGTGGTCGGCGAGGTAGTCGCCGGCGGCGAGGGTCCGTTCCATGGCGGCGAGCTCATCGCCCGCCATGCCGGCCTTCTCCGCCCGTCGCCGGCTGAAGCCCGTGTAGGTGTGCCACTCGGGGCCGTAGATGTCCGCCAGCGCCCGCTTGCGTTCCGGGCTGCGCACCACGATGACCTTCCAGGGCTGCATGTTGCCGCCCGTCGGTGCCCATGCCGCCGCCTGCAACACCCGCCCCAGCACATCGTCGGGGATCGGATCCGGCTTCAGGCGACGCACCGCCCGCAGCGTGCTCATCATCTCGTACAGGTCGTGCACCTCGTCGCTTGCCATGGCTGCATCCTCGCAGCTCCACCCGGCCCCTCGCCCGCCGCGCCCTGCGGGGCCGCCCACCGTCGGGCGCTAGGGTCCGGCCTCGACACACCCAGGGGGAGGAATCCATGGCAGACCGACTGGCCGGCAAGGTGGCCGTCATCACCGGTGGCGCGAGCGGGATCGGCGCCGCCTGCGCCCGCCGTTTCGCCGACGAGGGCGCCGACATCGTCATCGCCGACCTCGACGCCGCCCGCGCCGCCGACACGATCGCCGCGGTCGAAGCGAGCGGCCGGCGGGCCCGGTTCGTGCGCACCGACACGTCGGTCGAGGCGGACAACGAGGCGCTGGCCGCCGCCACCGTGGAGGCGTTCGGGCGGGTCGACTGCCTCGTCGCCGCCGCCGGCATCGCCAACGCCGACTACGTCAGCGGCCAGGACACCGGCGCCACCGGCCCTCGGGACATCCTGCGCGTCCCCGTCGCCGACTGGGAACGGGTCATGGCGGTCAACCTCACCGGCGTCATGCTCACCGACCGAGCCATCGCCGCCGCGATGATCGCGGCCGGCAACGGCGGCGCCATCGTCAACATCGCCTCGTCGGCGGCGGCCATCCCCTTGCGTGGCGGCGGCGACTACTGCGTGTCCAAGGCCGGGGTGTGGATGCTGACCAAGGTGCTCGCCCTCGAGCTGGTCGGCCACGACATCCGGGTCAACGCCATCGGCCCCGGCTTCATCGAGACCCCGATGACCGAGGTGATGCGCTCCGACCCGGCGGGCGAGACGCTGATGAAGCGCATGACGCCGATGCGCCGCCTCGGCCGGGCCGAGGAGATCGCCTCCACCGCCCTGTTCCTGGTGTCGGAGGACTCGTCGTACCTCACCGGCCAGCTGCTGTTCCCCAACGGCGGCATGTTCACCGGGTGAGCGAGCGACGATGAGCGCGTTGAACGACGCCGACCGACACCGCGTCACCACCGCCCGCCTCGACGCCGCCGCGGCGGTGCGCGACCTCGTCCACGCGCTCGTCGCCCACGAGGCGGACGACGCCCTGCTTGGCGAGGTGGCCGAGCAGGCGAACGCCCTGCGGGCCCGACTGGCCGCCGGCGAGGCCCGGATCAAGCCCGACGACGGGCTGAGCCGGTGGGAACACCCCCGTCACGACGGGGCCGAGCTGGCCTGCTTCGCCGACTGCCTGGTCGCCGGGCCGGCCAACCCGCTCTCCGCCGGCGGCGAGGCGAGCCGCGACGGCGACGAGGCCGTACTGCGCGTCACCCTCGCCCCCGGCTTCGAGGGCCTGCCCGGCCGCTCCCACGGTGGGATCGTGGCCGCGCTGTTCGACGAGGTGATGGGCCAGGCCCTCTACATGGAGGGCATCCCGGCCTACACCGCGTGGCTGCGGGTCGATTTCCGGGCCGCGGTGCCCATCGGTCGGCCGCTCGAGCTGCGGGCCAGGGTGCGCCATCGCGACGGCCGCAAGTGCACGATCGACGCCACGCTGTTCGCGGACGGCGAGCCGGGCCCGACCGCCGAGGCGTGTTCATCGTGCCCCGCGACCGCGCCTGACCGCGACCACGCCTGACCGCGGCGGCCGCCGCCCGGACCGATCGGTCGCTCAGGCGCCGGTGGCCGAAGCGTGCAGCGCACCGACCAGCTCCACGAAACGAGCCCGCTGCGACGGGCTGAACACTTCGTAGGCGGCCGACGCGATCCGGTCGGTGATCTCCTCCGCCTCGACGCGGGCGGCGGCCAGGTCCTCCGCCTCCTCGTAGGGCCCCGTCCAGCCGAACCGCTCGGCGCGCTCGGCACCACCCCGCCCGGCGGGCGCCGCCATGATCGCCGCCACCGGGGACAGGCCCATCGCCATCACCCCGGTGATGTGCGCCCCACCGCGGTGCTCCCGCAGCACGTGCAACGCCAGCGCGGCGCGACCCGCGGCGTCCAGCCCCGGGACCTGCAACGATCGCCACCCGGCGAACAACGCTCCCACCGCCGGCCACCCGGCGGCGGCCACCGCCTCCGCCATCGACGCCACCTCCAACAGGTCCGCCTCCGGTACGGTCCGCCACGTCCGTGCCGCCCACGCTCCCGCCGCGTGGGCGTAGTAGCGCGACGCCTCGTGCGGATCCTGTCCGACAGGCCGGCTCTGCCACAGCGGCTTCAGCGTCTCGGGGCTCACGAACCCGAAGGCGGCCACCACCACGTCGGCATCCACGTTGCCCAGCACCCCGCCGCGGCCCACCGCCCAGAACGACCGACCGGGTAGGCCGATCTCAGCACCGAAGGCCGGCGTACCGGGATCGAGCATCCAGGTCGAGCCGATCACCAGGATCTGCAGGCCGGTGGCGTTGACGACGTCGCGTGCGGAGAGGCTGGTCACGCGCCGGACCCTACCCGAAACGGCAACGGCCACCCGGTGGAACCGGATGGCCGTCGAACTGCGCTTCGAGCTCGGGGGAGAGGACTCGAACCCCTAACAACAGGGCCAGAACCTGCCGTGTTACCTATTACACCACCCCCGAAGGGCGAGAAGACAGGTTACCCGGTCGAGATGCCGGAGGCCAACTGTTGGCGGAGACGGAACTTCTGCACCTTGCCCATCACGTTGCGGGGCAGCGCGTCGACGAACACCACCGCCGCCGGGTGCTTGAAGCGGGCCAGCCGCCCCTCGAACAGGGCGCGCACCGCCGGCTCGTCCAGGGCGCCGGCGGTCCGAGGCACCACCACGGCGACGGGGACCTCCCCCCAGCGGGCGTCGGGCCGGCCCACCACGGCCGCCTCCGCCACATCGGGGCAATCGGCCAGCACCGCCTCGAGCTCCGCCGGATAGATGTTCTCGCCGCCGGAGATCACGACGTCCTTGCTGCGATCCACGATGTGCCACCAGCCCTGCGGGTCGCGGCGGGCGATGTCGCCGGTGCGGAACCAGCCACCCGGCAGGAACGCCGCCGCGGTGGCCTCCTCGTCGCGCCAATAGCCGCGCACCACGTTGGTGCCGCGCACCGCCACCTCCCCCGGCTCGCCGGCCGGGACGTCACGGCCGTCCGGACCGACCAGGCGCAGCTCGCAGTGCGGCACCGGCTTGCCGCAGGACCCGACCCGTTCCACCGCGTGCTCGAAGCGCAGCGCGATCGCCGTCGGCCCCGTCTCCGTCGCGCCGTACACCTGCCCGCAGGGCACGCCGCGCTCGTGAAAGGGACGGATCAGTGCCTCGGGCACCACCGACGACCCGGTCATCACCCCGCGCAGGGACGACAGATCCGCGCCGGCCCAACCGGGATGGCGGTGCAGCGCGCTCATGGTGGCCGGAACCAGCAGGCTGGTCGTCGGCTGCCAGCGCTCGACATCCTCCAACCAGGCGCCGGGGTCGAACGCGGCGTGCAAGCGGACCGCGGCCCCGGCGGCGAGCGCGGGCAACGTCTGGATGCACAGCCCGCCCACGTGGAACAGCGGCAGCACCGTCAGCACCCGATCCGTCGGGGTGAAATCGTGGGCGAACTGGGCATTGAGCGCGTTGGCCAGCACCGCCCGCTGGTCGAGCACCGCGCCCTTGGGCAGGCCGGTCGTGCCCGACGTGTACACGATCAGCATCGGATCCCCGGGCCGGCCCTGCACGGCGGGCGGTGCCACGGTGTCGGTCACGGGAGGCGGCTCGAGCCCGAGCGACGGCCACTCCGTCCCGATCGCGGCGCGGAGCTCCTCGGCCACCACGACCACCACCGGCTCGCAATCGGTCAGCTGGTAGCCCAGCTCCGCCGGCGTCAGCCGCCAGTTGAGCGGCACCAGGGCGGCGCCGAGCCGGGCGCAGGCGAAGAACACGAACAGCTGGCTCGGGTGGTTGTGACCCAGGTACGCCACCCGGTCCCCCGAGCCGACCCCGTGCTCCGCCCCGAGCACGTCCACCCAGCGCTGGACCTCGGCGGCGAACCCGGCGTAGCTCCACCGTTCGGATCCGAACGACAACGCCTCGGCGTCGGGCCGGTGGTCGGCCCAGGTCGTGATCCAACTCGACAGCGGCAGCGCCGGAGCGCTCACCGGCCCGCCTCGACCACCCCGTCGCGCTCGCCCGGCTCGTACAGCGTGTCGACACCGATGCGCTCGAGGCAGATCTCGGCCGTCCACGGCAGCATCAACGACCCGCAGCGGCTGTCGCGGTAGTAGCGCTCCAACGGGAAGTCGCGGGAGATGGACCCGCCGCCGCAGGTGCGGATGGCGAGCCGGCAGATCTCGTTGGACAGCTCCATCACCGTGTACTGGGTGGAGAACGCCCGCATGCGGACGTCACGGGGCGGATCCACCCGCGCCTCGGTGATGGCCCGCAGGAACATCGCCCACGCCTGGTCGAGCTTCACCCGCATCTCCGCCACCGCCAGCTGCTTGGTGCTGCTGGCGCGCCGTGGCTCGCCCTTGGTGCCCGGCACCTCGCCGCGCAGGTAGGCCACGGTGAAGTCGAACGCGGCCTGCGCCACGCCGATGTAGGTGGGGCACAGCGTCATGAACATGTGCGGCCAACGCCGGGCCATCTGGGCGAAGATACCGCGCGGCATGACCTGCCGTTCGGTCGGCACGAACACGTCGTGCAGCTCGAGCGTGCGGCTCACGGTCGCCCTCATGCCGAGCGTGTCCCAGGTGCCGGAGATGGAGAACCCCGGCGAATCGGCCCGCACACCGAGGAACAGCGTGTCGGCATAGCTGGGCTCGCGGCCCGCGACCGCCTCGGTGCAGGTGATCGTGTACACGTCCGCCGCGCCGGACAGCGAGGCGAAGTGCTTGCGGCCGTTCAGCAACCAGCCGCCGTCCACCGGGGTGGCGGTCGTCTCCCACGCCTGGGGTCCGGTGCGCATCTTCGAACCGGGCTCGGAGAACGGCTGGGCGTACAGCGTGCCGTTGTCCACGATGTCGCGGTACATCTCCGTGCGGCGCCGCTCGTGCTCCTCGCGCATGGCGGGGTCCATGTCGAGATCGTCGCAGAACCCGGCCGACCACAGCACCGACACGCTGTGCATGTTGAACGACAGGGTGGTGGCACCGCAGTACCGGCCCAGCTCGGCGGCGACGAGCATGTACTGCCGGTAGGTGGCGCCCATGCCGCCGAGGTGCTCGGGCACGCACAGGGCCAGCAAGCCGTGCTCGCGGAGGTCGGCGTAGTTCTCGAAGGGGAACGTGCCGGAACGGTCGTAGCCGGCGGCCCGGGGGGCGAAGCGCTCGCGGCCGAGGCGGCCGGCGAGCGCGATGGCGTCGTCGAGATCGGGGGTCATCGGTGGATGCTGCTTCCAGTCGGCTCGTGTCGGGCGTGGCTCAGGCCAGCTCGCCCTGCAGCACCCCGCGGTCGACCACGACGGTGCCGTCGAGCGAGACGGTGCAGTTGCGCAGCGGCAGGTCGAAGTGGCCCTGCGTGTAGCGCCCGGCCTTCTCGTTGGCGCCGGTGGAGTACAGGAAGTTCCCGCCGAAGGCCCGCTGCTCGGTGCCGTTGGTCTGGCTGCGGTCGTACATCGTCATCGCGTCCCAACGGGCGGCCTGGTTCATGCCCCAACCGACGTGCGAGGTGGCGTACGCCTCCCGATCGCCCCATGCCGCGAAGTACGAACGCATCAGGTCGGCGTCAACCCCGGTGCCCTTGATGTCCACCACGTAGTCGTTCTCGATGGTGAGGTCGATGGCGCTCTCGAGGTAGCGCTTGAACGTGAGGTTGATGTCCCCCGGCGCCATCACCACCCGCCCGTTGACCGTGTCGGGCAACGGGAAGCACAGGCACAGCCCGCCCGGCCAATGGCTGATCGAACCCTTGCGGGTCGTGTAGCCCCAGCCGCCGCCGCACACCGCGTCGGCGATGTCGACGGTGAGATCGGTCCCCGCCTCCGAGGTGACCCGCATCTCCTTCGCCGCCATGAGCAGCTTCACCCCGGCCTTGACCTTGTCCTCCAGGGCGGGGTCGGGCTTCATGCGCTCGAGGAGCTCAGGGTGCTCGTTGGACACCATCAGGATCCGGGTCCCGCCGGCCAGCACCGTGGGCAGCTCCGGCGCGTGCAGCAGGCCTTCCACCGTGCAGTCGACCACGAAGCTGGACGACGCCAGCGCGCCGATCACCGGATCGAGCCCGCCCAGCGCCACCGACGCCCCGGTGGAGCGCACCGGCACGATGGCGGTCTGTCGTGGCGAGGGGACCACCACGTGGAACGGGGTTGCGCCCATCCGCTGCAGGGCAAGCTCGGCGAGGTTGACGTTGACCTGACGGCTCTGGGACTCCGAGAGGATCGCGCACACCTCGCCCGGCTGGACGCCGCACAGGGTGAACACGTCGACGAAGGTGTCGATCCACTTGCCTTCGATGCGCTCGATCAGCATGGCGGGATGTTAGAGCTGCGCGAGCCGTCGGAACCCGATCAGGTTCCCGGCGGCCACGCCGAGCGTCTCCCGGCCCAGATCCCGCCAGGAGACACCGCTGTCGGTGGCCGCCACGTCGGCCTCGATGCCGAGCTCATCGGCGGTGTCGAGCAGCCGGCGGTTGTGGTACGGGTCGGACACCAGGATCACCGAGCCGATCCCGTACTCGGTCAGGATCAGCTTGGTGGCCAGCAGCTGCTCCCACGTGTTGGTGGAGGAGTTCTCCACCAACAGCACGTCCTCCGGCACCCCGGCGTCACGCAGGTAGACGAACCCGGTCATGCCCTCGGTGGTCCGGTCCCCGGGCTGGTTGCCGCCGGTGACGATGATGCGCTGCACCAGTCCCCGCTCGTAGAGCTCCGCGGCGCGATCCAACCGGCCGGCCAACGCCCCCGACGGCGTGCCGTCGTACTGCGCGGCGCCCATGACGACCGCGGCGTCGGCCGGCTCGTCGGCCTGGCGGCGGGCGGCCAGCTCGACCTCGGCGGCGACCACCGCGAGGTAGCTGCCCAGCAGCACCGCCAGCACGGTCGCCACCAGCCGTACCGCCCGCACCGCCCAGGAGCGCCGACGGCGATGTTGCGGCCGGTGCCGGTTGCGCCGGCGGCCGATACCACCGCGACGGGAGCGCGCCTCGGCCGCGTCGACCTGCGGGGCGGCGTCGCGCCCCGAGCGCGGCGCCGAGACCGAAGGCGACGAAGCGACGGACACGGCGCCCGCTACAACCTCGCTCTGGCCGCCCGGAGGCGGGCGAGGGTGCGATCCCGGCCCAGCACCTCGAGCCCCTCGAACAGGGGTGGTCCGACCGAACGACCGGTCACCGCCACCCGCACCGGCGCTTGCGCCTTGCCCAGCTTGAGCCCGTGGCGCTCGCCGATGGCGCTCAGCTCGGCGTGCAACGTCTCGCGGTCCCAGGCGCAACCGGCGAACGCCGCCACCGTACCGTCGAGTATGTCGACGGCGGCGGTCGTCTTCAGCACGCCCTTGGCCCAGGAGTCCTCGTCGATGTCGACCTCGTCGCCGAACAGCCAGCCGATCGCGCCGGGCAGGTCGGTCAGGACCTGGGTGCGGCTCTGGACGTCCGCCAGGTACGGGGCGGGCAGCGCGGCGAGGTCCAGCCCGGCGGCGAACGGCGCGGCGAGCTCCAGGAACGCCTCGGCGTCCATCGCCCGGATGTACTCGTGGTTGAAGTGGGTGAGCTTCTTCACGTCGAAGAACGCCGAGGAGCGGTTGACCTGGGTCAGCTCGAAGCGCTCGACGATCTCCTCGATGGGCCGGATCTCCACCCCGTCGGTGCTGCCCCAGCCCAACGTGGCGAGGTAGTTGCGCACCGCCGGTGCCACGAAGCCGCGATCCCGGTAG
Organism: Acidimicrobiales bacterium; assembly: GCA_020846295.1. Taxonomy (GTDB): domain Bacteria; phylum Actinomycetota; class Acidimicrobiia; order Acidimicrobiales; family CAIXPF01; genus CAIXPF01. The sequence continues at coordinate 9,051 of JADLEF010000318.1, forward strand.
TGCTCGATGGCCACGTCCCCGAACCGCTTGGACAGCTTGCGGCGCTGCTCGTCGACCAGGAGCGGGATGTGGGCGTAGCGCGCCTCGCGCTCGACGCCGAGCGCCTCCAGCAGCAGCAGCTGCTTGGGCATGTTGTTGATCATGTCCTCGCCGCGGATCACGTGGGTGATCCCCATGTCGAGGTCGTCGACCACGTTGGTGAGCAGGAACAGCGCGCTGCCGTCGGAGCGGCGGATGACGAAGTCCTCGATGTTGGCCCGCTCGAAGTCCACCCGGCCCCGCACGACATCGTCCCAGCCGATCCCGCCGTCGTCCGCGACGCGCAAGCGCACCGCACCCTCGTCGAAGTACGCCTTGCCCTCCTCGAGCAACCGCTCGATGACCTCGTTGTGACGGGCGGCGCGCTCGGACTGGTAGACCGGGCCCTCGTCCCAGTCCAGACCGAGCCAGCGCATGCTCTCGAGGATGTTCTCGATGAGCTCCGGCTGGTTGCGGCTGGCATCGGTGTCCTCGATGCGCAGCACGAAGGTGGCGCCGCTGTGACGGGCGAACAGCCAGTTGAACAGCGCGGTACGGGCGCTGCCGACGTGCAGGTACCCCGTCGGCGAGGGCGCGAACCGGCAGCGCAGCGGGGCGGTCACCGGCTCAGCCCTCCAGGGTCAACAGCGAGCGCCAATCCGCCTTGTTGCGCCGCTGCACCTCGGCCGGGGTCAGGCGCAGGGTCGACTCCGGCACCGCGTCGGCGATGCGGCGCAGCTCCGGGTAGTGGTGCGGGTTCGACACCTCTTCGAACATGGCCGCCCGGGTCCGGACCAGCTCGGCGTCGGGCTGGTCGTCGAGGAAGCCCCACACCGCGAAGGCCACGCTCAGGTCGTGCACCACGGGCGCCCGCCCGAAGATGGCGCAGCGCTTCATGGCGACCGCCAGCACGCCGGCGACCACGTCGTCGTCGTGCTCGCCCTCGGCGGTGAACACCTTGCCGGCGAACAGCCGGACCAGGCGGTAGGCGTAGCCCTGGTCCGGGCCGGGAACGCCCAGCCGATCGCCTTCGGGCTGACCGTCACCGCCGAGATCCCCGGGGCGGGTGGCGACCCACGAGCGGTCGCGGCGGGGCGGCGACTCGTAGGTGCGCACGAGGGCGGTGGGCGACATCGGGACGTAGTGCGGCGCAGACATGACCAGCCCAATCTAGCCCCCCGGGCGCCGGCCGGTCCCGATAGCGTCGCGACGGTGCCGCACCGCCCCCAGCACCGCCCCCAGCACCGCCCCGAGCGAGACCTCGACCGGCTCCTCGCCGGGCTCGAGCCGGTCCGCCGGGCCGGCACCTACACCTTCGTCACCGTGGCCGGCACGGCATCGATCCCCGCCGGCGTGGCCCCGGTGGCGACCGTGCGCGAGCCGGAGGGCCTGTCGCTGATCGTGGCCGTGCCGGACGCCCGGGCGCAGGGCTGGCCGGTGACCTTCGAGGCCGCCTGGCTGACCTGCACGGTGCACTCGGCGCTGGACGCGGTCGGGCTCAGCGCGGCGATGGCCGGCGCGCTGAGCGAGCGCGGCATCAGCGCCAACGTCGTCGCCGGCCACCACCACGACCACCTCTTCGTGCCGGCCGAGCGGGCGGAGGAGGCGCTGGAGGTCCTCCGGCGGCTCAGCCGACGAGCAGGGCGTAGTTGACGGCGTCCACCAGCGCCTGCCACGACGCCTCGATGATGTTCTCCGACACGCCCATGGTCGTCCACTTGCGGAGCCCGTCGGTCGACTCGATGAGCACCCGAACGACCGCCCCGGTGCCGCCCTCGGTGTTGAGGACGCGGACCTTGTAGTCACTCAGGCTCAGTCGCTGCAGCGCCGGGAAGCGATCGCCAACGGCGGCGCGCAACGCCGCGTCGAGCGCGTTCACCGGGCCGTTGCCCTCGCCGGTGGCGATGAGGCGCTCGTCGCCGACGCGCAGCTTGATCGTGCACTCCGTCTCGATGCCCTGGGCGTGACCGAGCGGGTTCTCCACCAGATCGCTGGTCACCCCGGGCCGGTGCTCCACCGACACCCGGAAGCTCTCCAGCTCGAAGGACTCGGGCCGCCAGCCGGTGGCGCGGCGCATCAGCAGCTCCAGCGACGCGTCCGCCGTCTCGAAGTGGTAGCCGGCAGATTCGAGCTGCTTGAGCTGATCGAGCACCGCCCCGAGCTGCTTCGGCTCGAGGTCGATCCCCCACTCCTTGGCCTTGAACTCCATGGTCGCCCGACCGGAGAGGTCCGACACCAGGAAGCGGGTCCCGTTGCCGACCTGGGCCGGGTCGATGTGCTCGTAGGAGTCCGGCCGGCGGGCGATCGCCGAGGTGTGCAGGCCCGCCTTGTGGGCGAAGGCCGACTGGCCGACGTAGGGCAGCTGGTTCTGGTGCGGCAGGTTCACCAGCTCCGCCACGCGACGCGAGATCTCCGTGAGGCGCTCCAGGTGACCGGACGGCAGCGTCTCGATGCCCATCTTCAGCGTGAGGTTGGGGATCAGCTGCACGAGGTCGCAGTTGCCGGTGCGCTCCCCGTAGCCGTTCATGGTCACCTGCACTTGTGTGGCCCCGCCGATCACCGCGGCCAGGGCGTTGGGCACCGCGCACCCGGTGTCGTTCTGGGTGTGGATGCCGATCTGCACCCCGGACCCGAAGTGCCGGCTGACCTCGCGCACGATCGGCTCGACCTCGTGGGGCAGCGACCCACCGTTGGTGTCGCACAGCACGAGGCAGTCCGCCCCGTTGGTGGCGGCCGCCTCGAGCACCCGCAGGGTGAACTCGGGGTTGCGCTTGTAGCCGTCGAAGAAGTGCTCGCAGTCGAAGAAGACCCGCAACCCGGCCGCCTTGAGAAAGGCGACGGACTCGCCGACCATGGCCTCGCCCTCGTCGAGGGTGGTGCGCAGCGCCTCGAGCACGTGGTAGTCCCAGCCCTTGCCCACGATGCAGGCGGTCGACACGCCGGCATCGACCAGGGTCCGCAACGTCGGGTCGTCGTCGCTGCGGCCGAGCGGCTTGCGGGTCGAACCGAACGCCACCAACCGGGCGTTGCGCAGCGACAGCTCCGACGCCGCCCGCTTGAAGAACTCCTCGTCCTTGGGGTTGGCGCCGGGGTAGCCGCCTTCGATCCAGTGCACACCGAGGTCGTCGAGCGCCTCGGCGACGGCGAGCTTGTCCTCCACCGTCAGCGAGATGCCCTCGAACTGGGCGCCGTCGCGCAGGGTCGTGTCGAACACGTCGACCCTGCTCGGCCACGACGGGTCATACCGGGGGGAACGGTCGACCGGCGGCATCGCCTCGTCGAGCGTGGCGTCGTCACTCATGCTGTGCCTCGCACCCTTCTGGGCCTCTTCGTCACTTCGTGGGGGCTGTGGGTCGGGCTAGAGCCGGGCGGCGATCTGGTCGCCGACCGACGTGGTGGACCCGGTGATCTCGCCGGCCATCGACGCCTCGCACGCCTTGCGCACCCGGTCCGCCGCCTCGGTCTCGCCGAGGAAGTCCAACATCAGGGCACCCGACAGGATGGCGGCGGTGGGGTTGGCCTTGTTCTGCCCGGCGATGTCGGGCGCCGAACCGTGGACGGGCTCGAACATCGACGGGCCGGTGCGGGCGGGGTTGAGGTTGCCCGACGCGGCGAAACCGATGCCGCCGGTCACCGCGCCGCCGAGGTCGGTCAGGATGTCGCCGAAGAGGTTGTCGGTGACGATCACGTCGTAGCGCTGCGGATCCTCCACGAAGTAGATGCAGGCCGCATCGACGTGGTTGTACGCGGTGGCGATGGCGGCGTACTCGGCGTGCACCTCGTTGAAGGCGCGCTCCCACAGATCACCGGAGAAGGTCAGCACGTTGGTCTTGTGGACCAACGTCAGGTGCTTGCGCCGCGCGGCGGACCCGGCGAGGTCGAACGCGTAGCGGATCGCCCGCTCCACGCCCATACGGGTGTTGACCGAACCCTGGGTGGCCACCTCGTGCGGGGTCCCCTTGCGCAGGAAGCCGCCCTCGCCGGCGTAGGTGCCCTCGGTGTTCTCCCGGATCACGATGAAGTCGATGCCCTTGGCCGTGTCCACGAACGGGCGCTGGTTGATGTAGAGATCGAGCTCGAAGCGCATCTTCAGCAACAGGCCGCGCTCGATCACACCGGGCGGTACGCCGGGCGTGCCGACGGCGCCGAGGTAGATGGCGTCGAGCGATCGCCACTCGTCGAGCACCGAGTCGGGCAGGATCGTGCCGTCCTTCAGGTAGCGCCCGCCACCGAGGTCGTAGTCGACCGTCTCGAGCTTGACGCCCGCTGCGTTGATGACCTTGAGACCCTCGGCGATGACCTCCGGCCCGATCCCGTCGCCGCCGACGATGCCTACCCGGTGCGTGCTCATGTCGATTGTTCCTGCCTCGTGCCGGCCCGGTCAGGGCGCCTCAATGAAAAAACCGCCCACCAGGGTGGACGGTCTCACGCGCACGCCGGTTCCGGCGTGCGCTACGAAATGGTGATGATGGTGGGGCAGTCGATCCCGTGCATCGCGGGCCAGTCTCGCCCAGCGCCGCGACCGTCGTCAACCGGGGTGGCGACCGTCCGAACGGGGCCGTCGGCGAGGGCCCCGGGTGAGGGTCGTTGAGTTCGCGGCCCGGAGCAAGTTCACTGGTGCGGTGCGAACCGAGCCTCGGGCGAACCTCCGGACCGCCGGTGCGGTCGTCACCGGCGCGGTGCTGACCCTCGCCACCGTCACCGGCTGCTCCCGCATCGCCGAGCTCGACGGGACCGCGGTGTCCACCAGCACGCCGGGCGGGGTGGCGGTCTCCGCCGACGGTCGGGCGCTGCACAGCAAGACGATCGGCCGCACCTGCGACAACACCACCGCCAGCTGTTCGCTGCTCGTCGAGCCGGGCGCCCTGCCCCGGGCCGAGGTGCAGTACCGGCTCGCCCCCGGCGCCGAGTGGTGGGGCACGATCGAACGGCAGCAGCAGTGCGCCGACGGCGGTGGCGCCACCCACGGCGAGGCGGTCAAGGCAACCGTGCACGCGGTGATCACCGCGGCCGACGCCACCGGCAACCTGCTCATGGAGGCCACCGTGACCGATGTGGTCGTGTCCGAACCGGGCGTCGACGAGGCCACCGTGCTCGAGTTCCCGCTGGGGGCGCGGTCGACCGCGTTGTTCAGCGTCCAGGGCATCAACATCCGGCCGTTGAAGCCGGCGACCTACGCCGGCGCGCTGATCACCCCGCTACCGCCCGGCGAGGTCGGGCTGGGGGCGTCGTGGGAGATCCGCGCCCCGGGCAGCGACGACGCCAACGTGCGCCAGTTCACCCTCACCGAACGCTCGGGCGATTCCTTCACCGTGGAGGGTGTGACCGGCAGCTGGCTCGACCCGGGCCACGCCCGTCAGCGGGTCTCCGGTGCGACGAAGACCATCGGTGATCTGCGCTCGCCCGGACCGGTGAGCCGGGCGCTCGAGGTCGAGCCCGGGGTGGGCTGCTTCCGCGGAGCCGGCGAGGGGCCGGTGCGCTACTTCGTGACCCGCACCGAGGCGCCGGACACCGACGGCGACGGCTCGCCCGGCTGAACCCGGGTCCACCGCGCCGGCACCGGCGCGGACGATGCGGCCAGGAGCCGCCCGGTCGGCCGCGAGCATCGGCCGGGTGAGCGAAGTCCATGAATTGTCGCGTGCCGCCTACGACCGTCTGCAGGCCGAGTTCGAGGATTTGACCACGCGCGGCCGGGTGGACATCGCCCGCCGCATCGAGGCCGCTCGCGAGCTCGGTGACCTCTCCGAGAACGGCGACTACCACGCCGCCAAGGAGGAGCAGGGGAAGATGGAGGGCCGCATCGGACGGCTGTCGGTCATCCTCAAGAACGCCAAGGTCGTCGAGGAGGGTGAGGCCGGTTCGGATCAGGTCCGCGTCGGCTGCGTGGTGAGCGTCCGCTACGAGGGCGACACCGACATCGAGAAGTACCTCGTCGGCTCGATCGAGGAGCGCGGCACCGAGCACCCGGTGATGTCCCCCGGCTCCCCGCTGGGCCAGGCGCTGCTCGGCGCCAAGCCCGGTGACGTGGTGAGCTACCAGGCGCCCGGCGGCCAGCTGCGGGTCGAGGTTGTCGGCATCGACGCCTGACCCGCCCGGCGCACCGCCGCTGCCGCGCGGGCGCACGATCCGACTGCCGGATCGCGGTGAGCTGTTCGTCCGCGAGGTCGGCCGGCCCCGGGCCGGGCAGCCGTCGCTGCTGCTGTTGCACGGCTGGACGGCGACGGCGGACCTGAACTGGTTCCCGGCGTACGAGGCGCTGCGGCGCGACGCGCACGTCGTCTCGTTCGATCTGCGCGGCCACGGCCGCGGCCTGCGAACGCCCGAGCGCTTCCGCCTGGCCGACTGCGCCGACGACGCCGCCGCGCTGGCCGATGCCCTCAGCCTCGACGCGATCGTCCCGGTCGGGTACTCGATGGGCGGGCTCGTCGCCCAGTTGCTCTGGCATCGACACCCCCGGCTCGTGCGCGGGTTGGTGCTGTGCGCCACCAGCCGCAACTTCCGGGGCAACGCGGGCGACCACCTGTACTTCGGGGGCCTGTCCGGGCTGGCCACCGCCGCCCGCCTGGCGCCGGGCCCGCTGCGGGAGCAGGCCTTCGCCCGCTACCTCGACGCCCGCATCGGGCGATCGGACCTCACGCCATGGGCGGTGGCCGAGCTGGCCCGCCACGACTTCCGCACCGTGTTGGAGGCAGGCGCCGCCATCGGCACGTTCAGCTCACATCGGTGGGTGGGCGACATCGACGTGCCGACCTCGGTGGTGATCACCACGGCCGACACCAAGATCCCACCGCACCGCCAGCGCAAGCTGGCGGCCGCCATCCCGACGTCGAGGACGTTCGAGGTGGCGGCCGACCATCATGGCTGTCCGCGCCAGCCGGAGCTGTTCCTGCCCGCCTTGCGCAAGGCGGTGCGGCACGTGCTGGCGGGTTGAGCCGGGCTCAGGCCCCGGCGCTGATCACCGCCGACAGCAGCCGGTGGGTCGAGCCGTTCAACCAACGTGAGTAGTACCCGCCGATCGGGCCCACGCTGGGCAGGGCCGGCCCGGTGACCAGGTCGAACTGGTTGGCGCCGCCGGAGTCCACCACCGTCATGGTGAGCCCGTGGCCGCTCGCCATCACCGTCGGGCCTCCGGGCGGCAGCGTGGCCGGGCACACGCCGTCGAGGCAGGTGACGGCCTGCACCAGCGGCTGCTCGAAGAGTCGGTCGAAGGTCAGCCCCGAGGTGGCGTGCTGGGCGAGGGTGATCTGGCAGCCCTCCTGGCCGGCGGCGTAGCCGTCCCAACGCACGTTGATCGTGTCGCCGGGGCGGGGGTCCAGCTCGGCCAGCGAGCCCACGAACGGCCCGTCGTCGAGCTGGAAGCGCAGACCGACCAGCAGGTCGGTGCTCGCCGTGCAGACCTCGGTGCGGGTGCCGCGGTACACCGCCAGGTCCTCGTCGGCGACCGTGGCGCCGCGCTCGCCGGTGGCGCTGACCGAGGTGCGGTGCGAGACCGCACCGATGGCGTCGACAGCCGTGGCCGGCACGGTGCAGACCATCTCGGCACCGACGGCGAGGGTGGCGGCCGGGCAGCTGAGCGGGCCGGCCAGGTCATCGATGACGGCGATGGCGTCGAGGCGCTCGGTGCCGGTGTTGCGGACCACTGCGGAGAGCGCAGCGGTGCCGCCGAGGGCGATCGGCACGCCGGGCGCCGCATCGGCGTCGTCGCCGTTGATCGCGTTGTCGAGCTCGATGCCCGGCGCGGTCTGCACCTCGGTGACGGTCACGGTCGCCTGCGCGGTCGCCGGCGCCGGAGCGCCGACCACCGAATCGCCCTTCACGGTCAGCACGCTGACCACGTCGGCCGAGGCCCCGGGGCTGGTGCAGGTGAACTGGGCGGCCGCTCCGACCGCGATGGCCCCGATCGGGCGGGCGCAGTCGGCCACGCCGACGTCCTCGGTGACCACGTCGGTCAGCTCGACGTTGCCGGTGTTGGTGATCGTGGTGGTGAAGCGGGCATCGGAGCCGACGGTGACCGACGGGCTGACCGGCGCGTGGGAGACGCTGAGCTGGGGGCGGCCGACGGTGATCGTCTCGCTGTCGCGGTCGGTCACGAAGGGGCCTTCGCTCTGACCGTTGGCGGTCATCGTCACGGTGACCGTGTCGCTGCCCACTGCGGCGTCGATGCTCTCCAGCTCGCAGATCACCCCGACGAGCTCCTCGCCGACACCGAGGGCGGCGATCGGCGTGTTGTCGCAGCTGGTGCCGGCGTCGTCGTGCAGGGTGATGCTGGTCAGCGCCAGCTCCCCGGCGTTGCGCACCTTCAGGGTGAACGACACCGTCGAACCCCGCGCCACGATGGATGACTGGCCCTCGGCCAGCGACAGCTCGACCTCGATGGCGGGCCGTTGGTAGGTGTACTCGACGGCGATGTCCACGCCGACCTTGGCGGCGAGCTCCTCGCTGTGCTTCCCGCCGCCGAGCGACAGCAGCGCTTCCTCCGAGGTGGCGGCGATGACCAGCTCGCCGGTGCCGATGAACGGCGCCAACGACTCGAGGTCGGTGGCGGTGGCGGTGCGCACGCTGGTGGCGGTCAGCACCTTGGTGTAGCCGGAAGGTCCACCGAAGTCGGTGACCCCGTCGAAGGCGGCCAGCGAGATACCGCTCGGTACGACCTCGGCGAAGACCGGATCGGGGAAGCCGATCTCGGCGAGGCCTGGCACCGCGGCGAGGTCGAAGTCGACGTCGCCGCCGATGGCGATCTCGTAGGCGTTCGGGTCGGCGGGATCGCTGGTCACCGGGAACGACTCGAGGTTCTCGAGCTTGATCGTGGCCTCCGTGGTGACGGTGACCGTCACCTCGGCCGACACCAACGAACCGTTGGCGGGATCGAACCGCGGGATGTGCAGGTTGCCGGTCCAGCCCGCGTCGGCCGGGTTGATCGAGGCCGTCGTCGCGGCGGTCGCCGCGCCGGCCGAGCCCGCCTGCCAGCCGAGACCGGCCGTTGTCACCAGGGCCGTTGACACGATGGCGCCGAACGCTCGTCGCAGTCGCATGGGTGCTCCTCTTCCGCCGTCAAAGGGGGCGGCCGACCGCCTCGGCGCAGCCCCGTCCCCACGACTTCGGCTCGCGAAGGGCCCGGGTTGAGGAGACTGTGACCACCGACCCATACCCGTCGGGCGTGGCTGCGTCGCCGTGGCGGGTGGCCATGGCGGGCGACCGTGGCGGGCGACCGTGGCGGGTGGCCGACAGCGATCAGCGCAGGCCGGCGGCGGTCTCCACCGCCCGGGCGGCGGCGATGACCGCCGCTGCGTAGCGCTGCCCCGGCTCCCGCCCGGTGCGGTCCACCGGGCCGGACACGCTGACCGCAGCCACGACCCGGCCGTCCTGCAGCACCGGCGCGCTGACCGAGGCGACACCGGGCTCACGCTCGGCCACGCTCTCCGCCCACCCCTGCGCCAGCGTGGCGGCGTCGCCGAGCAGCACCCGCCCGGCCGAGCCCCGGTGCAGGTCGAGCACCGCGCCGAGCGGCACGATGGTGCGCAGCCCGTGGGGTGATTCGGCCACTGCGACGCACACGCGACCCTCGCCGTCGCGCACGTACAGCTGTGCCGACTCGCCGGTGGCGTCCCGGAGCCGCTGCAGCGGCACCCTGGCCGCGTCGGCCAGCGGCAGGGTCTGCGACGCGGCGCGACCCAGCGCGATCAGGCGAAGGCCGGGTAGGTAGCGGTGATCGTCGTCGCGGCGGAGCAGGCCGTGCTGCACCAGCGCGGCGGCGAGGCGGTGGGCGGTGGGCCGCGACAGGCCGGTGACGGCGACGAGGTCGTGCAATGTGCGAGCCCCGCCCTCGACGGCCCGCAGCAGTGCGACCGCTTTGTCCACGACGCCGACCCCGGTTACGATCTCATCCATCAGTCGGAATGTTGTCTCAACATTTGAGACCCTGGCAAGTGCGCCCTCGGCGCCGGAAGCGAGGTCTGCCCCATGACCCAACCGCGGACCCTGGCCCAGAAGATCTGGGACGACCACGTGGTGCACGCCGGCGGCGCCGGTGAGCCGGACCTGCTCTACATCGACCTCCACCTCGTGCACGAGGTGACCAGCCCGCAGGCGTTCGACGGGCTGCGCATCGCCGGCCGCAAGATCCGCCGGCCGGACCTCACCGTCGCCACTGAGGACCACAACGTGCCCACCACCAGGGTGGACGGCATCGAGGGCATCGAAGACCCGATCTCGCGCCGCCAGGTCGAGGTGATGCGCGAGAACGCCGCCGAGTTCGGCTTCACGCTGTACCCGATGGGCCACGAGGGCCAGGGCATCGTGCACGTCATCGGCCCTGAGCAGGGCCTGACCCAGCCCGGCATGACCGTGGTCTGCGGGGACTCCCATACCTCCACGCATGGTGCGTTCGGAGCGATCGCGTTCGGTATCGGCACCAGCGAGGTGGAGCACGTCCTCGCCACCCAGACCCTGCAGCAGGTGCGGCCCAAGCAGATGGCGGTCAACGTGGAGGGCACCCTGCCCCCCGGCTCGACCGCCAAGGACATCACGCTGGCGGTGATCGGCGCCATCGGCACCGGTGGCGGCATGGGCTACATCATCGAGTACCGCGGATCCGCCATCCGGGCGCTGTCGATGGAGGGCCGCCTCACCCTGTGCAACATGTCGATCGAGGGTGGCGCCAAGGCCGGCCTGGTCGCGCCGGACGAGGTGACCTTCGAGTACCTCAAGGGCCGCAAGCACGCCCCCGCCGGCGCGGCGTGGGACGAGGCCGTCGCCTACTGGCGCACGCTGCGCACCGATGATGGCGCCGTCTTCGACAAGGAGATCACCCTCGACGCGGCGCAGATCACCCCGCACGTCTCGTGGGGGACGAACCCGGCCCAGGTGCTGCCCATCGACTCGAACGTCCCCACCCCCGACAGCTTCGAGGACCCCTCCGCCCGCGACGCCTGCGCCCGGGCGCTGGAGTACATGGGTCTGCAGGGCGGCATGCCCATCCGCGACATCGCCGTGGACTACGTGTTCATCGGCTCGTGCACCAACTCCCGCATCGAGGACCTGCGCCTGGCGGCGTCGGTGGTGCAGGGCCGGCACATCGCGGCCGGCGTGACCGGCTGGGTGGTGCCCGGGTCCTTCGCGGTGAAGCAGCAGGCCGAGGCCGAAGGGCTGCACACCGCCTTCACCGAGGCCGGCTTCGAGTGGCGGGAGCCGGGCTGCTCCGCCTGCCTGGCCATGAACCCCGACAAGGTCCCGCCGGGCAAGCGCTCGGCCTCCACCTCGAACCGCAACTTCGAGGGTCGCCAGGGCCCCGGGGCGCGCACCCACCTGGTGTCGCCCGCCATCGCGGCGGCCACCGCCATCACCGGCCGCTTCACCACCCCCGCCGATCTCGGCTGAGCGCGTTCCCACCGACCGATCCATACCGAGGAGTACGACCATGGAAGCAGTACGCGTCGTCACCGGCACCGCGGTGCCGCTCAACCGGTCCGATGTGGACACCGATCAGATCATCCCCGCCTCGTGGCTCAAGCGCGTCGAGCGCACCGGCTTCGGCGTCGGCCTGTTCTCAGCGTGGCGGGACAGCCGCGACTTCATCCTCAACGACGAGCGCTACAGCGCCGCCACCATCCTGTTGGCGGGGCCGAACTTCGGCACCGGCTCGTCGCGGGAGCACGCCGTCTGGGCGATCATGGACTACGGCTTCAAGGCCGTGATCTCGCCCCGCTTCGGCGACATCTTCAAGAACAACTCGGGAAAGAACGGTCTGGTGACCGCCCAGATCGACGCCGCCGTGCTGGACCGGTTGATGGCCGCGGTGGAGGCGGATCCGAACCTGGAGCTGACGGTGGACGTCGAGCGCCTCGTCGTCGCCGCGCCGGCGCTGGGCATCGAGGTGCCGTTCCCCATGGACCCGACCACGCAGGAGCGCTTCCTGGAGGGCCTCGACGAGATCGGCATCACGCTTCGCCAGGCGGACGACATCACCGCCTACGAGGGTGGCCGCAAGGCGTTCAAGCCGAGCCTGACCGTCTGAGCAGCCGGGTCCCGTCGATGGGCGCCACACCGCGATGGGCGCCACACCGCGATGAGCGCCACACCGCGATGGGCGCCACACCGGCGTCCCGGCTGCGCACGCCACTGTGCCGGCGCCTCGGGTTGGAGGCGCCGATCAGCAGCTCCGGGGTGGGCGCACTGGCGGCGGCCGGGCTGGTCGCCGCCGTGTCCGAGGCGGGTGGGCTCGGCGTGCTGGCCGGGCTCAACCTGCCCGTCGACGCGCTCGAGCGCGCCATCGCTGACGTACGGCGCGGTACGGACCGTCCGTTCGGCGTGGACCTGTGGCTGCACGCCGAGCTGCGACCGCCCGTCGATCCGGCCGACATCGACGAGGGCACCGTCGCCGCGGTCAACGCCGCGCGCAACCGGTTCGGACCGGAGCTCGGCCTCGACGAGGTGCCACCGGGGTGCGGCCGAGCGCCGCCGCCGATCTGCTCCCCGGGGCCATCGAGGTCATCCTCGAACAACGGTCGGCGGTGTTCTCGATCGGGCTGGGCCATCCGGGTGCGGAGCTGGTGGGCCGATGCACGACGAGGAGATCGTCGTGATGGCATCGCCGATGGGCGCGGGCTGGCCGCATCCCTGCTGCTGGGCGCCCAGGCCGTACTGCTCGGTACGCGCTTCGTGGCGACGCAGGAGTCGGGGGCGGCGACGTTCTTGAATGATCGGCTGGTGGCCGGACACGGCGAGGACACCGTGGTCACCGACAAGCTGACCGGCTACTTCACCCGGGCGCTGGCCAACGAGCTCACCGCCCGTCACGACGGCCCGGTGCTGCCGTCGTTGCTGCAGGCACGGGCGGCGGCGGACCTGTACGCGGCCGGCAACCCGGCGTACTTCCCGATGCACGCCGGCCAGTCGGTCGAGCTGATCCACGACCTACCCGGTGCGGCCGACGTCGTGCGCCGCCGCAGCCGCGAGGCGAGACAGCACTCTCCGCGTTCTCTTAGCTGCGTCGGGAGGTTGTCGGCCGTCCGGTCACAGCGAATCGCCACCGATTCGCCGTCATGCCCCCCGCTCGCGCCGAATCGGCGCCGATTCGGTGCGAGCGGGTCCGGACCCCATCGCCGAATCGGCGGCTTCGATCACGTACCGCGGCGCAATTGCCACACTGCATGGCTGAACGCCGGCCGATGCCCCACCGGTCCGACCGGTCCGACCCGAGGCTCCGCCGCGTCCGGGCGGCGTTCGCGGCCCTACTGGAACGACGCGCGTGGCCATCGAGCACCCGGGCCGCGTCACCACGCCTGAAGGACGGCACCGGCCGCCCGAAGCCTAGAGTCCCGCACCATGCGCATCGGTGTGGTCTTCCCCAGCAATGAGATCGGCGGCGACACGGGGGCGGTCCGCGCCTTCGCCCAGGCGGCCGAGCAGCTCGGCTACGCCCACCTCGAGGCGTTCGACCACGTCGTCGGCCAGCCAGGTGACTATGCCGGGCGGCTGTGGCGTGAGCCGTTCGTGCTGTTCGGCTACCTGGCGGCGATCACCGAGCGGATCGAGCTGGCGACCGGCATCATCATCCTCCCGCAGCGCCAGACGGCGCTCGCCGCCAAACAGGCGGCCGAGGTCGACCTGTGGAGCAACGGCCGCCTCCGCCTCGGCCTCGGCGTGGGCTGGAACCCCTTCGAGTACGAGGCCCTCAACAATGACTTCACCCGGCGCGGCCGGCGCATGGACGCCCAGATCGCAGCGCTGCGCACGCTGTGGTCGGCCAAGGTCGTCGACATCGACATCGAGATCGGCGACGAGCACATCCACGGCGGCGGCATGGACCCCCTGCCCGCCCGGCAGATCCCGATCTGGATCGGCGGGCGCTCCCCCGCCGCCTACCGGCGCGCGGTGACGCTCGGCCAGGGCTGGCTGTCGAACTTCCAGGACCACCTGGCCAACGACCGTGCCGCCTTCGAGGCGGCCAAGGCGGAGCTCGAGGCCGCCGCCGGGGGCGCGCTGCCCACCGGGTTCGGCATCGAATCGTGGACCAGCCCCGGCCGAACCGACCCCGACACCTGGGCGGACGAGGCCACCGGCTGGGCCGAGCTCGGCGTCACCCACCTGTCGCTGCGCACCGACGAGTCCCGCCGCGACCAGCCGGTGCGACCCCGCAGCATCGACGAGCACATCGATCTGCTGGCTCGCTACGCCGCCGCCGTCCCCAACCTGGGGGGTTGACCGACCCTCGGCCCGGTGCGCACCGCCCGGGGCGGCGGGGCTCCCCGAATTTCGCGGCAGGCTGGGAACTCGACGGCTGCGAGCATCGTCACAGCAGCAGTCCCCACCGTGCAACGGAGCGAACCATGCGACCGACCCGACGACCGATCTCCCTCGCCATCGCCCTCAGCTGCCTCGCGCTGCTCGGCGCCTGTTCCTCCGATGGCACCACGTCGACCGGCGGGACCGGCGCGACGGGCGGCACGAACGGCACCGGCGACCGGGGCACCGTGTCGCTCGAGCTCGCCTCGGCGTTGCAGCCGTTCGGGTCCTGTGACGATCTCCTCGGCTACCTCAAGGCGGAGGCCACCGAGCGCGTCACCGCCTACGGGCTGCCGGGCGTCGGCTACTACGGCGGGATCGCCTACGGCGTGCCGGAGGGGGTGAGCGCGCCCCTCGCCGCCGACGCGGCCAAGTCGGCGACCACCACGGCCGGCGCGGTGAACGAGTCCGCCGCGGGCGCCCCCACCGACGCGGGCGGCCCCGCCTACTCCGGCACGAACACCGTGGAGCAGGGCATCGACGAGGGCGACACCGTCAAGACCGACGGCACCCACCTGTTCGTGCTCGACTCGGGCAGCGGCACCCTGCGGGTGGTGGCCGCCAACGACGGGCAGCCGGCCGAAACCGCAAGCCTGCGGTTCCCCGGCTACCCGGCCCAGCTCGTCCGGGTCGGCACCACGCTCCTCGTCACCGGGACCCCCGACGACACCATCGCCCAGACCGACGGCGGCGGTCAGAACGCATCGGACGGCCCAACCCGGGAGATCATGCCGGTGTGGTCCGGCAACCGGAGCGTGGTGTGGCAGGTCGACGTGGCCGACCCCTCCTCCCCGACGCTGGTGCGCCAGCTCGTGGTGGACGGCACCATCGCCAGCATCCGCATGACCGGTGACGTGGCCCGCCTGGTGGTGCAGAGCCCGCCCGACGACCTCGGGTTCGTGTCGCCCAGCAACCCTGCGGGCGAGGCCCGCGCGCTGCAGACCAACAAGGACGTCATCGCAGAGTCCACCATCGACGACTGGCTGGCCGGGTACCGCCTGCTCGACGCCACCGGCGAGCAGCTCGGCGACGGCCGGCTGGCCGGGTGCGACCAGGTGAGCCGGCCCAAGGAGTTCCACGGTTTCACCGTCACCAGCGTGCTGAGCATCGATGTCGGCAACGGCCTTTCCGAGCCGAACACCGCCTCGGTGGTCGCCGACAGCCAGCAGGTGTACGCCTCGCCGCAGAACCTCTACGTCGCCATCGGCGCCTGGCAGGATCCGATCGTGCTGCCCGCCGACGTGGCGGCGTCGGGCGACCAGCCCGTCTCCAGCGACGACCCGCCCGTCGCCACGACCGGCGACACGACCACCGCGATCCACCAGTTCCGCTTCGACGGCGACCGGGCCACCTACGCCGCCAACGGCGAGGTGACCGGCAGCCTCATGAACGACTTCTCCATGTCCGAGCACGACGGCGTGCTGCGCGTCGCCACCACGGCCGGTGCGCCATGGATGTGGGGCAACGGTCCGGACTCGGAGAGCTTCGTCACCACGCTCAGGGCGGAGGGCGACGAGTTGCGCCAGGTCGGCCGGGTCGGCGAGCTGGGCAAGGGCGAGCGGATCTACGCGGTGCGCTTCATCGGCACCAACGGCTACGTGGTGACCTTCCGCCAGACCGACCCGCTCTACGTGGTCGACCTCGCCGACCCGGCCGCCCCCGCGGTGACCGGCGAGCTGAAGATCAACGGCTATTCGGCCTACCTCCACCCGCTCAGCGACGGACGCCTGCTCGGCGTGGGCCGCGATGCCGACGACAGCGGTCGCACCACCGGCGCCCAGGTGTCGATCTTCGACGTGTCCGATCCGGCAGCGCCGACCCGCACCGCGGTCTACACGCTGGCGGACTCCTCGATCAACGCCGAGTACGACTACAAGGCGTTCCTCTACTGGGCCCCCGAGCAGCTGGTGCTGCTGCCGATGAGCAGCTGGGGCCAGGACGGCAGCATGTTCAGCGGCGCCCTCGGGCTCGACATCGGCGAGACCATCACCGAACGGGGCCGCATCACGGCCACGCCGGTCGAGCAGGACTGCGGCATGCCGTACCCGATGCCCACCATCGCGGTCGAAGAGGGTGGCGACGCGGTCGAACCCATGCCGGGCACCATCCCGATGCCCTGCCCCACCTGGGCGCCGCCCATCGAGCGGACGGTCGTCATCGGTGGCTCGGTGTACGCCATCGCCTCGGGCAGCATCCAGGCCGCCGCCCTCGACACGCTGACCGCGCAGGGTCAGGTCAGCTTCTCCTGACCAGGTCGGGTAGCAGCGGTCGGTGCCCATCGGCACCGACCGCGTTGCCCTTCCCCGTGCACGGCTCGATTTGTCCGGCGCCTAGCGCCCTGCCCGTTGCTAGATTCACCGTCCGTAGCAACACCGTTCGCTCGGGAGGGGTAGTCCGATGCAACGCAACCCGGGGCAGCCACCGGCGGCCCGCCCGAAACGGAGACCCTGATGCTCGCCGCGCTGGTCTGGGTGATCGTCGGGGTGGTCGTCGGCGCCGGGGGGTACCGCACCGCGGTCGTCCGTGCGCCCGGCCGACCGGTCCAGCCCTATGAGCAGGCGGTCATCAAGAAGAACGGGGTCCCCGTCCTCATCGACGGACCGGCCTGGTTGTCGGTGTGGGATTCCTACAACGTGGTCGGCATCTACGACGTGACCGACAAGCGGCTGCCGGTGCCCGTCGAACCCGCCTACGCCCTGCTCCCCCCCAGCGACGACCCGTCGGCTCCGACGCGGCAGCGGTTCTACGCCGAGATGGTCATCGTGTACCGCCCGGTCGACATGGTGAAGATCCTCCGCCTGGGCGACGACATCGACGAGTGGATCGCCTCCCACGTCCGCACCGCGGTGCGGGCGCACGCCCTGACCCAGAAGTGGGATGCGCAGGACAGCGGCGAGCAGTACGCCGACGCCGTCCGCCAGCGGCTGCTGGCGCTGCAGGTGGACCGTGGCATCCGGCTCGTCGAGGTGTACTGCGAGCGGCTCGGTGTGCGCACCGACGGCGAGATGGAGGCCAGGGCCAAGGGCGGCAAGGCCCGCGAGCTCGGTCGGGAGGGCCTGGTGCTCACCTACCTCGAGACCCTGCAGGAGATGGCCACGTCGCCCTCGACGAAGATCCTGCTGCCCACCGAGATGTCGGGCGATCCCGACGCGGTGCTGCGGGCGCAGCAGCACTGAGGACGGTGCTGCTGCGGCTCACGCCACCGCCGCGAGCAGCGGGTTCAGCTGTTCATGACGTGCACGCTGACGATGCCCGCGGTGCCGCGCAGACGCTCCACGACCTCCGGTGGGATCGGCCGGTTGGTGGCCACCACCATGGTCGAGGGCTCGCCGCTGGGATCGCGCCCGACGTCCATGTCGTCGATGTTGACGCCTGCCTCGCCGAGGATCGTGCCGACCTTGCCGATCATGCCCGGCTTGTCGTCGTTGCGGACGTACAGCATGTTCAGCGACGGCGGGATGTCCACGATGTTGTCGTCGATGCGGGTCAGGCGCTGCTCGCCGCCGAGCCCGACGATCGTGCCGGCCAGCGAGTGGTGCCCGCCCCGGATGGTCAACAGGCTCACGTAGTCCACCGCAGTGGTGCTGCGGCTCTCGCGCACCTCCACCCCGCGGTCGGCCGCCATCAGCGGCGCGTTCACGTACGAGACCGGCGTGGCCGAGCCGCGGGAGAAGACGCCCTTGAGCGCCGCCACGGTGAGGATCCTGGTGTCCGCATCGGCGATCTGGCCCTGGAAGCTGACCTCGAGCACCTGCGGCACGCCCTCGTTGAGGGCGACGAACAGGGCGCCCAGCCGCTCGGCGAGGGCCAGGAAGGGCTTGGTCGTCTCCGAAACCTCGCCGGCGGACACGTTCACCGCGTAGGGCACGAAGTCGTTGTCGAGCGCCAGGCCCACCATCTCGGCGATGGTCTCGCCCGCCTTGTCCTGCGCCTCCCGGGTCGATGCCCCGAGGTGGGGTGTCACCACCACCTGGGGCAGGTCGAACAGCGGCGACTCGGTGGTCGGCTCGGCGGCGAACACGTCGAGCGCGGCACCGGCGACCTGCCCGGCTCGGATGGCGTCGGCCAGGGCCGCTTCGTCGATGAGCCCGCCACGGGCGACGTTGATGATGCGGACACCCTGCTTGGTCTTGGCCAGGCGGTCGGCGTTGAGCAGCCCCATCGTCTCGGGGGTCTTGGCCACGTGCAGCGTGATGAAATCCGCCTGGGCCAGCAGGTCGTCGAGCTCCACCACCTCGATGGACAGCTGGCGGGCGCGCTCGGCGGACACGTACGGGTCGTGGGCGATGATGCGCATCCCGAACCCGGCGGCGCGCTGGGCCACCAGCCGCCCGATGCGACCGAGACCGATCACGCCGAGCGTCTTGTCGGCCAGCTCGACGCCCTCCCACTTCGAACGCTCCCACCGGCCGGCGACCAGTGCGGCGTGCGCCTGCGGCACGTTGCGGGCCTGGGACAGCAGCAGGGCCATGGTGTGCTCGGCGGCGGAGAGGATGTTCGACTCCGGGGCGTTGACCACCATCACCCCTCGGTGGGTGGCGGCGTCGACGTCGACGTTGTCGAGCCCGATACCGGCCCGGCCCACCACGACGAGGTCCTCCGCGCCGGCCAGCAGCTCGGCGGTGACCTGGGTGGCGGAACGGATGATGAGGGCGTTGGCCCCCTTGATCAGCTCCAGGAGCTGTTCCGGGGACGGCGCGAGGTGCACGTCGACGTCGTGGCCGGCGTCGCGCAGACGGTCGAGGCCGGTGTCGGCGATCTCCTCGGTGACCAGGATCCGAGCCATGGCAGCGACGTCCTTCACAACTGGCGTATGGGTCCGGCGCGCGCCTGCGCGCCGGTGCCGGCCCCGCGTTCGGCGCAGGCACGGCGTACCAGCGTAGGGTCGGGCCCGTGGCGAACCCAACCGCAATCGTGGGAGCCGGCCTGGCCGGTCTGACCGCAGCCCGGCGCCTGCGCGATGCGGGTCGCCACGTCGTCGTGCTGGAGGCGTCGGCCCAGCCGGGCGGTCGCCTCGCCACCCGTCACCACGGGCGCGCCGTGCTGGACCACGGCGCCCAGTTCTTCACCGTGCGATCGGAGGGCTTCGCCGCCTTCGTCGAGCGGGCGACGCAGGCCGGACTGGTCATGGAGTGGTGCCGAGGCTTCAACGAGGTCGACGGCTATCCCCGCTACGCGGTGCGCGACGGCATGGCCGCGCTCGGCCCGTGGTTGGCCGATGGCCTCGATGTGCGGCTCTCGTGCCCGGTTGCCGCGGTGCGTCGCGGCACCGGCGGCTCGGCCCGCTACGAGGTCGTGCTCGGCGACGGTTCGCTGCTCTCGGCCGACTCGGTGGTGCTGACGCCGCCGGTGCCGCTGTCGCACGGGTTGCTGCGCTCCGGCGGCATCGAGCTCGACCCGGCGCTCGCCGCCATCGGCTACCACCGGGTGCTGGCGCTGCTGGTGAGCCTGGACCGCCCGTCCGCGGTGGCGCCGCCGGGCGGGCACCAGTCCGAGGACGGCCCGTTCAGCTTCGTCGGCGACAACCACCAGAAGGGCATCTCGCCCGAGGTGGCCGTCACGTTCCACGCCAACCACGGCCTGTCCGCCCGGCACTGGGAGGACGACGACGGCGACGTGACCGCCATGTTGCTCACCCTGGCCGAACCGTGGCTGGGCGGGGCGACGGTGCTGTCGGCGGAGTTGGTGCGCTGGGCGCATTCGGGGCCGTTGCAGGCCTGGCCGGAACCGGTCGGGGCGGTGGCCGACGGCTTGCTGCTGGCCGGCGATGCGTTCGCCGGGCCGACGGTCGAAGGTGCGTACCTGTCGGGTTGGGCGGCGGCCGGGGCACTGCTGGGCTGAGCGCGGCCCCGTCGCCTCCGATCGGGCGGGCGACGCCCGCTCAGTACCGCGCCGCGGCGAGCAGGACAGCACCCACTGCGACGGCCAGCACCAGCAGCAGCACCGCGCCGATCACCTGGCGGCGGGGCGACCCGTGCCAGAAGTCGACGGGCGGCGGCGCGAACCGGCTCACCCCGGCGTCGATCTCGGCGAACAACCCGGCGAGGACCACGGCGTCGGCGTGGTCGGTGGCGCGCACCATCACCGTCGGCCCGATCGGCGGCTCGTCGATGGGCAGCCGGTTGGCGGCCTGCGCGGCCGGCCACACCTGGGCGCCGATGCCCTCGGCCCGCAGCCGCACCGCGAGACGCTCCGCCGGCTGCAGGCTGAGGAAGTCCGCCAGCGCCACGGCCGTGTCGTCACCGGGCGGGCGGGGCAGGCGCACCGCAGTCCTCATCGGCGCCGACCGATCACAGCCGCTCCGAGAACGCGATGGCGACCGGCTCGATCGGATCGCCCAGCTCGAAGTGGAACACCTGGGCGTAGAAGGAGAGCTCGGCCTGCAGGGCCCGCATGATGTTGGCCGCCTGCCGGAACCCGTGTTGCTCGCCCTCGAACTCGAGGTAGGCGTGCGGGATGCCCTTCGCCTCCAGCGCGGCGGCCATGGCCCGGCTCTGCGAGGGCGGCACGATGACGTCCTCGCTGCCCTGCAGCAGGATCAGCGGGCAGTCGAGGCCGTCGGTGTGATGGATCGGCGAGCGGGCCTCGTACACGTCGGCGGCCTCGGGATAGGGCCCGATGAGCCCGTCGCAGTAGCGGGCCTCGAACTTGTGGGTCTCCGCCACCAGGGCGGCGAGGTCTCCGATGCCGTAGTGCGACGCGCCGGCCTTGAACGTGGAGCGGAAGGTGAGCGCGGCGAGGGTGGTGAACCCGCCGGCGGATCCGCCGCGGATCACCATCCGGGCCGGGTCGCAGCGGCCCTCGGCGGCCAGCCACTCGGCGGCAGCGCAGCAGTCCTCCACGTCCACCTCGCCCCACGCCCGCTCGAGCAGCTTGCGGTAGGCGCGCCCGTAGCCGGTGCTGCCGCCGTAGTCGACGTCGACCACGGCGAAGCCGC
Source organism: Acidimicrobiales bacterium (assembly GCA_020846295.1). Lineage (GTDB taxonomy): Bacteria > Actinomycetota > Acidimicrobiia > Acidimicrobiales > CAIXPF01 > CAIXPF01. The sequence continues at coordinate 30,289 of JADLEF010000318.1, forward strand.
GCGAGGTCCAGAACTGCACCGACAGGTTGAGCGACGGGTTGGCGGCGGCGGTGGGCCCGCCGTGGGAGAGCACCACCAGCGGCGGCCGCTCCCCCTCCGGCGCCACGAAGGCCGGGTTGCGGGGCGGGTAGAACCACGCGTGCGCGGTGCGACCGCGGGCGCTGGGGAAGGTGATGTGCTCCGGAGCGGACACGATCCCGGCGGGCAGCCCCAACTGGCGGGGCGGCCGCACATACCGGACGGTACCGTCGGCCAGGGCGATGGCCACCACCGCCGCCTCGGTGGCGAACCCCGCCCCCACGCCGACCACCTCCGTACCGTTCGGTCCGGTACGGACGCGCAGCGCCTCGAAGGTGGCGAGGCCCGTCTCGATGGTCTCGAGGCGGTGCTCGGCCAGGTTCAGCACACCGAGGTGGAGATGCGCATCGCCCCCGAAGGCGAACACCAGGGCGTCGCCCTCGGGCGTGAAGGCGTAGCGGCTGCGCCCGAACACCCAACCGGGCAGGGCGATCTCGCTCTCCAGCGTGGTCAGCGGGACCGGGAACCCGATGGGTCCGTCGAGCAGGTCGCACTCGAAGCGGTAGAGGTTCCACCAGTTGGAGCGGTCCGAGCAGAAGTACAGCTGCCCGTCGGGCCCCCACTCCGGCTGCGCGATCGACTCTCCCGCCTCGGCGGCGATGAGGCAACGCGCGTCGCGGACCGCGCCGTCGGCGAAGCGGGCGACCCACAGCTCGGTGTCGTCCCACGGCATGTTGGGATGGTTCCACGCCACCCAGGCCAACCACGTGCCGTCGGCGCTGAGCCGGGGCGAGGACACGAAGTCATGGCCGTCGTGCAGCACGACGAGCTCTCCCCCACCCTGCGCGTCGATGGCGACGAGCTGGTTGTCCGCCTCCACGTGCGCGCCGTCGGGCGCCTCGTAGCCGGGAGGCGGGTGCTCCTCGCGCACGCACACGATCCAGCGGCCGTCGGGGCTGACCCGGCCGTCCGCGTAGCGCCAGGCGGCCGGCGCCGGCGGTGCAGCGGTGAGCGGGCGCGGCGCCTCGGCCCCCTCGTCGAGGCGGTAGAGCCGCTGATCGGCCCAGTTGGCGAAGAACACGCTGCCACCGTGCACCCACCAGGCCCCCCCGCCGTACTCGTGCACCCGGGTCCGAGCCGACCACGGCGCACCGAGCAGGTCGATCCCGTCGCGGACGAGCTCGACCCGCCCGGCCTCCGCCGGCCGCAGCTCCGACCACCACGTGTGAGTGTCGTCGACCCACACATCGCCGAGACCGACGGCGGCGGAGACGATCAGTTCGGCGCTGACCGGGGAGGACCAACCCCCGTACGGTGCTCGGCTCGGTTCGGCGGCGCGATCGCTCATCGGGGGGTCAGGACTTCCGGCCGAGCAGGTCCGCCACCCGGCCCACGCCCTCGGCCAGATCGGCGTCGGAGAGGGCGAAGGACAGCCGCATGTAGCCGGGGGCGCCGAACGCCTCACCGGGCACCAGCGCCACCTCGGCCTGCTCGAGGATCACCTCGGCGAGCTCGGTGGTGCTGTGCACCGTGACCCCGCCGATGGTGCGGCCGAGCACGCCCTGGAACGAGGGGAAGCAGTAGAACGCGCCCTGTGGCTCGAGGGCGGTGACGCCGTCGATCTCGTTCAGCAGCTTGTACATGACCTGCCCGCGGCGTTCGAAGGCGGCCCGCATCATCGCCACCGCGTCGAGGTCGCCGGCGACGGCGGCCAGCGCGGCCCGCTGCGCCACGTTGGACACGTTCGAGGTGGTGTGCGATTGCAGGTTGGTGGCGGCGTTGATCACGTCGTTGGGACCGATCATCCAACCGACCCGCCAGCCGGTCATGGCATAGGTCTTGGCCACGCCGTTCAGGATGACGGTCTGGTCGGCCAGCTCGGGCACGAGCTTCACGATGGAGTGGTGCTCGTGCAGCCCGTAGGTCAGGTGCTCGTAGATCTCGTCGGTGACGACCCACAGGCCGCGCTCGAGCGCCCAACGGCCGATGGCCTCGATCTCCTCCTTCGGGTACACCGCGCCGGTCGGGTTGGAGGGCGACACGAACAGCAGCACCTTGGTCCGCGGCGTGCAGGCCGCCTCCAGCTGCTCGATGGAGACCCGGAAGCCGGCGTCGACATCGGTGGCGATCTCCACCGACACGCCACCGGCGAGGGCGATCGCCTCCGGATAGGTCGTCCAGTAGGGAGCGGGCACGAGCACCTCGTCACCCGGGTCCAGCAGCGTCTCGAAGGCAGCCGCCACCGCGTGCTTGCCGCCGTTGGTGATGAGGACCTGACCGGCGTTCACCGCCACCCCGCTGTCGCGGGCCGTCTTGTCGGCCACCGCCTGCTTCAGCTCGGGCAGGCCACCGGCGGGCGTGTAGCGGTGGTTGACCGGGTCGGCGCACGCGGCGATGGCCGCATCCACGATGTGCTGCGGGGTCGGGAAGTCGGGCTCGCCGGCGCCGAAACCGATGACCGGCTTGCCGGCCGCCTTGAGCGCCTTGGCCTTGGCGTCGACGGCGAGGGTGGCCGAGGGGGCAATGGCGCCGACTCGGCGCGACACGCGTGAGGTGGGGGAGGTCACCCTCCTGTTCTACCGCAGATCGAGGTGGGTGCCGGAACCGTATTGACGGGCAAAAAGCTGCGGCTGGCGTGAGCCCGCCCGGCAGAATGGCAGCGTGAGCCAGCCCTCGATCACCATCCCCTCCTCCCTGCTGCCGGCCGACGGACGCTTCGGCTGTGGACCCTCCAAGGTCCGTCCCGAGGCGGTGGCCGCGCTGGCCGAAGCCGCACCCACCTTCCTGGGGACCTCGCACCGCCAGGCCGGGGTGCGCTCGCAGGTCGGCCGGCTCCGGGCCGGGGTGCGGGAGCTGTTCGGTCTGCCCGAGGGCTGGGAGGTGGTGCTGGGCAACGGCGGCAGCACCGGGTTCTGGGATGCGGCCACGTTCGGCCTCATCGAGCAGCGCAGCCTGCACCTGTCCTTCGGCGAGTTCTCCTCCAAGTTCGCCGCGGCGTCGGCCGCGGCGCCGTTCCTCGGCGATCCGGTGGTGGTGCGCAGCGAGCCGGGCACCCATCCCGAGCTGGTCGCCGACGAGTCGGTGGACCTGTACGCGCTGACCCACAACGAGACCTCCACCGGCGTGGCCATGGAGCTGCGCCGCCCAGCGGGGGCCACCGCCCGCCAGCTGGTCGCGGTGGACGCCACCTCGGCTGCGGGTGGCCTGCGCTGGGATCCGGCCGAGGTCGACTGCTACTACTTCGCCCCGCAGAAGTGCTTCGCCTCCGATGGCGGGCTGTTCATCGCCTGCTGCTCGCCCGCTGCGGTGCAGCGCATCGAACGGCTCGCGGCCTCCGATCGGTGGATCCCGGCATCGATCGATCTCAAGATCGCGCTCGACAACTCCCGGCAGGACCAGACCAACAACACCCCGGCGTTGGCCACCGTGTTCCTCGCCGTGCACCAGACCGAGTGGATCAACAGCAACGGGGGCCTGGAGTGGGCGGCGTCGCGCTGCGACCGCTCGGCGGAGATCATCTACGGCTGGGCCGACAAGGCCTCCTACGCCACCCCGTACGTGAGCGACCCGCGCCACCGTAGCCACGTGGTGGCCACGATCGACCTCGACGCCGGCATCGACGCCAACGAGGTGGCCAGGGTGCTGCGGGCCAACGGGGTGGTGGACACCGAGAGCTACCGCAAGCTGGGTCGCAACCAGCTGCGGGTGGCGCTGTTCCCCGCCATCGACCCGGCCGACGTCGAGGCGCTCACCGCCTGCATCGACCACGTCGTCGACGCGCTGGCCTGACTCGGCGCGCCCGCACCGGCAGCGCTCAGGGTTCGTCGGGGTCGATCCCGGCGGCGCGCAGCTTCTCGGCCAGCCGTGCCGCCCTCGCCGCCTCCGTCGCAGCCCGCGCTGCCTCGGCGGCGGCGCTGGACGGGAACGGCGTGCCGTCGGCATAGACCGGCTCCACCGTGCCGTGGCGCGGCTCGAAGCGGAGGTCCTCCAGCGCAGCGCAGGTCGGCGCGGGCACGGGCACGAAGCGACCGTCGAGCACCAGGAAGCGCTCGATGCTGCCGGTGCGCACGTGGAGGAACCACAGCTCCTCGGTGCCCAGTTCGAGGTGGCGCTCCAGCTTGCGGGCGTTGATCTCGTCGGTGTCCATGGGCGACACCACCTCGAGCACGACCCGCGGCGGCGGCCCGGTGACCCCGGCGCGATAGGAGCGGTGCTGCTGCTGCGGCAGCCCGAACACCACGGCGATGTCCGGGATCATCATGCGGCCGGCCGGGGCGAGCGTGGTCACCTCGGCGAGGACCAACCGGTCGGCCCGGTCGGCGAAGAGCAGCTTGAGCCCCTCGTACAACCGGGTCACCAGGTCCCGGTGCTGTTGTCCCGCCATCAGGTAGTGCTCCCGTTCGACCTCGGCCTCCATGGCGGCATCGATGGTCATGACCATGTCCTAACGCTAGTCAGAGGAACGGGTGTTCGCAAGAACGAACGAGCCGGGACGCGAGCTCGCGGTCCCCCGAGTGTAGGACGGAGCCCGGCCGGTCCTACACGTAGGGCGAGTGGTACACCAGCGGCGGGGGTGGCGGTGGCGCCGGCCGGCCGATCAGCGACCCCGCCACCACGCCGAACACGAACCCGCCGACGTGCGCCACCCACGCCACGCCGGACGCCGCATCGGTGAAGAACTGCAGGGCGAACCAACGGCGAGGAACCACTTCGCCTTGATCGTGGCGGGCAGGAAGAAGAACACCAGCAGGCGCACCGGCGCGTTCGGGTACCAGACCAGGTACGCGCCCATCACCGCGGCGATGGCGCCGGACGCCCCGATGAGCGGCACGGTGGAGTTGGGCTGCACCGCGATGTGGGCCGCGGTCGCCACCACCCCGCCGGCGAGGTAGAACACCAGGTACTTCACCGACCCGAGACGGTCCTCGATGTTGTTGCCGAAGATCCACAGGAACAACAGGTTGAAGCCGAGGTGGGCCAGCCCCCCGTGCATGAACAGCGACACGACGAGCGCGGCGTACACGTGCTTGCCCCGGAAGAACAGCGGGTCGTCGCGGTTGAAGCGCTCGCACGCGCTGTCGTCGCCCTGGTTGTAGGTCCGCACGATCTCGCGCACCGACAGCGGCTGGGCGCTGGTCACCTCGCAGGGCACCGCCGCCCACTGCAGCGTGAACGCATCGGAGGCGGGGACCTGCACCACGCCCACGTCGGTGCGGACCTCGGTCGGCGTCCGGCGCAGCTGGAACCCGACGTACACGCCGACGCACAGCAGCATGATGAGCACCGTGACCACCGGTGGACGGCGGGCCGGGTTGACGTCCCCGATGGGCAGCATGGCGCTCGCTCAGCCGGGTGAGCGGTTGTACCAGTCGTCGGGATCCATGCCGAGCTCCTGCATTCGGGCGAGGCCCCACTTCGGCGGGGGCACGAGGTGGCCTTCGTCGAGCAGCTCGAACATCGGCCCGTCCTCGGCCCACACATGGCAGGTGTTGCGGTTGAACTGCAGCCGCTCCCGCTGACCCTCGACGGTCATCGCCACCGGCGTCTCGCCCTGGGCCGGCGCCATCATCGCCCACACCGACTGGATGGCGACGGGCGCCATGGCCTGGAGCAGCGCGGTGCTGTGGGTACAGCCCCGAGGCCCGCCGAAGAGCTCGCGGACCTGGTGGGTGAACCCCCGCATGATCGAGAGCCCCACGAGCTTGCCGTAGTGGTCGACCACCTCGGTGCAGTGGTCGTGCGGGTGGGTCTCCATCCGCAGCGAGGCTTCGGTGATGACCAGCTCCGGCATCTTCACCACGATGTCGAGGACCATGTCGTGGATGGTCATGGGCTTGGGATCGTTGGGGATGAACGTGCCCGGCGGCTTGACGTCGGTGACCCGGCCGCGGATGAGCACCTCGGTCTCGCTCTTGCGGTACGAGCGCACCCGGTAGGAGCGGTCGTGCAGCAGCGGTAGGTCGGGGTCGTCAAGCTCGGGGGCGCTCATGGCTTCCGACCGTACCGTCAACCCCGCCGAAAACCGGAACCCGCACGCGCCGAGGGGCTGCCGTACCCACCGGTACGGCAGCCCCTCGGCCCCGGCGAAGCCGCACCGGCCAAGCCGGACCGCGGCCCGGCCCGACCGGCTCAGCCCTTGGCGGCGCGGAAGCCGGCCTCGAGGTCGGCCAGGATGTCCTCGATCGACTCGATGCCGACCGAGAGGCGGATCATCCCCGGCGTGACGCCGGAGGCGGCCATCTCCTCGGGGGTCAGCTGGCTGTGGGTGGTGGAGGCCGGGTGGATCACCAGCGAGCGCACATCGCCGATGTTGGCCAGGTTGGAGTGCAGCTCGAGGGCGTCGGCGAAGCGTTGACCGGCCTCGGCGCCGCCCTTGATCTCGAACGCCAGCACCGAGCCGGCGCCGCGAGGCAGGTACTTCTGGGCCTTGGCGTGGTACGGCGAGCTCGGCAGCCCCGCGTAGAGCACCTGGGCGACCTCGTCGCGACCGGCCAGGAACTCCGCCACCTTCTGGGCGTTGGCGACGTGGCGCTCCATGCGGAGGCTCAGCGTCTCCAGACCGGTGATGAACAGCCACGAGTTGAACGGCGTGGTGGAGGCGCCGAGGTCGCGCAGCAACTGGATGCGGGCTTTCACGATGAAGCAGCCGGGGCCGAGCATGGGCCAGTAGTTGAGGCCGTGGTAGCTCGGGTCGGGCTGGTTGTAGTTGGGGAACTTGTCCGCCCACTTCCCGAAGTCGAACGTGCCGGCGTCCACGATGACCCCGCCGATGGCCGAGCCGTGCCCGCCGATGAACTTGGTGGCGGAGTGCACCACGATGTGCGCCCCGTGCTTGATCGGGTTGCACAGGTAGGGCGAGGCGATGGTGTTGTCGACGATGAGCGGCGCGCCGACCTCCTCGGCCAGCGCGGCGAGCGGCTCGATGTCGAGCACATCGTTCTTCGGGTTCGGGATGGTCTCGCCGTACAGCGCCTTGGTGTTGGGGCGGATCTTCGAGCGCCACTCGCCGATGTCGTCGGGGTTCTCCACGAAGGAAACCTCGATGCCCATCTTCGGCAGCGTGTAGTGGAAGAGGTTGTAGGTGCCCCCGTAGAGCGACGCGCTCGACACGATGTGATCGCCGGCCTCGGCGAGGTTGAGGATGGCGATCGTCTCCGCCGCCTGGCCGGAGCCGACGGCGAGCGCACCGGGGACCATGCCGCCGGCCGCGGTGGGGATGCCGCCCTCCAGCGACGCCATGCGAGCCTCGAACACCGCCTGGGTCGGGTTCATGATCCGGGTGTAGATGTTGCCCGGCTCCTGCAACGCGAACAGCCGGGCGCCGTGCGCCGAGTCCTCGAACACGAAGGACGAGGTCTGGTAGATCGGGGTGTTGCGGGCGCGGTGCGGCGGGTCGACGCTCGCCCCGGCGTGGATCTGACGGGTCTCGAATCCCCAGGCGTCGTTGCTCAATGCAGTGCTCCTCGGACTGGCCGACGTGTGGGTTCACGCGGCGCCATGTGCGCCGGTCAGCCTACTCCCACAAGTCCGACTCACCCAGTCGGAATTACCTGCTCTTCCCGCCGCGCGGCGACGACGGCGGCCGGGTTCGGTAACCTGATCGTCATGACGTCGAGCACCGACGTGAGGGGCGGGTTGTGGTGAGACTGGCAGTACGGCGGCGGCCCACCGGCGCGCCCGCCTCGGCGCGGGCCCGGTGGATGGGTGCGTCCTGGATGGTGGCGGCGGGGTGCTCGGTCATCTCGCTGGGTGTGGTCGCGGCACGGAGCACCGATGCGGCCGCAGACCGCGAGCAGGAGGTCGCCGCGGTGGCCGATCCGGCACCGGGCGCCCTGACGGCCGCGCCCGAGGCGGCCCGGACCAACACCAAGCCCCGCTCCAGCGAGGCGGCCACCGACAGCGCCGCCTCCGCTACGACCGCGGGTGGCACGACGGACACCACGGCGACCAGTGGCGTCCCGGCCGACGGAGGCACCACCTCCGCCTCCACGGACAGTGGTGACTCGACCGACCCTGGCGCTGAGGAGGCCGGACGCGACGGGGCCGGCACCGCGACCGACGCGGCCAGTCCCGCAGCCAAGACGGTGCAACCGGGCGGGAACGCGGACGGCTCGCAGTGCAGCGACCCGACGGGCGAGGCCACCACCGAGAGCCTCGGCGACATGGATCTCACCGCGGTGGAGCTCAGCCGGGACAGCGAGGGCCTGCGGGTCCGCTTCCGGCTCAACGGGGCCGTACCGGCCGACGCGGGGCTGGTCGCCGGCTCCCCCGCCACCAACCTGTGGCAACTGTTGTTGGCGTCCGGGGATGAGGTGCTCTACGCCTTCTCCGTCACCGAGCACGGCACGGTGTGGAAGACCAGCCTCGTCGACTTCGCCTCGGCGTCCGGCGATCGGCTCGGCACCATCAGCGCCCAGTCCGGGCCGACGGTGGAGGCGGTGATCCCCAAC
>JADLEF010000319.1 GCA_020846295.1 Acidimicrobiales bacterium
CATACTGTGTCGACTGTCACAGGGGAGCCGACGCACCGGCCGAACGCCCGAGTGGGGACCCGAGCGCTCGCGAGCGAACCATGGGGGGACCATGAGCAGGTACCGGAGCACCCGATGCTGGACCGCGGCCGTCACGACCTTGGCGATCACCGCAGCCGCCTGCGGCGGAGGTGACGACGGCGCCGAGGGCGGGGACACCGAGACGGCGGCCACCATCGACGCCGGCGTCCAATCGGGCGTCAAGAGCGCGCTCGAGGGCACCACCACCGCGACGGGGACGGCCACCACCGCGGCGCGGAGCACACCGCAGAGCATCGAGGAGTGGGAGGAGCTCTGGGCCGAGGAGCGGGCCGCGGTGGTCGAGAAGATCGAGAAGAACGGGTGGGGCCTGTCCGCCGACGGCAACACGCTGACGGGACCGGAGGGCTTCACCATCGACCTCACGGCCTGCGCGTCGGGCTGGAGCGACACCCAGGGCCTGAGCGACACCGAGATCAAGATCGGTGACGTCGTCGCCCAATCGGGCATCGGCGCCGACAACGGGCTGGTCTGGAAGACGGCCGATCTGTGGTTCAAGCACTACTCGGAGCTCGGCGCGTTCAAGGATTCCACCGGCAAGACCCGCACCATCAACTTCGTGGTCCGCGACGACGGCTACGACGTGGCGCGAGCCATCCCGCTGGTCGACGAGATGCTCGACAGCGAGAAGGTGTTCGCCCTGTGGACCTTCGGGACGCCGGCCGGGCTCAAGGTGTACGACAAGGTCAACCAGTACTGCGTGCCGCACCCGACGCTCATCGGCGGCTCGCCGGCGTGGGGCGACCCGGTGAACCATCCGTGGACCACCGGTTCCTACATCGCCTACACCACCGAGGCGGTGATCTGGGCGGCGTTCATCGACAAGAACTTCGCCGAGCTGTCCGCCGGCGACGGCAAGGTGACCGTGGCCGGCCTGGTCGCCAACAGCGACTTCGGGGCGACCTACGAGAACGCGTTCAAGCTGGCCGTCGCCCAATCGCCCAACAAGGACAACATCGAGTTCGTCACCGAGAAGTTCGAGATCACCGCACCGACGGTGACCGACCCGATGACCACGCTGGCGTCGAAGAACCCCGACATCTTCATCACCATGACCGGCGGCGTGCAGTGCACCCAGATCATCAACGAGGCGGCCCAGAACGGCATGGCCGCCACCACCAAGTTCCGCTTCATGTCCTCGGTGTGCAAGAGCGCCGCCTACGTGGGCAAGGAGAAGGTCGGTGGTGACGGCTCGCAGGCCGACGGCTGGTACATCGTGGGCGGCGGGTACAAGGACATCGGCGCCTCCGAGAACGATGGCGACCCGTTCTCGGAGTGGGGTCGACAGTTCCTGACCGAGCGCGGCGTCGACTACAAGGCGTCGGGCAACTACGGCTACGGGTTCTTCCTCGCCTGGCTGTGGACGCAGACGCTGCGCATCGCCGGTGATCTGCCCGGCGGCCTGACCCGGACCAACTTCATCCTCGCCCAGCGGGCGTTCGAGGGCACCAGCCCCATCCATCTCGACGGCATCGCCGTGAACATGAACGGCAACGCCGACGCCTTCTTCGTGGAGGGATCGGACCTGTCGGTGTACGACTCGGCCAAGCAGGCCTGGGTGGTGCAGGGCGACGTCATCGAGCTGTCGGGCGAATCGCCCAACTGCGCCTGGGACGTCACCGTCAGCGCCTGCAAGTGACCGGGTGAGAACGGGCGACGCGCCGCCCGCTCGTCGCGCGACGATGACCGAGACGAACAGGGAGACCCACATGACCCAGCCCAAGCTTCCCGGCCGCCTCGGCACGCCCGACATGACCATCGGCGAGGATCCGCGGGCCGACCCGCGGATGGTGGCGGCCATGCAGGCGTTCGGCCTCGACGCGCACGCCGCGCCGGCGCCGGTGACCGTCGACTCGCCCCTCGCCGACGTGCTCGACTTCGTGACCGCGGCCGAGGAGGGCTTCGGCGGGCTGTTCACCGCGCTGTACGCCGACTTCGGGGCGATGGACGGGGTGGAGCGCAGCGTCGAGGTGATCAAGGGCGTCGACGGCAACGACATCACGCTGTACCTGCACCGGCCCGCCGGCGCCACCGGGCCGCTGCCGGCGGTGCTGCACCTGCACGGCGGCGGCATGGTGCTGCTCGAGGCGGCCGGCGGCAACTACCCGCGCTGGCGCGACGAGCTGGCCGCCGCCGGCCTCATCGTGGTCGGCGTGGAGTTCCGCAACGGCGGCGGCAAGCTCGGCCCGCACCCCTTCCCCGCCGGGCTGAACGACTGCAGCTCGGCGCTGCACTGGCTGCACCAGAACCGGTCCCGCCTCGGGGTGAGCCGGATCGTCGTCTCCGGCGAGTCCGGCGGCGGCAACCTGACGCTGGCCACCACGCTCAAGGCCAAGCGCGATGGCCGCCTCGACCACATCGACGGTGTGTACGCGCAGTGCCCGTACATCTCCGGGCTGTACGCCGCCAAGGACGAGGCGCTGCCCTCGCTCTTCGAGAACGACGGCTACTTCCTCGACTGCTCGATGATGGGAGTGCTGGCCAAGGCGTACGAGCCGAGCGGCGCCAACGACACCAACCCGCTGGCCTGGCCGTACCACGCCGGCCCCGAGGACCTGCAGGGCCTGCCGCCGCACGTGATCTCGGTCAACCAGCTCGACCCGCTGCGCGACGAGGGCCTGGTGTACTACCGCAAGCTGCTCGACGCCGGGGTGAGCGCGGTCAGCCGCACGGTGAACGGCACCTGCCACGCCGGTGACTGCATCTTCCGTGGCGCCATGCCCGACGTGTACGCCGCCACGATCCGGGACATCAAGGGCTTCGCCGACTCGCTCTAGCCCGCTCCCCTAGGATCAGCGCCCATGGAACCGTCAGCCGCCGCCATCGCCGCGCTCGCCCCCACCGGGACGCTGCGCGCCGCCATCAACCTGAGCAACTTCCTGCTCGTCACCGGGCGCGGCGCCGACGGCAACCCCGAGGGCGTGTCGCCCGACATGGCCCGCGAGCTGGCCCGCCGCCTCGGGGTGGGCATCGAGCTGCTGCGGTTCAAGTCGCCCGGCGAGCTGGCCGACGCGGCGGAGACCGGCGCGTGGGACATCGGCAACATCGGGGCCGAGCCGGCCCGGGCGAAGACCATCGCCTTCACCGCCGCCTACTGTGAGATCGAGGCGTCGTACATCGTCCCGGCCGGCTCGCCGATCCAATCCGTCGACGAGGTCGACCAGCCCGGCAAGCGCGTCGCCTGCGCCGCCCGCAGCGCGTACGGACTGTGGCTGGAGCGCAACCTGCACCACGCCGAACTGGTGCAGGTGAGCGGCCTCGACGATTCGTTCGACCTGTTCGTGAACCAGGGGCTCGACGCCCTCGCCGGCCTGCTACCCCGGCTCATCACCGACGTGGAGCGCCTGCCCGGCGCCCGCATCCTGCCCGGCCGGTTCACCGCCGTGCAGCAGGCGATCGGCACCCCGAAGGGCCGTGTCGACGCCGGCTTCGAGTACCTGAGCTGGTTCGTGGAGGACTGCAAGGCGTCGGGCCTGGTGGCCGAGCTGATCAAGAAGCACAACGTGAGCGGGCTGTCGGTGGCACCCCCGGCCTGACCCGGCGGGCCGGCCGGCTCAGCGGCCGACCCCGCCGTGCACGTCGTAGGTGATGGCCACGTCGCCGAGCGGGTGGGCCTGGCAGGTGAGGATGTAGCCCTCGTCGAGCTCCTCCGCGGTCAGGGCGTAGTTCTTGGTCATGCGCACCTCGCCGCACAGCACCTTGGCCTTGCAGGTGGCGCACATGCCGCCCTTGCAGGCGAAGGGCACCTCGCGGCGCACGGAGCGGGCGTAGTCCAGCAACGACGGGCCGTCCGGGTCCACGGCCACCACCGAGGTGCGGCCGTCCATGGTGACGGTGAGCGTCACCCCCGACAACGGCGTGGGGACCGACTCGACCCGCTGGTCGAAGAACAGCTCGTTCTGCACGTTGCGGGCACCCAGCTCGGCCAGCGTGGCCTGCGCCGTCTCGACCATGTCGAGCGGGCCGCACACGAACCAGCCGTCCACCGACGCGATGTCGATGAGCGCACCCAGGGCGCGGAGCTTGTCGGCGTCGAGGCGACCCTGGAACAGCGGCACGTCGTGCGGCTCGCGGCTGAGCACGTGGATGACCGAGAAGCGGTCCGGGTGGCGGTTCTTCAGCGCCTCGATGTCCTCCAGGAACATGATCGACGTGGTCGTGCGGTTGCCGTACACGAGGGTGACCTCGCTGCCGGCCTCCACCTCGAGGATGGCGGCGATGATGGACAGCACCGGGGTGATGCCCGACCCGGCGGCCAGCGCGACATACCGCCCGGTCACCGATGGGTCGGGGCGGTAGCCGAACTCCCCGATCGGCGCCATGACCTCGAGGGTGTCGCCGTCGCGCAGCGAGAGCGCCCAGTTCGAGAACACACCGTTCGGTATGCGCTTGACGCCCACCCGGAGCGTGCCCGGGGCCGTGCAGATCGAGTACGAGCGCCGCACGTCCTCGCCGTCGATGGTGGCCCGCAGCACCACGTGCTGGCCCGGCGTGTGGCGGAAGGTGTCGCGCAGCTCGTCGGGCACCTCGAAGGTGAGCGAGACGGCGTCGTCGGTCTCGGGGCGGACCTTGACCGCCAGCGGGTGGAACTCGATCACTGGGCCTCCTGCGCCACTCGCCGCCGTCACAGCAGCTCCTTGAAGTAGTCGAACGGTTCCAGGCAGTCCTCGCAGCGGTACAGCGCCTTGCAGGCAGTGGAACCGAACTCGCTGATGGGCCGGGTGCGCCGCGACGAGCACCGGGGACAGGCGATCCGGGTGCGCACCGTCACGGGGGCGGCGATGCCGTAGTCGGTGAGCTTGCGCCGGCCCTCCTCGCTCATCCAGTCGGTCGTCCACGCCGGCGACAGCACGGTGCGGACCTCGCCGACCGACCCGGTGCCGGACAGGGCGTCCTCGACCCGGTCGGCGATGTACTGCATGGCCGGGCATCCCGAGTAGGTGGGCGTGATGGTGACCACGATGCGGCCGTCGACCCGATCGACCGAGCGCAGCACGCCGAGGTCCTCGATGGTCAGCACCGGCACCTCGGGGTCGGTGACGGCGGCGACCGCGGCCCACACCGCGGCCAGCTCCGGATCGCGCGCCGCGGGCACCGACCTGCCCATGACCACCCCGCTCACCACTGGGCCCCGATGTGGGCCCGGTACAGCGACTGCATCTCGGGCAGGATGTGGCCCAGCAGCTCGGTGTGGTTGCCGACGCGGCCACCGAGGCGCTGGTAGGGGTCGGCGGGCAGGGCGAGGGTGGCCTCGGCCAGCACCGCCTGCACCGTCGCATCGAACCGGGTGCGCAACGGCGCCACGTCGGCGGCGATGCCGGCCAGCGCGTCCTCCACGTCGTCGGCGGCGAACAGGTCGGCGCTGTAGCGCCACAGGGCGTCGATGCCGGCCTGCATGCGTCGGTGGCTCTCCTCGGTCCCGTCACCGAGGCGCACCACCCACTGGGTGCTGTAGCGCAGGTGGTAGCGGGCCTCCTTGGCCGCCTTGTCGGCGATGGCGGCGAGCTGCGCGTCGCCGCTGGCGACGAGGGCCTCGTAGAGCGGCACCTGGTAGGCGTCGAGCAGGAACTGCCGGGCGATGGTCTGGCCGAAGTCGCCGTTGGGTTGTTCGACGAGCACCGCGTTCAGGAACTGTCGCTCATCGCGCAGCATGGCCAGCGCGTCCTCGTCGCGTCCCGCCCCCTCGACCTCGGCGGCGTAGGCGAGCAGGTTGCGGGCCTGGCCGAGGTGGTCGAGGCAGAGGTTGGCGACGGCGATGTCCTCCTCGAGCTCGGGCATCCAGCTGACCAGCGCGCCGAGCTGCTGGGCGTGGACCAGGTTGTCGTCGGCGAGCCGCAACAGGTAAGAGAACAGCGGGTTGGCGGCGAACGGGTTGGCGTTCACATGTGCCCCACTTCTTCGGGGATCTCGTAGAAGGTCGGGTGGCGGTAGGGCTTGTCGTCGTCGAACCAGTCACCCTTGGCGTCGGGGTCCGAGGCGCGGATGGCGCTGGAGGGCACCACCCAGATCGACACGCCCTCGTTGCGCCGGGTGTACACGTCCCGAGCGGATTGGATGGCGGTCTCGGCGTCGGGGGCGTGCACGCTGCCGGCGTGCACGTGGGTGAGGCCGCGATCGGCCCGCACGAACACCTCCCACAGCGGGTACCCGGTGCGGCGGCCCCCCAGCTCGGGGTCCACCTCGCCCGCCATGCGGGGCACGTCGTAGCTCATGACAGCTCCTTGTTCGCTGCGTTGACGGTGTTCGCTGCGTTGACGGTGTTCGCGGTGGGCTCTGCGGCGGCGCTGCGCTTGGCGGCGTGGGCGAGGGCGGCCTCGCGCACCCAGGCGCCGTCCTCCCAGGCCTTGACCTTGTGGGCGATACGGTCGCGGTTGCACGGCCCGTTGCCCTTGACCACCTCCCAGAAGTCCTCCCAGTCGATGTCGCCGAAGTCGTAGTGACCGCGCTCCTCGTTCCACGCCAGCTCCGGATCGGGGATCTCCAGGCCGAGGAACTGGGCCTGCGGCACCGTCATGTCCACGAACCGCTGGCGCAGCTGATCGTTGGTCTCCACCTTGATGCCCCAGCGCATGGACTGCTCGGTGTGGGGCGACTGGTCGTCGGGCGGGCCGAACATGGCCAGCGACGGCCACCACCACCGGTCGAGCGCGTCCTGGGCCATGTCCTTCTGGGCCTCGGTGCCGCGGGCCAGGGTGAGCATGATCTCGTAGCCCTGCCGCTGGTGGAAGGACTCCTCCTTGCAGATGCGGATCATGGCCCGGGCGTAGGGCCCGTAGGAGGTGCGGGTGAGCGCCACCTGGTTGGTGATGGCGGCGCCGTCCACCAGCCAGCCGATGGCGCCCATGTCCGCCCACGACAGGGTGGGGTAGTTGAAGATCGACGAGTACTTCTGGCGACCGTTGTGCAGCAGCTCGTTCAGCTCGTCGCGGGCCACGCCGAGGGTCTCGCACGCCGAGTACAGGTAGAGCCCGTGGCCCGCCTCGTCCTGGACCTTGGCCACCAGGATCGCCTTGCGGCGCAGGCTCGGGGCCCGGGTGATCCAGTTGCCCTCGGGCTGCTGGCCGATCACCTCGGAGTGGGCGTGCTGGGCGATCTGGCGGATCATCGTCCGCCGGTACTCCTCGGGCATCCAGTCCCGCGGTTCGATCTTCTGCTTGGCGGCGATCAGCGTGTCGAACGCCTCCTGCCCCGTGGTGACGGTCATCGCAGCTCCCCGCTAACGTGATACACACTCGATCCCTTATCGGTACTATTGTGTATCACATGATGGTTCGTCAAGGGAGTGGGCGATGAACGACATCGTCGCCGAGGCGGTGGCGGAGTTCGGGGCACGGCCCGGCATCTCGGCCCGCTCGGTGCTGGTGACCCTGTTCGGTGATTCGATCGTGCCCGCCGGCGGCGAGCTGTGGCTGGCCGACCTCATCGGGCTGTGCGCCCCGTTCGGCTTCAACGACCGGCTGGTGCGCACCTCGATGTTCCGGCTGAGCACCGAGGGCTGGTTCGAGACCGAACGGGTGGGCCGCCACAGCCGCTACCGGCTCACCGAGACCGCCATCGGGCAGTTCGCCGCCGCAGAGACCCGCATCTACCACCGTCGGGCGGTCGGCTGGGACGGGCAGTGGACGCTGGCCTTCCTCGACGGCGTCGACCGTACCGTTCGGGATGCGGTGGCGGCCGAGCTGCGCTGGGCCGGCTTCGCCGCCCTGTCCCCGGGGGTGCTGGCCCTGCCCCGCCCCGGTGGGGCCGAGTTGGTGGCCCGCGCCGCCGCCTCCTCGGACACGACGGTGCCGGTCGCCACCGCACGCTTCGAGGATGTGGACGCGCTGGTGCGCTCCGGCTGGCTGACCGACTCGCTCGGGCTGGGTGAACCGGCCGAGCGCTACCGCAGCTTCCTCGAACGGTACCGATGGGTACGGTCGCTGCGACGGGCGACGATCGATGACGGCGATGCGCTGTCGTTGCGCACCATGGTGGTGCACGACTACCGCCGCGCCCGGCTCACCGACCCCGACCTGCCCGCCGCCCTCCTGCCCGCCGACTGGCCGGCGGCGGACGCCTACCGGCTGGCGGCCGATGCATACCGACTGGTATCGCCGGGGGCGTGGCGGGCCCTGGGCGCGAGCACCGGGCTCACGGTGGCCGACGCCCCGCCGGTGCGCTTCCCGTGATGCGCACGGGGAAAGGAATAGGGTGCCGCCATGACCGCCGGAACCGCTCGCGCCAGCACCGTCGCCACCGCCATCGAGGATCCGCCCGAGATCCAACAGGCGAACCCGATCCACGCCGAGGGCGCCAAGGCCTACGGGTACGATCGGCCCATCGTGGCCGGACTGTCGAGCTACGGCTGGGCCGCGGCGGCGATGATCGAGCTGTTCGGCGAGGGCTGGCTCGATGATGGGTGGGCGGAGTTCCGCCTGCCCCGGCCGGTGTTCGCCGGCGACGTGCTGAGGACCGTGGCCGAGCTGCAGGCCGACGGGTCCTGCGCCTTCTCCCAGACCAACGAGGCAGGCAAGGAGACCGTCGTCGGTCGGGCCGGGCCCGGCCTGGCGCCGTTCCACGGTGAGTGGAACCTGCCCGCGCGGCGAGACCCGGTGCCGCCCGCCGAGCACCGCCCGATGCTGCTGCCCGAGCAGGCCCCCGTCGGCGAGGACTACCCGCCCATGGCGGTCGAGCTCACCGTGGAGGCGGCGCGGCGCTGGTCCTCCGACCGGTTGGGCGACGAGCACCCCCGCTACCACGAGGGGGCGCGACCCCGGGCCCACCCGTCGTGGGTGCCGGGCCAGATGACGCCGCTGATCCGCCACAGCTACCGCTTCGCCGCCGGCATCCACACCACCGGCCGGGTGCAGCACCTGGCGCCCATCCGCGCCGGGCAGCGCATCGTGGTGGCGGGGCGCTGGATCGGCAACGAGCTGCGCAAGGAGCGCTGGTGGTCCACCAGCGACGCCGTGTTCCTCGGCGAGGACGGTACCGAGCTGGCCTACTGCCAGCAGGCGCAGATCCTGCTGCCACCGCTGCCCAAGGACTGACCGGTGGCCCCGACGTCTCCCCGGCTGCACGTCGTCCTGGGCGACATCACGCTCGAGCGGACCGACGCCATCGTCAACGCCGCCAACGAGACGCTGCTCGGCGGGGGCGGCGTGGACGGCGCCATCCACCGCGCCGCCGGGCCGGAGCTGCTCGCCCACTGCCGCACGCTCGGCGGCTGCCCGACCGGCCAGGCGAAGGTGACACCGGGCTTCAGCCTGGCGGCGCGCTGGGTGATCCACACCGTCGGGCCGATCTGGCAGGGCGGCGACCGCGGCGAGGCCGAGCTGCTGGCGTCGTGCTACCGCAGCTCGCTCGCCGCAGCCGATTCGGTGGGGGCGCGCCGCGTCGCCTTCCCCGCCATCTCCACCGGCGTGTACCGCTACCCGCTGGCGGCGGCCACGGACATCGCGGTGTCGACGGTGTGCACCACGCCGACATCGGTGACCGAGGTGCGCTTCGTCTGCTTCGACGAGGCGACCCGGGCCCAGTACGTCGCGCGCCTGGGCTGAGGCTGAGCCCGGAACCACCGATGGACTGCGGGGCCATGGGCCGCCGGTGAACAGCTCGGCCGGCGGCTGACCCAGGAACGGGAACGTGACGGGCGCACGGCTTGTGGGGTTGTCGGGAAACGGGCCGCATCCGGTCGGTCTCCAGACAACGCGGCGAGGGTGGTCAAGCCGCACGGGCGGCCAACGCGACCGCACCTCCCGCAGCGATTCGAACCCACCCCACGGCTGGCGCCGGGCTGCGGGCCCTACCCCTTCGGGCGGTGGCGGCCCAGCACCCGCTTGCCCAGCGAGGTCTTGTGCACCTCGTCGGCGCCGTCGTAGATCCGCGCCGCCCGCTCGTGGCGGTACCAGTGGGCCAGCACCGTGTCATCGGTGACGCCGAGCGCGCCGTGGACCTGGATGGCGGTGTCCACCGTCTTGAGCATGGTGTTCGCCACCGAGAACTTGATGCCGGCGATCTCATCGCGCGCCGCCTTCGCGCCGTACCGGTCGATCATCCACGCCGCGTGCAGGGTGAGCAGGCGCGCCCCGCGGATCTCGGTGTCGAGCTCGGCGGCCCAGTGTTGGATCACCTGACGGTCGGCCAGCGTCGAGCCGTCCACCGCCACCACCCGCTCGTTGGCGCGTTCGCACATGAGGGCCAACGCACGCGACGCGATGCCCAACCAGCGCATGCAGTGGTGGATCCGACCCGGGCCCAGGCGCTCCTGGGCGATGGCGAAGCCGGCGCCCTCGGCGCCCAACAGGTTCCGTTGCGGCACCCGGCAGTGCCGGTAGATCACCTCGGCATGGCTGGCGTGGCCCGAGCCGGCGTGACCCATCACGCTGACGTTGCGCACCAGCTCGAAGCCGGGCGTGTCGGTGGGCACGATGATCATCGAGGCCCGCTGGTGCGGCGGCGCGTCCGGGTCGGTCACCGCCATCACGATGGCGAAGGCGGCCCCGTCGGCGGAGGACGTGAACCACTTCTGGCCGTTGATGACGTAGTCGTCGCCGTCCTTCACCGCGGTCGTCTCGAGCAGCACGGGGTTGGAGCCGGCCGTCATCGGTTCGGTCATCGAGAAGCAGCTGCGCACCCGACCCTCGACCAACGGGCGCAGGAACCGCTCGGTCTGCTCCTCCGTTGCGTGGCGGTGCAAGATCTCGATGTTGCCGGCATCGGGCGCCTGCGAGCCGAACACCAGGTGCCCCAACGGGGTGCGCCCCAGCGCCTCGCTCAGCAGCCCGTGCTCGACCATGGTCAGGCCCTGGCCGCCGAGCTCGACGGGGTGGTTCGGCGCCCACAACTCCATCTGACGGACCTTGTCCTGCGCCCGGCGCACCGCGGCGTCCAGCGTGGCCGGGTCGCCGTGGAGCAGCTCGCCCTCGAGCGGGATCACCTCGTTGTCGATGAACGTGGTGACCAGATCGAGGATCGTGGTCATCTTCTCGGACAGCTCGAAGTCCATTGGATCTGCCTCCCTGGCGGCGGACCCTACGGCCGTGCGGCGCCCCGTAGAAGGGCCGAACGTCACCACCGCCACCCTGCGCTAGCGGGCCGCCGGCCAGTAGGCTCCGGGGTCGATGCTGTCGGCGGTCGTTGGGCAAGATCCCGAGCGTGCGAACGCTCACGGGCACCTCGTGCTGCCCCGTCCCCGCTCGTTGGTGCGCCACGCGGTGCCCAACCTCATCGAGGGCAAGCTCATCCCCGTGCTGCTGTTCGTGGGCTTCCTGGAGCTTGCCGGCACCACCGGCGCCCTGCTCACCGCGTTGGCCTGGTCGCTCGCCTGCATCGGGTACCGCACCGCGACCAAGCGGAAGATCCCCGGCCTCGTCGTGATCAGCGCGCTCGGCCTCGTCGCCCGCACCGTGGTCGCCATGGCCTCGGGCAGCCTGGTCGTCTACTTCCTGCAGCCGACGATCACCACCGCGCTGGTCGGTATCGCCTTCGCCGTGTCGGTGCCCCTCGGCCGCCCGTTGGCGGAACGGCTCGCCCACGATTTCTGCCCGCTGGATCCCGACAGCGCGTCGCATCCGGCCCTGCGCCGGTTCTTCCTCCAGTTCTCGTTGGTGTGGGCGGCGGTCAGCCTGGTCAACGCGGCGGTGACGCTGTGGATCCTGCTGACCCAATCGCCGACGACCTTCGTGGTGGTGAAGTCGTTCATGGGACCGACGTTCACCGGTGCGCTGCTGCTCGGCGCCGTGCCGTGGTTCCGTCGCTCGATGCGCTCCGCCGGCGTGGCCGTGCGCTTCGCCGAGATCCCCGCCCGAGTGCGGTGACCCCCCCGGCACCCGCCGCGCAGTTCATCGCCCACCGGGTGGGCAACGACCCGCTCGCCATCGCCGCGTGGGCCGGCCAGGCCGATCTGATCGAGGTCGACGTCCACCTCTGGCGCGGCCGCCTCGAGGTGCGCCACGCCAAGCGGGCGTGGCCCTTCGCCCGGCTGTGGGAGCGGCGGGCCGGGCTGCTCCCCCGCCACAGCGCGGTGCCCGACCTCGAGACGGTGCTGGACGTCGCAGCACGGACCGGCAGCGCGCTGTGGCTCGACTGCAAGGGCATCGACCCCCGGCTGTTCCCGCGCCTCGCCACCGCCACCGACGCGGTGCGCCCGCTGACGGTGTCGAGCAAGTCCTGGTGGTTGCTCGGCCCGTTCTGCCGGCGGCGCGGCGAGGGGGTGCGGGTGTTCCGCTCGGCCGGCAACCGCCTCGAGCTGCTGCTGGCCCGCCGGCTGCCGTCGCGGCTGCGGCTCGACGGGCTGGTGGTGCACGAGCGGTTGCTCGACGAACGCCTCGTCGCCGAGCTACGCGCCGGCGGCCGGGAGATCGTCTCCTGGGCGGTCGCCGACACCGCCCGCGCCGAACAACTGCTGCGCTGGGGCGTGCGCGGGCTCATCCTGGACGACCGCGCGCTGCTGACGGCGATGCGGTGCGTGCGCCGCCCGGAAGTGCCGGCCACGGCGGCCGTTGCCGAACGGGACGTGCCGGACGGCGGCGTACGCAGCCAGTGAGAGCGCGCCGCCGAGGATGCCGTCCACCACGTAGTGGTTGGCGGTGGCGACCACCGCGAAGGCCATCGCCATCGGGCTGGCCACCGCGAACGTGCGCACCCACCGCTTCCGGGTGGCCCGCCACAGCGCCACGCCGACGAGCAGGTTCCAACCCACGTGCAGGCTCGGCACCGCCGCGTACTTGTTGACCAGGGCCGGCGGTTGCAGCACCCGGTAGGAGTGGGACAGCTCGGTCACCGTGTCGAACAGCCCGACGTCGAGCAGGCGGGGCGGGGCCACCGGGTACAGCGAGAAGATCACCAGGCCGATGCCCCCGGACAGGAACATGGCGTTGCGCAGCCGCAGGTAGTCCGTCCGGCGGACGTGGTGCAACCACAGCAGCGTGGCGGCGATGACCGGCCAGTGGGCCCAGATGTAGACCCAGTTGACCAACGTGGTCAGCGCGGTTCGGCCCAGCACCAGGTCCTGCACCGCGAACTCCTGTTGCAGCCCGAGGCGACGTTCGAAGGCGAGCACGTCCAACCCGTGCTGCACCGCCTCGAGGTGGTCGCCCTCGGTGACGCCCCGTACCGCGAAGTACAGCACCACCGCACCGAGGACGAGGCCCACCTCGGTGACGAGCTCGACGAGCGCGTTGACCACCGGGGAGCGCTGATCACGGCCGAGCCGCCCCCACACAGACATCACCGCCATGGTAGGAGCGCACTGTGCCCGAGCGCGGCCGTGCTAGAAGCGAAGGCGACATGGACGAACAGGATCCCTCCTCCGGCGAGGGCGGGCACCGGTGGTGGCGCGACGCGGTGGGCTACTCGCTGTACCTGCGTTCCTTCGCCGACAGCGACGGCGACGGCGTGGGCGACCTGCCCGGGCTGCGGGCCCGGCTCGATCACCTCGAGGCGCTCGGCGTGGACCTGCTGTGGGTCTCGCCGTTCTTCCCGTCGCCCATGGCCGACTTCGGCTACGACGTGAGCGACTACTGCGCGGTCGATCCCCGCTACGGCACCCTCGATGACGTGCGGGCGCTGCTCGAGGACGCGCACCGGCGCGGCATCCGGGTCGTGGTGGATCTGGTGGCGAACCACACCAGCGTTGCCCATCCCTGGTTCGCGGCCGCCGCCGCCGAGCCCGACGGGCCGTACCACCCGTACTACCTGTGGGGCCTGCCCGGCCCCGACGGCGCACCACCGAACAACTGGGTCAGCTACTTCGGCGGCCCGGCGTGGACCCACCACCCGGCGAACGGGCACTGCTACCTCCACCTGTTCCTGGCCGAACAGGCCGACCTGAACTGGCGCCACGAGCCCGTGCGCGAGGAGTTCGACCGGATCCTGCAGTTCTGGCTCGACATCGGCGTCGACGGCTTCCGCATCGACGCGGCGCAGACCATGGTCAAAGACGCTGCGTTGCGACCCAACCCGGCGCGGGCGCCGATGCCCGAGGGCGGCGACCGCCGGCGGCAGTGGGACGCGCTCGAACACCGCCACGACATCGTCCAGCCCGAGACCGCGGACATCTTCCGTCGCTGGCAGGCGCGCTGCACCCGCGCCGACGCGGTGCTCGTCGGCGAGGCCCACGTCGAGCAGGTGCAGCAGTGGGCCGAGCTGGTGGACCGCGGTGGGCTCGACCTCGCCTTCTGGTTCGGGTTGCTGTGGGTGCCGTGGGACGCGGCGGCGGTGCGGGCCGCGCTGCGCGGCCCGATCGACGCGCTCGCCGACCCTGGTCGCATCGCCTGGGTCACCTCCACGCTGGACGATCCCCGAGCCCCGACGCGCTTCGGTGGCGGCGAGCGCGGCCGGCGCCGAGCGCTGGCGTTGAGCACGCTGGTGTGCGGGTTGCCGGGCGTTCCGTTCCTCTACCAGGGCGAGGAGCTCGGCCTGACCGACGGGGCGGTGCCGGAGCAGCACCGCGCCGACCGGATCGGCGCCGACGGGGACGAGAGCCGCGACGGCTGTCGCACCCCGATGCCGTGGGCGCCGGGCCCGGCGTTCGGCTTCTCCCCCACCGGGCGCAGCTGGCTGCCCGACGGCGGTCGCACCGACGCCGACACCGCCGACGCCCAGCGGGGCACGCCCGGCAGCTGGTTCGAGCGCTACCGCGCCCTGCTCGCGCTGCGCCGCGGCCGCTCGGAGTTGCGGCACGGTCCGTTGCGCTGGCGGGAGGCGACCGCGGCCGGTCTGGTGGCCTTCGAGCGGGGGTCGCTGCTGGTGGTGGCGAACCTCGGCACCGGGCCGGTCGAGCTCGAGGCCGTGGGGCTCCGGCCGGCCGGCGCCGTGTGCTTCGACAGCCTGGGCGCGGGACCGGCGGACGCACCGGCCGGCACGGCAGCCGGCACGTTGGCCGGCACCTTGGCCGGCACGGCAGCCGGGCGCATCGAGGCGGACCAGGCCCTCGTGATCGAGCTGGAGCGGTGAGCGACGTGCGGGTCGTGGTGTTCGATGACGCGGAGACGGCCGCCGGCCACGTGGCGGGGCTGCTCCTGGGACGGCTGCGGGCCGAACCGGCGAGCGTGGTCGGCCTGGCCGCCGGCAACACCCCGCGTCCGGTCCACGCCCACCTGCGCGCCGAGGCCGGCGGGGCGCTGGCTGCGGCGCACCTCGTCGGCCTCGACGAGTACGTCGGCCTCGCCGCCGACGACCCGGCCGCCTTCCGCACCCAGTTCCGCCGGGAGTTGGTCGACCCGCTCGGCCTGGCGGCCGAGCGGTTGCACACCCTCGAAGGCGTCGCGGCCGACCTCCTCGCCGAGTGCGCCCGCTTCGAGGCGGCGCTGGCCGACCTGGGCGGCGTGTCGTGGCAGCTGCTCGGCATCGGCCGCAACGGCCACATCGGCTTCAACGAACCGGGCACGCCGTTCGACAGCCGCACCCGCCCGGTGCCGTTGTCCGAGACCACCCGACGGGACAACGCCGCCGCCTTCGCGCCCGACCGCGAGGTCCCCCGCGTGGCGTTGACCCAGGGCATCGGGACGATCCTGTCGGCCCGCAGCCTGGTGCTGCTCGCCACCGGCGAGACCAAGGCGGAGGCGGTGGCCGCCGCGGTGCAGGGGCCCTGCACCGTCGCCGTGCCGGCCAGCGCGCTGCAACGCCACCCCGACGCCACCGTCGTGCTGGACCGCCCGGCGGCGCGGCGCCTGCGCTGAGCCGACCGCCCCCGGGCGTGACGCCGGGCACGGGCTCGGGTGGGGGGCGGAGGCGCGCCGCTACTGTGTCCCGTTCGTGGCCCGCCGCCCTGATCGAGCACCCGAGCAGCACCGCGCCGCGGCCGACGCCGCAGCCCCGAGGACGGTCACCCGGGCGCAGCAGCTGCTGCTCGGCGTCGCCCTGTTCGGCCTGTTCAGCACGAACTTCAACGTCAGCGTGCTCGCCCTGGTGGTGCCCAAGCTGGTGATCGAGTTCGACTCGCCGCCCTCGACGGTGTCCTGGCTGGTGGTCGGCCCCACCCTGGCCTACGCCGTGTTCGGCCCGATGGCGGGCAAGCTGGGCGACCTCTACGGTCGCCGCCGGGTCTACGCCGTCGGGCTGGCCGGCTGCGGCGTGTTCGCGGCGTTGACCGCGCTGTCGCCCAACGTGCTGCTCGCCATCCTGTTCCGCACCACCAGCGCGGTGTTCGGCCAGTCCACCGCACCGACCGGTATGGCGATCATCAGCGAGGTGTTCCCCCGAGAGCAGCGGGTCAAGGCGTTGGGCTACTGGGGCCTGGTCATGGCCGGTGGCCCGGTGCTGGGGATGGTGGCCGGCGGCATGGTCATCGACAACGTGGGGTGGCGATGGATCTTCATCGCCCAGGTGCCGTTGACCGCACTGGCGCTGTTCGCCGCGCTGAAGGTCCTGCCGGCCGGCCGGCGCCTGCCCGACGTGCGCTTCGACCTACCCGGCACCGTGCTGCTGTCGATCGCCGCCTTCTCGGTGCTCTTCGCCGTCAACCGGGGCCCGTTGTGGGGCTGGGACCACACCATGGTGCGGGTGCTGCTGGCCGTGTTCCCGCTGGCCGCCCTCGGCTTCGTGCTGCGGGAGAAGGTGGCCCGCCATCCGCTGCTGCCGTTGCGCTACTTCCGAACCCGGGAGTTCACCATCCCGATGGTGACCCAGGCGTTCTGCCAGGTCGCGTACCAGGGCGGGTTCGTGCTGATCCCGCTGCTGCTGTCGCAGCTGTACGGGTTCCAGGCGACGAGGATCTCCTTCCTCACCATCGGGCGGCCGCTGCTGTGGGGCCTGGCCGGGCCGTTGTCGGCGTGGTTGGTGGTCCGCACCGGCAACCGCCGCCTCGTCATGGGCGGCGTCGTGCTCAACAGCCTCGCCTGCCTGGCCCTCACCCGCATCGGGACGGGCACCTCGCAGCTGGAGATCGTGGCCCTGCTCGGCTTCGCCGGGTTCGGGGTGGGCATCATCGTGCCGCCGTTGATGGCGATGCTGACCATGGCGGTCGGCGAGCAGGACCTCGGCGTGGCCGCCGCCACCAGCCAGATGATGGTGATGATCGGCTCGGTCGCCGGGGTCCAGCTGATGCAGGCCATCCAGGTGTCCCGCCTCGACGCCGACGGGATCGCCCGCTCGTACCACACCGCCTTCGTGGTCGCCGCGGCCGTGTCCTCGTTGGCGCTGCTGTCCGCCGCTGCCATCCGCAAACCGGCGCACTGACGTCGCGCCGGAGCGGCAACTGTGCCGAAATGGCGCGGCCGCGGTCGATACCGCTCGGCATGTCGAGCATCTGCCCTGGTCACAGCTCCGCACGCAGCGTGGCGCCACCGTCGCGTGGACTTTTCGGCACAGTTGGCCCAGCGCAGCACCCGCGGCGGGGCTCGGCCGGTACCAGCTAGCGTGGCCGGCACGAGGGGGCGCTCGGCGATGCCTCCGAAGGGGGTAGGCCATGCAGTACGACCTGGTGATCCGCAACGGCACCGTGGTGGACGGCTCGGGGGTGGCCCGCTACCGGGCCGACGTCGGGGTGCGCCACGGCCGCATCGCCACCATCGGCCGCATCCGGGACAAGGGCCGCCAGGAGATCGACGCCGAGGGCCACATCGTCACCCCCGGCTTCATCGACGGCCACACCCACATGGACGCCCAGGTCATGTGGGATCCGCTGGGCACCTGCTCGTGCTGGCACGGCGTGACCTCGGTGGTGATGGGCAACTGCGGCTTCACGCTGGCGCCGGCCCGCGCCGGTGAGCGCCACCTGGTGGTGCGCAACCTCGAGCGGGCCGAGGACATCTCGGCCGACGCCATGGCGGAGGGCATCACCTGGAGCTGGGAGACCTTCCCGGAGTACCTCGACACACTGGACCGGCTGCCCAAGGGCATCAACTACGCGGCCAACGTCGGCCACTCGGCGCTGCGCACGTGGGCCATGGGTGAGCGGGCGTTCGCCGAGCAGGCCACCGAGGACGACCTGCTCATGATGGAGCGCGAGCTGCGCGATGCCATGCGGGCGGGCGCCATCGGCTTCACCACCTCGCGCACCACCAACCACGAGACCTCCGACGACCGGCCCGTCGCCTCCCGCCTGGCGGACTGGAAGGAGGTCGAGCGGCTGGTGTCGGTGCTGGGCGACCTCGGCGGCGGCATGTTCGAGATCGCCCAGGAGTCCGCCTCCCGCTCGACGGACCCGGCGGTGCGCAACGAGTTCTACGGCCGCATGACCGACCTCGCCGTACGCACCGGTATCCCGTTCACGTTCGGGGTGCTGTCCACCACCCGCGACGGCAGCGACTGGCAGGGTCAGCTCGGCATGATCGACGACGCCGCCGCGGCGGGGGCGCGCATGTACGGGCAGGCCCACTGCCGGGAGTTCTCGGTGCTGCTGTCGTGGAAGACGCGCCTTCCCTTCGACGTGCTGCCGGCCTGGAAGGAGGTCCGGTCGCTGCCGCTCGAGGAGCAGGCGAAGGCGTTCCGCGACCCCGCGCTGCGGGCCAAGCTGGTCGAGGCGGCGCACCACGGCGACTACGGCCGGGCCATCGGTGCCGAGGCGCGCCGGCCGGACTACCGCTGGATCCGCATCATGGATTCGCCGGTGCCGCCCAACCCGACCGTGGCGCAGCGGGCCGGGGAACTGGGCAAGGACCCGGTCGAGCTGATGATCGACCTGGCGTTGGACAGCGACTTCGAGCAGTTCTTCGTGCAGGCCATCGCCAACCGTGATCCCGAGCACCTCGAGGCGATCATGCGCCACCCGCGCACCATGGTGACGTTCTCCGATTCGGGGGCGCACGTGAGCCAGATCATGGACAGCTCGCTGCAGACCCACCTGCTCGCCCACTGGGTGCGCGACCGCCAGGCGTTCACGCTGGAGCAGGCCGTCGAGATGATCACCAACCGGCTGGCCACCGCCTGGGGCTTCGCCGATCGGGGCCTGGTGCGCGAGGGCTTCGTGGCCGATCTCAACGTGATCGACCCGCAGCGCATCGGCCCCGCCATGCCGACGGTGGCGTGGGACCTGCCCGGCGGCGCCCGCCGCCTGGTGCAGAAGTCGAACGGGATCAAGGCCACCGTGGTGGCCGGCGAGGTCCTCATCGCCGATGGGGAGCACACCGGCGCCCTGCCCGGCCGCCTGTTGCGCGGCCAGGTCGCCACCCGCTGAACCACCGCCCGACCGGCCGGTCCCATCCTTGAGCACGCCCCGGGCGGCACCGCTACGGTGTCGCCGGGGGTACTGACATGGACGTTCAGCTGGAACTGTTGGCGTGGGGGTACGGGCTGGTCGAAGGACCACGGACCGACGCCGACAACAACCTGTATGTCACCGACATCCCGGGCAAGGGCGTGTACCGCCGCTCGCCCGACGGCACCATCGAGACGCTGATCTCCAAGCGCCACAGCGTGGGCGGCCTGGTGCTGCACGCCGATGGCGGCTTCGTGATCTCGGGCCCGAACGTGGCGCACTGGAAGGACGGCGAGCTGCGGGTGCTGCTCGAGGTCGACGGCGCCAAGGCGTTCAACGACATCCACACCGACGCCCAGGGCCGGGTCTACGCCGGCACCATCCGCAGCGATCTGGAGGATCTCAAGGCGGAGAAGACCCCGGGCGAGTGCTACCGCATCAACCTCGACGGCTCCACCGAGGAGCTCTACGGCGGCATCGAGGTCACCAACGGCATCGGCTTCTCCCCCGACGGGGCGACGATGTACCACGTCGATTCCACGTCGAAGGGCATCTGGGTGCACGACATGGCCGCCGACGGCTCGGTGTCCAACCGCCGCCACATCGGCCGGGCCGCCTTCGAGCGCGGCATACCAGATGGTATGTGCGTGGACAGCGACGGGAACCTGTGGGTGGCGCACGTGGGCGGGCGGCGGGCGGTCAAGCTGTCGCCCACCGGCGAGGAGCTCGACGAGATCAAGGTCCCGGCCAAGTGGGTCACCAGCGTCGCCTTCGGCGGCCCGGATTGGGGTGACCTGTACCTCGTCACCGCCGACGACCTCGAGCAGCCCGACCGCAAGGGCGGCATCTGGCGCTGCCGGCCCGGCGTGACCGGGATGCCGACCCCGCCGGCTCGGGTCTGAGGACGGCGCGCATGAAGGCGTGGCGGTTGTCCGAGCTGGGCCTGCCGTGGGATGTCCTGACGCTCGAGGAGGTGGCCTCTCCCGAACCGTCGCCGGGCACCGTCCGCATCCGGGTCGAGGCCACCGATCTCAACTTCGCCGACATCCTGCAGTGCCAGGGCACCTACCAGGAGAAGCGCCGGCCGCCGTTCACGCCGGGCATGTCCGCCGCGGGCGAGGTCGTCGCCGTCGGCGCCGGGGTCGCGCTCGAGGTGGGCCAGCGGCTCGTCGGCTCCACCGCCGACGGTTGGGGTGGCTACGCGGAGGAGGCCGTGGTGCGCGCCGACGGCGCCCACCTGCTGCCGCCCGACATCGACGCCCGCTCGGCGGCCGGGATGCACGTCACCCACGGCACCGCCTGGTTCGCGCTGCACCGGCGCGGGCACCTCCAGCCGGGCGAGACCGTCCTGGTGCTCGCTGCGGCCGGTGGGGTCGGCGCCGCCGCGGTGCAGCTGGCCAAGGCGCACGGCTGCCGGGTGCTGGCTGCCGCCGGCGGGCCCGACAAGGTCGAGACGTGCCGCCGGCTCGGGGCCGACGCGGTGATCGACTACACCAACGACGACCTGTACGCCACGGTGATGGCCGCCACCGACGGCCGTGGCGTCGATGTCGTGTACGACCCGGTCGGTGGCGGGTACTTCGACATCGCCCGGCGCCTGGTGGCCTTCGAAGGACGGCTGCTGGTGGTCGGCTTCGCCAGCGGCACGATCCCCAGCGCGCCGATGAACCACGTGCTGGTGAAGAACTACTCGATCGTCGGCGTGCACATGGGGGCCTACCGCACCCAGGCGCCGGAGGTCATCGACCGCTGCTACGAGCAGCTGTGGGAGCTGCAGCGCAGCGGCACCGTGGAGCCGCTCATCAGCGCCACCATCGGCCTGGCCGACGTGCCCGACGCGCTGCGCGGCCTGTTCAACCGGACCACAACCGGCCGGGTGGTGTTCGCCCCGTAGCGCTCGACCGGGGGGCGCCGGGCCAGCCGGCCCGCGCCCCCCGGCTCACACCAGCGGGTCGCCGGAGTCGAGCCCCAGCAGCAACCGGCCGGCGGGCCGGTAGATCTTGGGGTGCACCATGCGGTGCTGCGCCCCGGTCAGCATGTCGCGCATGAGCCGGTCGAGCGGGTTGTCCCGGTAGATGGCCGACGCCGAGGCGGTGTCGTACATCAGCTCGACGACCTCTTTGCCGACCTGGTGGAGGTAGGTCATCATGATCCGGTACATCGCCCGGGTGCGGGTGGGGATGCGCTCACCCGCCTGCAGCGGCTCCCACAGCTGATCCACCATGTCGTAGGCGAACGCCCGGGCGGCGGCCAGCTTCGCCTCCGCCACGGCCACGTTGTACTGCGCACCCGGGTCGTCGCGCATGGTTCGGTCCGACCCCGCCGCCCTCGCCCCCGGGTACAGCTCCTTGTCGCCGGCGAGCTCGAGCACCGCGTCGATCGCCGCCCTGGCAATACCGAGCGGTACGCCGGTGTGGGGCAACAGGAACAGCGGCGGGTAGCGGTAGAGCGGCTCGGTCCGCACCGGGGAGCCGAGCGGGTCGTAGCTGTCCTCGTCGGGCACGAACACGTCGTCGATCACGTAGTCGTTGCTGCCCGTGCCCCACAGCCCGGTGGTGTGCCACGTGTCGACCACCGTGCACTGATCGGGCCGGATCAGCACCGAGAGCTGCCGGGGCCGTCCGTTCACCGCCTTGACCGCGCCGGCATCGTCATGCACCAGGCAGCCGGCGAGGAACATGGTGGCGTGGCCGCTACCGCTACCGAAGCGGAACCGCCCGCTCACCCGATGCCCGCCTTCGACCCGCTGGGCCCGCCCGGTCGGGGCGAGCTGACCGGCCAGGCTGGCGTTCGCAGGACCGAACCAGTGGCGGGCCCGCTCCTCGCCGAGGAAGCCGACCACGAAGCTCGACGCCGACGCGATCATGGCGCACCAGCCGACGGAACCGTCGAGACGGGAGAACTCCTCGACCAGCCGCACCTGGGTGCGCGGGTCGTAGGCCGGGCCGCCGTACTCGACCGGGACCGCAGCGCGCAGGATGCCGATGTCGACCATGGCATCGACCACCGGTTGGGGCAGCCGGCGCTGGGCGTCCATCTCCGGCCGGTGGGCGGCGATGAGCGGTTCGAGCGCGGCGGTCGCCGCCACCGGATCGGCCGGGTACCGGCCGGTGGGGGCGGCGACCACGGCCGTCATCAGACGCCGGTCCCCGTCGTGTCCCGACCGGAGCGCAGCAGCGTGCCGGGCCGGGCGTCGGTGAACTCGCCGTGGCGGACGATCTCCGCCCCGTTGACCAGCACGTGCTCGAAGCCGTCGGCCTCGCCGTAGAGGCGCCAGGCGCCGCCGGGCAGGTCGTAGCGGGGGTAGGTGGGGCGGGCGCCCACCGTCTTCGGGTCGATCACGTTGACATCGGCGTAGTAGCCCTCGGCCAGACGGCCCCGGTCCTTGATGCCGTACATCTGGGCGGGGGCGTCGGTGATGTACTGCACCGCCTCCTCCCACGACAGCAGGTTCCGCTCCCGAACCGCGTTGCCCAGCATGGCCGAGGTGGCGTTGAAGGTGGCCAGCAGATCGAGGTGTGCGCCGGCGTCGGTGCCGCCGAGCAGGGTGCGCTCGTCCCGCCAGACCTTGACCCGCAGCTCCCAGGTCTCGTCGTCGTTGCCGCGGGTGGGCTGCAGCAGGCCGGTGCGCAGCTCGTCGGCCACCACGATGTCGCACAGCGTGTCGAAGGTGGCCCGGCCCTGCGCCTCGGCGATCTCACCGATGGTGCGGCCGACGTACTGCTGGTTCTCCTCGGACACCACATCGCCGACGGTGAGGTTGTGCCACTTGGCGACGCCGCGCATCGGCGAGGGGCCCTGGGCCAGCTCGTTGAGCTCGGCCCGGGCGGCCGGATCGGACAGCAGCTTGAGCTTCTCCGCCACCGGCAGCGACATCGGCTCACGCCAGCCGTTCAGGGCGTCGAGCACGAAGCCGGTCTCGAAGTTGAGCCGGCTCTCGATGGCGCACGGCACGGTCAGGGCGATGATGCGCCCGCCGCGGGCCTGGGCGTACTCGTAGGCCCCGAGGTTGTTGTCCATGATGGCGAGCTGCTGGGGGCTGGTCGACGGGGCGATCAGGTTCCAGTTCAGCGTGCGCTGGGCGGCGGCGGACATCCGGGTGATGAGATCGATCGCCTCGGGCTTGAAGCGGCCGACAGCGGGGATGAACTCCAGCGACGTGCCGTCGTAGCGGCCGCACACCGAGGCGAGGGCCACCATCTCCTCCTCGGAGGCGTGGCGGGAGGGCACCGGCTGGCCGTTGGGGTCGTTGTGGGTGGTGGCCCAGCTGGAGCTGAAGCCGAGGCCGCCCGCCTCGATGCCGTCGGCGAGCAGCGCCTGCATGGCGGCCAGCTCCTCCGGGGTGGCCTCGTTGCCGACCGAGCGCAGGCCCATCACGTGGCGGCGGATGGCGCTGTGGCCGACCATGAACCCGGCGTTGACGGCGAGGGTGCCGTCGAGCTGGTCCAGCCATTCGCCGTAGCTGCTCCAGTTCCACGGCACGCCCTGCTGCAGCGACTCGAGCGGCATGCCCTCGACGCGGGCCAGCAGGCGCATCATGTAGTCCCCGTGCTCGGGGGCGAGCGGGGCGATGGTGAAGCCGCAGTTCCCGGCGATGACGGTGGTGATGCCGTGCAGCGGCGACGGGCTCAGCGTCTGGTCCCAGAACGCCTGGGCGTCGTAGTGCGTGTGCACGTCGATGAAGCCGGGGGTGCCCATCTTGCCGGTGGCGTCGATGATCTGGGCGGCGTCGGTCTCCTCGACGCGGCCCACCTTCACGATGCGGCCGTCCTTGATCGCCACGTCGGCCTGACGGGCCGGGCCACCGGTGCCGTCGATCACGGTGCCGTTGCGGATGATGCAGTCCAACACGGGCGCTTCCCCCTCGGTTCGGGTGCCGGCAGTCCCCGCTGCCGCGCTGTGCGCAGACTACCGGGTCCGGCCGGGGCACGGCCCCGTTCGCGTCCCGGGCGGGATCGGCGCGCGATGCTCTGTCCATGGCCCACTCCCGCCGAACCGATGCCGACGACTTCCTGCCCGCCCCCGGACCCGTGCGCGCCGGGCGTGCTGGCACCGTCGAGGAGGCGATGGCCGCCATCGCGGACGGGGCGAAGGTGTACTTCTCGCCGATCTGCTCGGTGCCGGTGGCGCTGCTGGAGGCGATGGCGGACGGAGCCGACCGTTGGCGGCGCATCACGTTCGTGACCGACTACCTGATCGAGGCGGTGGCGCCGTTCCGCCATGCCGGGGCGCCGTTCCACCTCATCAGCCTCCAGCCGACCCCGGCGGTCGAGCCGATGCGGGCGGCCGGCGCGCTGCAGACCATCTCGGCCAGCTACGGGCAGTTCCTGCGCTACCTGGTGCCGGGCGGCACCGCCGCGGTGGACGTGGCGCTGGTGCAGGTCAGCCCGCCCGGGCCCGACGGTCGCTTCAGCCTGGCCGGCGGCGGGGTGACCGCCGAGCTGGTGCGGCGGGTGCCGCTGGTGATCGCCGAGGTCAACCCGGCGGTGCCGTACACGTTCGGGGCGACGGAGTGCCTGCGCTCGGACTTCGATCTGCTCGTCGAGGTCTCCCACCCGTTGGTGGAGCTGGCGGTGCCGCCCGGCGACGAGGTGGCCCGCGCCATCGGCGCCCACGCCGCCTCCCAGGTGCCGGACGGGGCGACCCTCGAGTTCGGCATCGGCGCCATACCGGAGAGCGTGCTGGCGGCGCTGGCCGCGCGGAGCGATCTCGGGCTGCACGGCGGCATGATCAGCGACGCGGTGGTCGACCTCGCCGCGTCGGGCGCGCTGACCGGGCGGCGGAAGACGCTCGACCCGGGCCTGCACGTCGGCGCCGGGGTGATCGGCACCCGCAAGGTGTTCGACTGGGTGGACCGCAACCCCGACGTGTACGTGGTCGGGTCCAGCTACAGCCACGGGATCGGGGTGCTGGGCCGCCAGGAACGGTTCTGCGCCATCAACTCGGCGATCGAGATCGGCTGCGACGGGTCGGTCAACGCCGAGGTGGCCGGGACCCGGGTGGTGTCGGGCCCGGGCGGCCAGCCCGACTTCGCCATCGGGGCGGACATCGCGCCGGGAGGGATCTCGCTGATCACCCTGCGCTCGACGGCGGCCGGCGGCAAGGTGTCGCGCATCGTCGACCGGCTGCCGGAGACGAGCCCGACGACGCTGTCCCGCCACCTCGTGGACCGGGTGGTGACCGAGTTCGGGGTGGCGGAGCTGCGCGGGCGCACACCGGACGAACGACGCGACGCCCTCCGCGCCATCGCCCACCCCGACCACCAAGCGTCGCTCTAGCCTCACTTTTGGCGCCATTTGCGCGCCGAATCGGCGCCGATTCGGCGCGAGCGGGGTCGTGCCGAATGCCGAGGACCTCCATACCGAATGGTAGGATACCGTTCGGTATGGAGGGCGGGGCGCTCTGCGTTGCCCGAGCACGCCCAACTCGCACCCAGCCCAGCCCAAACCCCGACCCCGACCCCGACCCCGACCCCGTCCCCGGCCCCGGCCCCGACGCCGGGCCCGCCCTCCCTCATAGAACCGGGTCGATCGGCACGACCGCGCCCCTCCAACGCCAACAGAGCTGACGCCACGACGCAACCTGCACACGCTGCGTCCACCGTTCGGCCCAGGGCTCGGACGAGCGTGGCGCGATCGGGCCAGTTCTCAGCCTCCCGGCAACGAGCGCAGACGAGCGCAGACGAGCGCCGCCCACGCCCGGCACCACCCGACCTCGCATGTGCCCTTCGTCGAGTTGCAACGGCGCTTCGCCCCTGGATGCGACCGCGCCGACGGGGTAGGTCTGCAGGTGGAAGCGGGTGATGGCGAAGGGAGCCACCGTGGACGTGCAGCTGACCGCCGAGGAATCCGACGCCGTGCAGAAGGCACTGCGCACCTACTGCTCGGACCTCCGCATGGAGATCGTGGACACCGACAACGCCGGGTACAAGCGGGACCTCAAACACGAGCGGGCCGTGCTGGAGAGCGCCTTGGCCAAGCTGGACGGCGCGGCCGGCGCCTCCGAGCAGCGCGACGAACACGGCAGGGTCGTCATCCGAGTCGTCAGCCTCTGGTCGAGCTGAGCGCGCCCCGGGCTTGCTGTGCTACGCAACGTCGGTTCAACCGATTCGAGCACAGGAAGCAGGAACACCGTGGGACGACTGGACGGCAAGGTGGCCATCGTGACGGGCGGGGCCAGGGGGCAGGGCGCGGCCGAGGTGCGGCTCTTCGCCGCCGAGGGGGCGTCGGTGGTCTGCACCGACGTGCTCGTCGACGAGGGCCAGGCCCTGGCTGCGGAGCTGGGCGGCAACGTCGTGTTCGCCCGTCACGACGTGTCCCGAGAGGAGGAGTGGGATGCGGCCGTCGCGCTGGCCCAGGAGCGCTTCGGCGGCCTGCACGTGCTGGTCAACAACGCCGGCATCGCCCATACCGCCTCGATCGCCGAGCACACGGTGGCCGACTACGAGAAGATCGTCGCCGTCAACCAGATCGGGGTGTTCCTGGGCATCCGCGCCGCCATCGCCCCGATGACCGCCGCCGGGGGCGGGTCGATCATCAACATCTCTTCGGTGGCCGGCATCCGCGGCATCAAGAACATGATCGCCTACAGCGCCTCGAAGTACGCGGTGACCGGCATGACCGCCGGGGCGGCGTTGGAGCTGGCCCGCTACCAGATCCGGGTCAACTCCATCCACCCCGGCGTGATCCAGACGCCGATGCTGGGGGTCAACGCCCAGTCGGTGACCGACGCCATGGTGAAGAACACGCCGATGCGGCGGCTGGGCGAACCGGTGGAGATCGCCCGGGCGGCGTTGTTCCTGGCGTCCGACGAATCGTCCTACATGACCGGGGCCCACGTCCCGGTCGACGGCGGCTCCGCCGCCTGAACCGGCGCCACCGCCTGAACCGGCGCCGCCGCCTGAACCGCGCCGCCGACGGCCCAGGGGTCAGCCGACGAACAGCGGTGTCGACGCCATCGCGATGCGGGCCTGGAGCGGGTCGGGGTCATGGGTGTACACGTGACCCAGCCCCGCCTCGCTCAGCCGCAGCCCGACCAGCGCCTGCAGGTCGTCGTCGAAGGACGCCACGGTGGCGCGATCGAGCGAGAACAGGAAGTTCTCCTGGGTGCGGAGATAGCCGGCGCAGTAGTCGATCGTCACCGCATACCGTGCGGTATCGGTGGTGTTGGCGCCGCCTCCGTGGTAGCACGAACCCTCGAAGAACAGCACGCTTCCCTTGGGCATGACCGCGGCGTCCACCGTCATCGGGCGCCCGGTGCGCTCCTCGTAGACCGCGGCCACGTCATCCCGCGCCGGATACGACTCGGTATGGCTGCCGGACACGAAGCGGGTGGCGCCGTTCGCCACGGTGAAGTCGCACAGGGCGATCATGGTGTTGCACACGATGGGTTGGCGCCACCGCCCCGGCCCGAGGTGGGGCCGGCCGCGGAGCACCGACGTGCGGGCCGCGATGAACGGCCCGTCGTCCACGTGGATGCGCTGCGCCGCCTCGCCCGGTCCGATGATCGAGGTGCCGTAGGTGTTGAGCAGGCAGTCCTCGCCCAGCACGGCGCGCACCACGGGCAGGATGGCGGGGTGCACCGGCAGCCGCCGCCACACCGCTCCTTGGTTGAGCACGTCGTAGTAGCGCACCGTGCGGTGGCCGTGGAAGTCGTTGTCCAGGCTGCGCGGCACACCGTGGCGCCTCAGCCGGTCGATCTCGGCCAGGACCTCGTCGCACAGCTCGGCGGACAGCGCCCGCTCCCAGATGTACCAGCCGTGGGCGGTGAGGTGCTCCACCGCGACCGCGACCCGGTCGGCGTCGATGGGCGAGGCGGCGGCGCTCATCACGAGAACCGTTCGCGCAGGGCGAACTTCTGGATCTTGCCCGACGGCGTCTTCGGCATGGCCTCCACCAGCTCCAGTCGCTCCGGCCAGAACTGCTTGGCCATACCGGCCCCATCGAGCCACGCGGTCAGCTCGGCCAGTTCCAGCCCATCCGATCCCGCATCGGCCACCACCACCGCGCAGGCCCGCTCGCCGAGCCGCTCGTCGGGGTAGCCGATGACGGCGACCTCGCGCACCTTCGGATGACCGAACAGCACGGCCTCGACCTCGACCACGGGCACGTTCTCACCGCCGCGGATGACGAGGTCCTTGGTGCGGCCGGCGATGCGGATACCGCCGTCGGGCCGGCGTCGGGCGAGGTCTCCGGTGTCGAACCACGCCGCACCGCCGTCGTCGGCCGCGCTGAGTTGTGCCCGGTACAGGTCGGGCCGCTTGAAGTACCCGATGGTCTGGCTGGCGCCGCGCACGAGCAGGCGACCCACCCCGCCGACGGGGACCTCGGCGCCCGCGTCGTCGACGACGCGCACCTCCATCCATCCCACCGGCGTGCCGTCGGAGTCCGCCACCAGCTCGACGGGGTCACCGGGGCGGGTCAGCGTCACGCCGCCGTTCTCCGTCATGCCCCACAGGGCGATCAGCACGTCGACGGCGTCGTCCTGGGTGGCCTGCACCAGCGGCGAGGGGATGGGCGCCCCGGCGCACAGGTAGGAACGCATCGAGGCCAGCCGCCGGCCGCGGCGCTGGCAGGCCGCCACGATGTCGGTCAGGAACGGCGTGGCACCGGCGCTGAAGGTGATCGCCTCGTCGTCGACCAGACGGCAGAACACCTCGGCATCCCACACGTCCTGGTACACCACCTTCATCCCGGCCGCGAGGGGCAGGATGATGCCGACCAGGAACCCGGTCTGGTGCGCCAGCGTGGAAGGCATGATGATGCTGTCCGACGCGGTCAGCCCGACCGTCTCGGAGAAGGCCCGGGTTCCGGCGTAGATCGTGTTGGGGGTGTGCATGACGCCCTTGGGTTCGCCGGTGGTGCCCGAGGTGAACTGCAGCTCGGCCACTGCGTCGGGGGCCAGGCGGTCGCGCTCGAGGCGGGCCGGGTCCACCTCGTCCTCCCAGCGGCGGGCCACGAAGTGCGCCTCGAAGGGGGCCACCGCGCCCACCGGCTCCTCGATGCCGACGGCGAAGCCGCGCGTACCGGCCGGTAGGTCGACGAGGACCCGGTCGAGCATGGCGGCGTGGTCGAAGCCGCGGAACACCGACGGCACGATCACCACGGGCGACTCGGTCCGCCCCAGGATGAAGGTGAGCTCGCGCTCGCGGAAGATCGGCACCAGCGGGTTCACCACCGCCCCGATGCGACCGCAGGCGAGGGACAGCGCGGCGAAGATCCACGTGTTGGGCAGTTGCACCGACACGACCTGACCGGGCCCCACCCCGAGCCCGACCAGGGCGGCGGCGAAGCGCCGGACGTGGCGGTCGAGCTGGCGGTAGCTCAGCACCACCGGATCGTCGGGCGCCTCCGAGCGGTGGGTGACGATGGCGACCTTGTCCGGGGCGGCGACGACGGCGTCGTCGAAGTCGTCGAGGTAGGTGCGGTCCCGCCACCACCCCTCGGCGCGGTAGCGGTTCGCCTGCTCGGCGTCGATCAGCTCGTCGGTGTCAACGAACGGTGCAGTCGGTGCAGTCACGGTCGCACTCCCCTTTCCCCGACCCGACGATAGGGGAGGTGGCGCGCCGGCGCCGCGAAGCGGCCCCGATGACGCGAGACTGACGCGGTGGAAGGACTGACGGCATGAAGGGCCTGTACGTCGTCGCGGCGGTGACCATGGCCGGGGTCAGCTCGGTGTTCGCGCTGCTGGCCGAGCTGCAGGAGCGCTACGACCTGCCCACCTCCAGCCTGGGCTGGATCGGGGGCGCGGCGTTCGCCGCCGCGCTGGTCACGCAGCTGTCCATCGCCCGCTACGCCGACCGCGGGCACGCCCGCCTGGTGCTGCAGGTCGGCGTGGCCGCCGCGGCGATCGGCCTGCTGTGGTTCGCGGCGGCCACCGAGCTGTGGCAGTTCGTCGCCGCCCGGGCCCTGCTCGGGGCCGGCGTCGGCATGCTGGTCCCACCGGCGCGGCGCGCCATCCTGCTCACCGCCACGGGCAACCAGGGTGAACAGCTGGGGATGTTCTACGCGGCGTACCTGGCCGGGTTCGTGTTCGGGCCACCCATCGCCGGCGGACTCACCGTGCTGGCCGACGTGCGGCTCCCCTTCGTCGTGCTCGGGGTGGCGGTGGCGGCCCTGCTGGTGCCCATCGCCCGCATCCCGATGCCGGAGGCCAGCGCGGAGGAGGCGCCGCGCAGCCTGGCCGAGCGCCGGGTCATGCGCCGGCTGATCATGGATCGCCGGGTGGTGGCGGCGATGTTGGTGATCGTGTCGTTCCGGTACTCCATCGGCGTGTTCGAACCGTTGTGGGCCACCCACCTGGACCGCCTCGGCGCCTCGACGATGACCGTCACGCTGTCGCTCACCGGGTTCGCCCTGCCCATGCTGCTGGTGGCCAAGCGGGCGGGTGCGCTGTCGGACCGCTTCGGCCCGCGCTGGACCTCGGTGCTGTCGGCCCTGGCGACGGTGCCGATCATGGCCTCCTACGGCTTTCTCAGCTCGGTGCCGCTCATCGTCCTACTGGTGATCCCCCACGGCTTGTTCGAAGCGGTCCAGTCGCCCGGCACCCAGGCCGCCCT
This sequence comes from Acidimicrobiales bacterium, assembly GCA_020846295.1. Lineage (GTDB taxonomy): Bacteria > Actinomycetota > Acidimicrobiia > Acidimicrobiales > CAIXPF01 > CAIXPF01. The sequence continues at coordinate 30,756 of JADLEF010000319.1, forward strand.
GGCGGACGCGGCACCCAAGCGCGACGCGGCGTCGGCGCAGGGCCTGGGGGAGGCGGCGGGCTCGGCCGCTGCCGCGCTGGGGGCGATGACGGCCGCCCCGCTCTACGCCTGGGCCGGATCGGGCCCGGCGTGGCTCACCGCCGGGGTGGTGATGTCCGCGCTGCTGGGCGCCAGCGCCTGGCTGGACCGACCGGTGCGGCGGCGAGCGGTCGACGCCGGGCCCGCCCCCGCCGGCTGAGCGCCCGCCCGCGAGCCCCATTTCGTCACCGGAGAAGCTCGACGCATCGCCGGGACACCACCGAACCCACTCCAATTCGCGCGCTGCGTGGCGGCGAGGCCGGCGGCGCCCGCTACTCGAGGACCTCGGCGACGGCGAGCTCCGCGATGCGCTCACCGTCGTAGCCGAGGATCGTCTCGAGCACCTCGTAGGTGTGCTGGCCGTAGGTCGGCCCTGCCCAGCGGTACTCCCCCGGCGTGCGCGACAACCGCTGCGGCGGCGTGTCGACCACCGAGCGGCGGACGTAGGGGTGGTCGACCCAGCAGAAGTGGCCACGATGGCCGAGCTGCGCGTCGGCGAGGAGCTCGCCCGAGTTCTGCACCTCGTGGGCGGGCACCCCCTGGGCCTGCAGCCGGTACATGAGGCCGGTGGCGTCCTGGCGGGCGGTCCACGCCGAGATGACCGCATCGAGCTCGTCGCGACGAGACACCCGGTCCGCCGCGCCCAACCCGGCGAGGTCCTCGCGGCGCATCTCGGTGGCCAGACGGCGCCACTGCTCATCGGTCTCGCACACGATGGCGATCCAGCCGCCCCCGTCCCCCGTGCCGGCCCTGGCGTCGAGGCCGGGGTACACGGCGTGGGGCACCACCCCCGGTTCGTCGTTGCCTCGACGGGTGGCCGCCTCGCCGCCGCGCTGGACATCCACCAGCGCCGGGGTGAGCAGGTGCGTGGCCGCCTCCATCTGCGAGAAGTCGAGGTACTGGCCCTCGCCGGTGCGCCTGCGATGATCGAGCGCGCCGAGCAGCGCGCACATGGTGAACCGGGGCGAGGTGTAGTCGGTGTAGGCCATGTACGGCCCGGCCGGGGAGCGGTCGGGCCAGCCGGTCACATCGAAGAAGCCCGCCACCGACGCAGCCAGGTTGCCGAACCCGGCGAAGTTCCGCAACGGCCCCCGCTGACCCATCACACAGCTCGACAGCATGATCAGGCCCGGGTTCACCGCCGACAGCTCCTCCCAGCCGAGACCCCAATCGGCCATGGTGCCCGGGGTGAAGGACTCCACCGCGACGTCGGCCCAGCGGGCCAGGTCCATCACGACAGAACGGGCCTCCGGCTTGGACAGGGTGAGCGCGAGGCCGAGCTTGCCCGCGTTGGCCAGCTGCCAGGTGAGCGCGTTCTCCACCTCGACGATGTCGTCGCGGTGGCCGAGCGCGATGCGGGTCAGGTCGGGCCGCAGCGAGGACTCGACCCGCACCACCGTGGCACCCCAGTAGGCGAGCAGCCGGGTGGCCAGCGGGGCGGCGGCGACCCAGGAGAGATCGAGCACCTTGAGCCCGGCGAGCGGCCCGCCCTCCGATTCAATACCGATCGGTATGGCAGCGCCCGACGAGCGGGACACAGCGCCCGCCAGCGCGGCGCGCACCGCCGTCGCGTCCGCTCGCGGCCGGGCCGGGGCTCCGCCCAACCGGCGCAGCGGCGTGCGGGAGGCGGCCACGAACGGCCCGGGGTAGCGGATCCCGTCCACCTCGTCCCAGCTGTCGCGGGCGGCGAGCTGCGGGCTGGCCAGCACGTCGGCCATCGTCGAGACCGGGGCGATCAGCAGCTTGCGCTCCAGCGCGCCGGCCAGCAGCTCGTTCTTGGTCCTCGTCGCGGTGAACGCGCTGATGCAGTCGAGCACCCGCACCAGCTCGCTCATCGGTTCCTCGCCGCTCATCAGCTGCCCACCGAACGCGACCCAGTCCTTGGCCAGGGTGGCATCGTCGCAGTGGCCGCACTCGTGCACCCACTCCATGAGGCGCCGTTGGAACGGTCCGATCATCGCCCCGAAGGACACCGAGATGGCGACGTAACCGTCCCGCGCCGGATACACCCAACGCAGGTGGGTGCCCTCGATGCGCACGCCGCCGGATTCGCGGTGCGAGGGGACGAGGCCGACCGCAGCGTGCAGGCCGGCGGGCAGCGAGGGGAGCGTCACCGACTGCTGGGCGGAGACGTCGACGTGCTGACCGAGCCCGCTGCGGGCGCGCTCGTGCAACGCGACCAGCGCGCCGACGGCGAGGTCGCTGCCGGCATGGGCCCACGCCTGTCCCACGCTGGTGCGCACCGGAGGCCGGTCGGCGTCCCCGGTGACCGCCATCTGCCCGCTGGCCGCCATCAGCGTCAGGTCGGTGGCGAGCCAGGCCGCCTTGGGGCCGCTGGGCCCGTACGGGGTCAGCGTTGCGGTCACGAGCGCGGGGTCGGCGGCGCGCCAGGCGGCGGTGTCCACCTCCGGCCGGTCTCCGGTGTCGAGCACGACGTCGGCCCACGTCACCAACTCCTCGACGGTGGCGTCGACGCCGACCACGACCGATCGCTTCCCGCGGTTGTACGCATCGAAGGTGCTGTCGCGCCGCCAGCCCCCGGCCGGTTCGGCGAGGACGACGTCCGCACCGAGTTGCGCCAGCAGCAAGCCGGCCAACCAGCCCCGATGGTCGGTCAGATCCAGCACGCGATACGCGTCGAGCACGACGGGTCCCCCTTGTCGGTCCGGTCCCTCCCCCGCGGTGCGCCGGGCGGACGGGTTGGGCGGCAGCGTAGGCGGGCACGATGCTTGCCGCGACGCGGGAGCGGGCGTAGCGTTCCCGCCACGATCGATCGGGGGAGCTGATGGGCGACAGCACGACGCCGGGCGGCGGCCGCGTCGGGCAGGACGCGGTGCACCGGGTCATCCGGGCCTCCGCCACCCACCCCGATGGCTGGGAGCAGGCCACCGCCGCCGCGGTGGCCGACCTGGCCGGCACGATCGCAGATCTGCGGCTGGCCATGGTGGTCGACCGCCGCGTCGCCATCGGCCCGGACGGTACCCTGCAGTATGGCGTGACGCTGTCGCTGGCCTACCGGGTGGACCGCCGACGGGCGGCGCCCGGGGGCGGCGTGACCACCGTGCGGCGGGTGCTGCTGCTGGCCAACCGCACGGCGGGCGGCGCCGAGTTGATGACCGAGGTGCGCCGCCGCACCGCCGGCGGCCCGTGCGAGTTCCACGTGCTGGTGCCGGTGCTGGTGCCCGTCGTCGGCACCGCGGCTGCGTGGGGGGAACCGGGCGCTGGCGACGAGACCGATGCGATGTTCGCCTGGGCCGCCGCCGAGGAGCGACTGGCGTTGCAGCTCGCCCTGCTGCGGGAGGCCGGCGTGCCGGCGACCGGGGAGCTGCGCCCGTCCGATCCGCTCAAGGCGACCCTCGAGGTGCTGGGCCGGGCCAGCTTCGACGAGATCATCGTGTCGACCCTGCCCGCTGCGCTGTCGCGCTGGCTGCGGCTGGACCTGCCCAGCCGCCTGGCCCGCCAGATCGATCTGCCCATCGTGCACATCGAGCAGGCCGCCGCGAGCTGATCGCGGCGAGCCGATCGACGGAGCGTCAGCCGGTCAGCGCGCTCCCGGACTCCCACGGCGCGAGCTGACCGGCGTACACCGACGGACCCCTGCGGAAGTGCGACGCCTCCTCGAGGGTCTCCACGAAGGGCATGTCGATCGGGTAGAGCGCTTCGCCGCGCGGCCGCGGCCCGGCCTTGGACACGTGCCCGTACAACGGGTGACCGACGATCTCCTCCGCGACCCACGCCGCCTCGATCAGCTTGCCGAGGTCGTAGCCGGTCTCGATGCCGAGCTCGTGGCACAGGTCGACGAAGTCCTCCGTCGGCACGTGCCCGGCCGAACGGCCGTTGCCGCAGTACGGGCAGCCACCCATCCCGCCGATCGAGGTGTCGAACTCGGTCACCCCCAGCCGCAGCGCCTCGTAGTAGCTGGCGATGGTGGCGCCGCGGGAGTTGTGCAGGTGCAGGTGGAACGTGGTGATCTCCGGCCAGCGTTCGCGCACGGCCTCGATCGTCTCGCTCACCGTATGGGGCAGGTTCCAGCCCATGGCGTCGGAGAAGGAGATCTTGGCCACCTCGAAGCCGGCGGCGTGCCACGTGTCGACCATCAGCCCGATCATGTCGAGGCGTCGGGCCCGGGGGAACGGGCCCTCGACGGTCGAGCCGACCGGGCTGCCGAGGGTGACCGACCCGTGCTCGGCGCCGGCGCGGCGCGCCGCGGCGATCACCCCGTCCATGGCCTCGATCTGCTGGGCCTGGGTGCGGTTGTAGTTGCGGCGGGCGAAGGAGTCGCAGCTCTCGACGTGCGTGCTGAAGCGGCGGGTGCGCACGTCGATCTTGGGATAGAACCGATCGGCCCGCTCGAAGCCCTTCTGGTTGAAGATCGCCGCCGTGTAGCGCACGCCCGGCTTGGGCACGAAGCGCTCGCACAGCTCCTCGATGTTCGCCATCGACGGCGTCCACTTCGGGTGGGCGAACGAACCGACCGAGATGACCTTGGCACCGGTGTCGCCGAGCGCGTCGAGCAGGCGCAGCTTGTCGTCCACGCTGATGTCGGGGCTCTCGATCTGCAGCCCCTCGCGCATGGTGTCATCGGTGATGGTGACCCGCTGCGGGATCATGCTCATGTCGCTCCCCCTGGCATCCGGCCCGGACCGGGCCGAGCCTAGCGGTGCGCCGCGCTCACGTTCCGGCCGACAGGTACTGGTCCTCGATCTCATCGATGCGGGTCGCCATCTCGGCAGCGGTGCCGCTCAGCTCGATCCGGCCGCGACGCATCACGTAGACCCGGTCGGCGTAGCGCAGCGCCTTGCGCACGTGCTGCTCGACGAGGAGCACCGCCGTGCCCTGCTCGTCCGCGGCGGCACGGACCGCTTCCAACAACCGCTGCACGATCAGCGGGGCGAGCCCCATGGACAGCTCGTCGGCCAGCAGCAGTCGGGGCCGGCGGGCGAGCGCCCGGGCGAGGGTGAGCATCTGCTGTTCGCCGCCGGAGAGCAGCCCGCCTCGGACATCGAGGCGGCGCTCGAGCTCGGGGAACAGCGCCAGCGCGTCCTGCACCCGCACCCCGCCGACGCGGAGGTTGTCCCGGGTGCTCAGCCCCATGAACACCGACTTCTCCTCCGTGACGAAGGTGAGCCCGTTGCGGGCTCGGCGGTGCAGCGGCGTCCGCGTCGGCGCGCCGTCGAGCTCGACGTGGCCGGCCAGCGGCGGCAGTTCGCCGGCCAGCGCCAGCAGCGTCGTCGTCTTGCCTGCGCCGTTCGGTCCGAGCAGGGTCACCACCTCGCCGGGGTGCACCTCGATCTCGACGTCGTGCACGACGGGCTGGGCGCCGTACCCCGCGGCTAGGCCCACGGTACGCACCGCAGGCACGCCCGTCGCCATCCTGGGCGGTACGGCGCCGTCGCGCACGTCGATCGTGGTCCCGTTGGCATCGTTCACGAGGTCACCGCCGCGGTGTCGGTCTCATCGGAGTGCTGGATCTGCTCGTCGCTCTGGCCGAGGTAGGCGGCGACGACCGCCGGATCGTTGCGGACCTGCTCGGGGGTGCCCTCGGCGATCCGGCGGCCGAAGTCGAGCACCACGATCCGGTCGCACACGCTCATCACGAAGTTCATGTCGTGCTCGACCAGCAGCACGGCGATGCCCCAGTCGTCGGCGAGGCGCCGCACCAGGTGGGCCAGCTCGGCCGTCTCCACGTCGCCCAGACCGGCCGCCGGTTCGTCGAGCAGCAGCACGCTCGGCTGGGCGGCCACCGCGCGGGCGATGGCCAGCAGCCGCCGCTGCCCGTAGGGCAGGTCCTGCACGTGACGCAGCAGATCGTCCTCCAGACGGAACTCCCTGATGGCGGCCACCACCGTCGGCGGCAGCGGCGGGGTCCGGGGGTGGACCAGGTCGGTGAGGTAGGACAGGCGGTCTCGCGGGTCCGACGCGGCGCGCAGGTTGTCCAGCACGGTGGCGTCCTCGAACAGCTCGAGGGACTGGAACGAGCGGGAGATGCCGGCTCGGGCCCGTTTGGGCACCGACCACGCCGACACGTCGGTTCCGTCCAGCACGACCGAGCCGGCCGCCCGGGTGAAGCCGGTGACCGCGTCGATCACCGAGGTCTTGCCCGCCCCGTTGGGCCCGATGAGCCCCACGACTCGACCCGGCTCGACCACGAAGTCCACCTCGTCGACCGCGGTCACCCCGCCGTAGCGCACGGTGAGGCCGTCGACCCGGAGCACCTGCGGCCGTACCCGGTCCCGGGCCCGGCCCTCCTCCTCGGGCGGCAGCTCGACCCGTTCGACGGGCCGCTCCCGACGCAGCCCGGGCAACCGGCCCCGCAGCTTCCCGGTGACGAAGGCGACCTGGTTGATCGACTCACGGGCGATGCAGTCCTGGTTCTGCAGCACCAGCAGCACCACGAAGGCACCGCCGATGAGCTGCAGGTAGCGCGTCACGCTGGAGAAGATGACGTTGGACAGCTGCGCCCCGAGCGAACCGGGCGCCAGGGTGGAGCCGAAGATCGGCCCGAACAGGAACCCGATGCCGCCGATGAAGGACCACGCCACGGTGAGGATCGACGTGAAGTTGGTGAACTCGTTGCCGTAGATGATCACGTCCTTGCGGAAGGCGAGCAGGATCCCGCCCAGGGCGGCGATCCCGGCCGACACGGCGAAGGCGTACACCTTGGCGCCGGGCACGCTGATGCCGAGGGCGGCGGCGGCCCGCTCGTTGGTGCGCACCGCCAGCAGACGCCGACCGGATCGCCCGCGACGCATGCTGGCCACCATCAGCGCCACCACCGTGAAGCACACCATGGACACGATGGCGTAGCGGCCGGGATAGGTGATGGCGTTGAAGTCCCACCCGAACAGCGAGGGCTTGCCCACCTTGGTCCCGGCGAACCCGCCGACGAAGTCACCGTTCTGGAAGATCATCAGCTCGATGCCGGTGCCCAGACCGAGCGTCACGATGGCGAGGTTGATGCCCCGGGCGCGCACCGCGGGCAGGGCGAACAGCGCACCGAGCGGGACGGTGGCCACCACCCCGGCGATCATGGCGGGCAGGAACGGCCAGCCACCGGCGTCCACCAGTCGGCCGGCGACGAGCGCACCGAAGCCGGCCAGGGCGAACTGCGCCAACGACAGCTGCCCGGCGTACCCGGTGATGACCACCACCGACAGCAGGACCAGCCCCATGGCGAAGGTGGTGATGAACGCATCCTGCCAACGCAGCGGCACGAGCAGGATCACCACCGCGGTGGCGACCAGCCCGACGGCGAGGGCCTTGGCGTTCACCCGACCGCTGCCCACCGCGGGCAGGCGTTGCAGGAAGAAGTCGCGCAGCGGCAGGGCCTGGCCCCGCGCCACCATCCACACCACGATCACGACGAACGGCAACGACGCCGGGACGCCGGGCGTGTTCACGAATCGGACCAGCTCGGTCTGCAGGATGCCGAGGGCCACGCCGGCGGCGAAGGCGATCGGAAAGGACCGGAAGCCCGCCACCAGCGCGGCGGCCATGGCGGCGAGCACCAGGTTGGTCATCGTCGCCACCTGCAGCTGCACGATCGGCGCGATGAGGATGGCCGCCATACCGGCCAGCGCGGAGCCCAGCGCCCAGTTGAGGGTGGCGATCCGATCCGGGGACAGCCCGACGCTCGAAGCCGCCCGCTGGTTCTCCGCCACCGCCGTGGTGGCGAGGCCGAAGCGGGTGTAGCGGTACAACGCCCACAACAGGGCGCTCACCGCCGCGGCGATGCCGACCAGGATGAATCGGTCGATGGAGATCGTCAGCCCGAAGGGGTGCACCAGCGTTCGGGGCAGCTCGGAGCTCACCGCGGTGACCCGAGCGCCGTAGCGCAGCACCGCGGCGGACTGCAGCACGATCAGGATGCCCAACGTCGCCACGATGCGGGCGAGCGGCGAGGCCCGGCGCAGCTGTCGCATCACCAGCAGATGCGACAGCGCGCCGATGGCCGCGCAGGCCAGCAGGCCGATGATCCAGGCCAGCCACCAGGGCTGCTCCTGTTTCACCTTGACCTCCCAGTGGATGTACGCCCCCACCATGCCGATGGCACCGTGGGCGAAGCTGAGCACGCCCGACCCCCGGTAGATCACCATCAGGCCCTGCGAGGCGAGCGAATAGAGCGCGCCCAGCCCGAGGCCCAACAACGCGAACCGAAGTACTTCCATACCGAGCGTTCCTCCCAACGATCCTTCAGCGTTGCGACGTGTCCCGAGCGTCGTGCGCTAGGACGGCTTGCCGTCGAAGGCGGCGGTCACGTCGATGGGCTCGTCCGGTGACGGCTCCAGCTTCCCGTCCTTGATCACGTCGAAGAAGATGGTGCGGTTGAAGATGCGCGGGAAGTTCCCGCCGCCGCCGTCCCACTCCTTGGTGAAGTCGAGCACGCCGACCATGCCGCCGGTGTCGAGCGACGCGGTGGCGCTGGCCGCGGCGAGGAAGGTCTCGGCGGTGATGTCGCCCTCCATCGACTCGACGATCTGGGTGAAGGCGGTGAACGCGGTCCACGTGCCCAACCCGGCGAGGCTGTTCCAATCCAGATCCGGCGCGTCGTACTTCTCCAGCGCGGCGCGGTAGTCGTCCCACACCGGCGCAGCGATGTTCGGGTACACGTTCATGACCCGGCCGTCGTTGGTCTCCTCGGGGAACTGCTCGGCCACCTTGGAGTTCAGGTTGCCCTGCGGGCCGTAGAGGCGGGGCAGCACACCGGTGCTGTTGAGGGCGGTGATCAACGACGGCCAGTTGGCCTCGCCGATGTTGCCCCACAGGCAGTCCACCGCCGGGCTGGTCATCTTGGCCGCCTCGGCGCTGTAGTCGCCCGGCGCGAGCGGGATGCGGACGGTCTTCAGCTTCGACACGTCACCGCCGGCGGACTTCCAGCCGTTGGCGAACGCCTCGTGGAACACGTCGGCCACCGGTAGGTCGCCGTAGACGTCGACGACGCTCTTGCAGTCGTCTTCGATCATCTTGATGGCCGCTGCGGTGTTGAAGCCGTTGACGAAGCCCATCGGGAAGGAGATCTTCGAGGTGTTCTCCTGGGCGACGATCGGACAGCACGCCCCGAACCAGGCGATGCTCGCCTCTTCGTAGATGGGGATGCCCCGGCTGACGTCGATGGTGAACGAGCCGACGTTGGCGATCACCTTCTCCTCGACCGCCTTGCGGGCGCAGTTGCCGGCCTCGTTGGCGTCGTTGCGGTCGTCGCAGAAGATGACCTCGAGCGGCCGGCCTTTGATGCCGCCGTTGTCGTTGATCCACTTCGCGTAGATCTGCGCCGCCTCCTTGATGTTCGGGTACGGCGTGGCGTTGGTGTCGATCGGCGCCTCGTTCATCACCTTGATCGGCTCGCCGGTCAGCGCCGCCCCGGAGCCGCCCGCTTCGCCGTCAGCCTCCGTCGATGCGCCGGATCCCTCCGTCGCGCTTCCACCGTCATCGCCGCCGCACGCCGCGGCGAGCAGCGCGGCGGCCAGTACCGGTATCAACCACCAGCGCGCCGTTCGGGCCCGATGTCGTTCCGTTCGTTCCTGCTGCATTGCACTGTCTCCTTCGCTCAGGACGGCTTGCCCTCGAGGGCGTTGGTCATGTCGTAGAACTTGCCGTCGGTCGGCGCGAGCTTCCCGTCGTGGATCACGTCGTAGGCGACGGACCGGTTGAAGATGCGGGGGAACGATCCGGCCTCGCCCGAACCGGCCGCACCCTCGTAGGGCTTGGTCAGATCCAGCACGTTGATCATCCCGCCGGTGTCGACCGCGGTCGCCTCGGAGGCGGCGGCGAGGAAGGTCTCGGCGGTGATGTCGCCCTCCATCGACTCGACGATCTGGGTGAAGGCGGTGAACGCGGTCCACGTGCCCAACCCGGCGAGGCTGTTCCAATCCAGATCCGGCGCGTCGTAGGTCTCCAGCGCGGTGCGGTAGTCCTCCCACACGTCGCTCACGATGTCGGTGTAGGAGTTGACCACCACGCCGTTCTCGGTGAGCTCGGGGAACTGCTCGGCCACCTTGCCGTTGAGGTTGCCCTGCAGGCCGTAGAGGCGTTGCTTGGCGCCGGTCGCCTCCATGGCGGGCAGGAAGGCCAGCCAGTTGGAGTCGGAGATGCCGCCGTAGATGCAGTCCGTCCCGTCGGTCGCCTGGGCGACCTGGGAGGTGTAGTCCTGCGCGGTCAGCGGCAGGGTCACGAACTTCGCCTTGGCCGGGTCGAACCCTGCCGATCGGTAGCCGTTCTCGATCTGGGCCCGGGCCAGGTCGGTGGTGGCCAGCTCGACCACGACGGCGGCCGGCGCCTTGCAGCCGTCTTCGATCATGCGCACCGCGGCGCCGGTGGAGGCGGCGAAGTTGGCGCCGAGCACGAAGGAGTTCTCGTAGGAGAACTCCTGCTGCACGATCGGGCAGCACGCCCCGAACCAGGCGATGTTGGCCTCGCGCAGGATGTCGATGCCGCGGCTGACGTCGAAGGTGAACGAGCCGACGTTGGCGACGACCTTCTCCTCCACCGCCTGGCGGGCGCAGTTGGCCGCCTCGTTGGCCTCGCCGCGGTCGTCGCAGGTGATCACCTCGAGCGGCCGACCGTTGATGCCACCCTTGTCGTTGATGTACTTGGCGTAGATCTTGGCCGCCTCGGGGATGTTGGGGTAGGGCGGCAACTGGGTGTTGACCGGCGCGGAGGTCATGACCTTGATCGGTTCGCCCGTCGGAGCGGCCGCCCCGGATGCGGTGGAGCCGTTCGAGGCGCGGGCCGCCGGTCCGTCGCCACCGTCGTCTCCGCCGCAGGCGGCGGCAAGGAGCGCAGCGCACACCAGCGCGGCCACGACACGGCATCGACGCCGACCAGCGCGCTCCATCCCGATCGATCGCCGGGCGCGCCACAACACGCTGACCATGGTTCCCCCTTGTCACGAGCCGCCGCGCTGCCTTCCCCCGAAGGCGCTACCGGGCGGCCGCTGCGAGGTCTAGCACAAGCCGACGGTTGCTTTGTCAAGAGCGACCCATTTTTGAAACTGCTCGCGATAGAGCTAGCAGTTGCGATTTCTATGAAGCTTTTGATTTCTCGCGCGCTGCGACCGTGGCCGAACACGACACGTGCCGGTATGGGCAGAGCGACGGGTCGTTTGGCCCCGCGAGCACGGAGCGGTCGCCCTGCGGCACGACAGGCCGACGTGTTACGTTCGCCATCGGCCGGGCCGATGACCGAACCCGTCGGTATGGGACAACGTTGTGCGTGGTCAACGCAGCACGACACATGTCACGCAGACGTTCCGACATCACATCACAGGCACGCGTCGACAATTTGTCAACAACGCTTCGGCGGAACCGGCGCAACACGATGCGCGCCGACGCCGGGGCCGTCCCGAAAGGACGATCGATGGCCCTCGATCCAATCGCCGCCGGCCTGCTGCAGCAGATGGCGGAAGCCAACATGCCCGCCCTGAACGAGATGGCGCCGGCCGAAGCCCGCGAAGCCGCCGCCGGGTTCATCGCGCTCGCTGGACCCGGCGACCAGACCGTGCAGACCGAGGACCGCACCATCACCGGACCCGGCGGTCCGCTGCCGGTGCGGGTGTACACCCCGCAGGGCGTCGACGGCGCGGTCGGCGCGCTCGTCTACTACCACGGTGGCGGCTGGGTGATCGGCACCATCGAGTCGACCGACGCCATCTGCCGCAACGTCGCCGCCCGGGCCGGCTGCAAGGTCGTCTCCGTCGAGTACCGCCTCGCCCCCGAGCACGGCTACCCCGCCCCCCTGGAGGACTGCTACGCCGCGCTGGCGTGGGTCGCCGCCAACGGGGCGGAGATCGGCGTCGACCCCACCCGCCTCGCGGTGGGCGGCGACAGCGCCGGCGGCAACCTCGCCGCCGCCGTGGCGCTGAAGGCCCGCGACGAGCACGGGCCGGCCCTGCGCCTGCAGCTGTTGGTGTACCCCGTGACCGATCGCAGCTACGGCACCGCCTCCTACGCGGCCAACGGCGAGGGGTACCTGCTGACCACCTCGATGATGGAGTGGTTCTGGGACCACTATGTCGATGCCGGCTCCGCCGACGATCCCTACGTCAGCCCGCTGCGGGCGAAGGACCTCTCCGGCCTTCCCGCCGCGGTGGTCTTCACCGCCGAGTTCGACCCGCTGCGCGACGAGGGCGAGGCGTACGCCGCCGCCCTGCGCGCCGCCGGCGTGAGCGTCGAGGCCGAGCGCTTCGACGGGCAGATCCACGCCTTCTGGCAGATGCCCGCAACCTTCGCCGCCGCCGACGCCGCCGCCGATCGGGCGGCCGCCGCGTTGCGCAAGGTGTTCGCCTGACGACGTCGTCGCGTCGACCGCCCGTCCCCCATCCGCGAGCCACCACCAACCTGCACAGCACCACCACAGGAGCAATCCCATGACACAGTCCAACGGCGAGGGCCGCAGCGTCGACGTCGTGATCGTCGGCGCCGGCTTCGGCGGCATGTACATGCTGCACCACCTGCGACAGCTCGGCTTCGCCGCCAAGGTCCTCGAGCGCGGCGACGGGGTCGGCGGCACGTGGTATTGGAACCGCTACCCCGGCGCCCGCTGCGATGTGGAGAGCCTCTTCTACTCGTACTCCTTCGACGAGCAGCTCGAGCAGGAGTGGAGCTGGTCGGAGAAGTATTCCCCGCAGCCGGAGATCCTGACCTACGCCAACCACGTGGCCGATCGCTTCGACCTGCGCCGCGACATCGAGTTCGAGACCGCCGTCGATCGGGCGGTCTGGGACGACGCCGCCGCGGTGTGGCGAATCCACACCTCCAAGGGGGAGACGATCAGCGCGCAGCACTACGTGATGGCGTCGGGCTGCCTGTCGCACTCGAAGCTGCCGGAGATCAAGGGCGTGCACAGCTTCCGCGGGCCGACCTACCACACCGGCCACTGGCCCCACGAGGGCGTGGACTTCACCGGCCTGCGGGTCGGCGTGATCGGCACCGGATCGTCGGGCATCCAGTCGATCCCGCTCATCGCCCAGCAGGCGGCGCACGTGACGGTGTTCCAGCGCACCCCGAACTTCTCCATGCCGGCCGGCAACCGTCTGCTCACCGAGGCGGAGGTCAGTTCGATGAAGGCCGACTACCGGGCGCAACGCCAGGCGGCGAAGGAATCCGGGTTCGGGGTACCGGTCGAGCTGCCGACGAAGTCCGCGCTGGAGGTGACCGAGGAGGAGCGCAACGCCAAGTACGAGCAGGGCTGGAGCGAGGGCAACCTCGTCGCACTGCTGCTGGCCTTCACCGACGTGATCACCGACAAGGCGGCGAACGACACGGCGGCGGAGTTCATCCGCAACAAGATCCGTTCCATCGTGAAGGACCCGCAGACGGCCGAGGACCTGTGCCCCTTCGACCACCCGGTGGGCACGAAGCGGCCGTGCCTGGACACCGGCTACTACGAGACCTTCAACCGGCAGAACGTGCGCCTGGTCAACCTGCGGCGCACCCCGCTCACCGAGATCACCCCGAGCGGGGTCTGCACCAGCGAGGAGACCTTCGAGTTCGACGCCATCGTGTTCGCCACCGGCTTCGACGCCATGACCGGCGCGCTGGTCAACGTGGACATCGAGGGCCGCGACGGCATCACCCTCAAGGACAAGTGGAAGGACGGCACCCGCACCTACCTCGGCCTCATGGTGCACGGCTTCCCGAACTTCTACACCATCACAGGGCCGGCCAGCCCGTCGGTGTTCTCCAACATGATGGTGTCCATCGAGCAGCACGTGGAGCTGATCGGGACGATCCTCAGCCACCTGCGGAACAACCACAAGTCGGCCATCGAAGCGACCAAGGAGGCCGAGGACTTCTGGGTCGAGCACAACAACGAGGCGGGTGCGGCAACGCTCTACCCGCTGGCCAACTCGTGGTACATGGGCTCCAACGTGCCGGGCAAGCCCCGCGTGCTGATGCCGTACATCGGCGGCGTGGGCGTGTACCGCCAGGAGTGCGACGAGATCGTCGCCGACAACTTCCGGGGCTTCACGATGCGCGACGCACGCACACCGGCCATGGCCTGACCGGCACCGCCCGGCCCCGCCCGGCACCCGACCATACGCATCGGTATGGTCCACGCCCATCGATGTGACGCCGGCCACTCCTCGCACCGAATCGGCGCCGATTCGGTGCGAGGGGGTTCGGATCACCTCCATCGAATCGGCCATCTCCGACGGAACGTGGGCGAACGGGCCCGAACCGCGCGCAAGGCCGAAAGACCCTTTCTCTCGACAGACGTCCCGCTTTCGAACCACGCTCCGAAAAGGCGCGGTACGTTCGGGCGCGTCGGTCACCGAAGAAGGGAAGTGCAGCCCATGCGCGCCGGAGTCACCATCATCTGCCAGAACTACGGGGATTGGGACCGCTACGAAGCGGCCGAGCGCGGCGAGGGTGTGCCCACCCGCCCCGCCATCGCCGACCGGCAGATCTTCCGCGACGAGATCCGCCACGCACTGCTCGCCGACGAGCTCGGCTTCGACAGCGTGTGGACCATCGAGCACCACTTCACCCCCTACACGATGGTGACCAACCCGCTGCAGCTGCTGACCTACCTCGCTGCGGCAACCAAGAACGTGGACCTCGGCACCATGGTGATCGTGCTGCCCTGGCACAACCCCGTGCGCGTCGCCGAGGACATCGCCATGCTCGACGCGCTCCTCGGCGAGGACCGCCACGTGCTCGCCGGTGTGGGACGCGGCCTCGGCCGCCGGGAGTACGCCGGCATGGGCATCGATCAGAACACCGCCCGCGGCCGCTTCGACGAAGGACTCGCCATCATCAAGGAGCTGCTCGCCACCGGTGAGTGCACGTTCCACGGCCAGCACTTCGACGTGGAGAACGTGCGCCTGCGCCCGCAGCCGGGCAAGGACATCTCCGACGTCCTGCTCGCCGCCGCCGGCTCGCCCGAGACGATGGCCGTCACCGCCAAGATGGACGTCAAGCCGCTCATCATCCCCACCTCGGCCCTGCGCATCGCGCTGGGCGGCGCGCAGAACTACATGCGCCTGCGCCAGGAGGTCGGCCTCGGCCCGGTGGCGACCAAGCTGGCGCTGTGGACCTACTGCGGCGAGACGGCACAGGAGGCCCGGGACAACGCCGAGCGCTACATGCTGGAGTACACCGACAGCGCGCTGCGCCACTACGAGCTGGGCGGCACGCACTTCGACGGCCTCCAGGGCTACAACGGCTACGCCAAGATGGCCGAGGCGCTGCGAGACAACGACATGGGCTGGCGGCGCTCCATCGTCGACGGCCACCCGTGGGGCACGCCCGACCAGATCATCGAGCGCGTCAGCGAGCTGGCCCGCCAGTTCGGCACGTCGGAGATCTCCTTCGTGTTCCGCTACGGCTCCATGCCCCAAGAGGTCGCGGAGAAGAGCCTGCGGCTGTTCGCCAAAGAGGTGCTGCCCGCCCTGCACGAGCTGCAGACCGAGCCGATGGAGCTGGCCGCCGTCTGAGCGCGCCGCGGCGCCCCGTCCTCAGACGGTGGCATCCGGGTCGGGATCGACGATCAGGCGATGACGCCGTCGGCGCGCAGTGCGGCGACGGCGTCGTCGTCGAGTCCGAGCAACGAGTGCAGCACCTCGTCGGTGTGCTGACCGAACGTCGGCGCCGGTAGGCGCAGCTGAGCCGGCGTGGCGGAGAACAGCGCCGGCGGGCGCACGTTGCGCATCCGACCGGCGGTCGGGTGCTCGGACTCGACCACGATGTTGCGGTGTCGCACGTGCGGGTCGTCGATCACCGCCTGGCGGGTGTTGACCGGCGCCACCGGCACATCGTGGCTGTCCATCAGCTGCACCAGCTCGTCGGTGGTGTACCGCCCGGTCTCCTTCTCGATCTCGTCGTTCATCTCGACGGAGTGCCGGGTGCGGGCCTGCAGGTCCACGAAGCGCGGGTCGGTGGCCAGGTCCGCTCGCCCGAAGGCGCGGCACATCCCCTGCCACTGTGGATCGGTGGACACCGAGTACACCAGCGCCCAGCCGTCGATGGTGGGGAACAGCCGGTACAGCGCGGTCAGCTCGGGCATCTCGACGTCGTGGTCGAGGTAGGTGTGGTTCCACATCGCCTCGGGCCACAGGAAGTGGATCGACGCGTCCACCATGGCCAGCTCGATGTGCTGGCCGCCGTGCCCGTTGGCCCGTGCCACCAGCGCCGCGCAGATCGCCTGGGCGACGTTGAGCGAGGTCACCTTGTCGCACACGATGGTGCCCATGAGCGTGGGTCGGCCACCGGCCGCCTGCACCACCGGGTACCCGCTGATGCACTGCACCACCGGGTCGAACGCGGGACGGTGCGAGTACGGCCCGTCCGAACCGAACCCGCTGATCGAGCACATGATCAACTGGGGGTTCACCTGCCGCAGGTCCTCCCAACCGACACCGAGGCGATCGAGGGCGCCGGGCCGGAAGTTCTGCACCACCACGTCGGCCTCGGCCACCAGCCGCTTGAGCAGCGCCTTGCCGTCGTCGTGCTTGAGGTTCAGCGTGATCGAGCGCTTGTTGCGGTTGATCGAGTTGAACGGCGCGCTGACGCCCTGGGCGGAGTCGGCCAACGGGCCCGAGCTGCGGATGAGGTCCGGGGCGTGGGCCTGCTCCACCATGATCACGTCGGCGCCCTGATCGGCCAGGATCGAGGTCCCGAACGGGCCGGACACCACCGCCGACAGATCGATGATCCGCACGCCCTGCAGCGGCCCCGTCGGCGTGCTCGCCGCGTCGATCCCCATGATGCTCGCTCCCCCTTCGGCCCCCGGCCGGCGTCACACAGTAGCGGGGTACCGTGTCGGCCGACGTTGCGACCGTAGGGGGACGAACGATGGGTGAGTTGGACGGCAGGATCGCACTGGTGACCGGGATCGGCGCCGGGATGGGCACCGGGATCGCGCAGGCGTACGCCGAGGCCGGCGCCACGGTCGTCGGGGTGGACATCGACGAGGCGGCCGGCCGGTCGGTGATGGACGCCATCGGCGCGCCGTCGTCGTTTCTGCGCGGCGACGTGTCGAAGGTGGCCGAGTGCGAAGGCATGGTGGACACCGTCGTCGCCCGGCACGGCCGGCTCGACGTCGTGGTCAACAACGCCGGGGTGACCAAGAGCCTCGGCTTCTTCGACGTCACCGAGCCGGACTGGGACCGCATCTACTCGGTGAACGCCAAGGGCCTGTTCTTCGTGATGCAGGCGGCGGCCAAGGCCATGCGCGACGCCGGCACCGGCGGGCGCATCGTCAACATCGCCTCCATCGCCGGCAAGGGCTACCGGGGCACCTCCAACGTCGCCTACGCCGGCACCAAGGGCTCGGTCATCGCCATGACCCGCATCGCCGCCTCCCAGCTGGCCCGCTTCGGGATCAACGTCAACTCGATCTGCCCGGGCGTCACCCGCACCGCGCTGTTCGACCAGGTGATCGACGAGCTGGTCGACCGGTTGGGCGGCACCCGGGCCGAGGCCGAGGCCCGCGCCGTGCGCTCGATCCCGTTGCGGCGGGCCAACGAGCCCTCCGACATCGCCGCGCTGGCCGTGTTCCTCGCCTCCGAGGGCGCCCGCAACGTGACCGGCCAGTCCTGGAACGTCGACGGCGGCCTGCAGTGGGACTGATCGAGCGCCGAGTCGCCGGCCGGCCGGCTGCGATGCGGCGCAGCCGGCGCGGCCAGGCCGCTCAGATGCCGTAGGCGGTCGCCAGCTCGTCCAGGGCGGACTCGACGGTCTCCACGGTGACCTTGCGGCGCAGGTGCACCAGCAGCTGGTCCGCCCCCGCATCGGCGAAGGCCGCGGCCAGCTCGGGGCGGGCCGAATCCCGGTTCGGGCTGGCCGTGATGTGCACGTCGTCGATGCTGCGACCGGTGCCCTCGAGCAACGAGGCCAGCGCGGCGCGGCGCTCGACCAGCAGCTCGGGGCTCACGTTGAACGGCAGCCAGTCCGCCCCCAGGCGCACGACGCGGCGGATCGCCACATCGCTCTCGCCGCCGACGTGGATCGGCGGGTGCGGCTGCTGCACCGGCTTGGGGAACGCCCGCGACGGTGCGAGCGACCAGAACTCGCCCTCGTGGGCGGACTCCGAGTCCATCCACAGCCGACGCATCAGCTCGATGTACTCGTCGTTGCGGGCGCCGCGGCGCTCCCACGGCACCTGCAACGCCTCGTACTCCTCGCGCTGCCAGCCCACGCCGATGCCGAAGTCGAACCGGCCGCCGGACAGCCAGTCCACGTTGGCCACCTCCTTGGCGGTGTACAGCGGGTTGCGCTGCGGCACCAGGATCACGCCCGTACCGAGCCGTATGGTCGTGGTCTGGCCGGCCAGCCAGGCCAGCGTCGTGAACGGCTCGGTCATGCCCGCCTCGCCGCTGGCGGGGACCTCGCCCGTCTCGGCGTAGGGGTACTCCTTGGCGTAGCGGTCGAAGAGCACCACGTGCTCACCGACCCACAACGAATGGAAGCCTCGCGCCTCCGCGGCGCGGGCGGCGGTGGCGAGGAAGGCGGGCGTCATGGGCGGGACGAACGCGCCGAGAAACAGACCGATGTGCATGGCCCAGGACGCTAACGCGCCGGCACGGGCCGGTCATCCACCGCTGTCGCCACCGCCGTCGCCATCGCCACCGCCGTCGCCACCGGCGTCGCGGTCGAACCAGGAGGAGCGGTCGGCGTCGGCCACAGCCTCGAGATCCGCGGAGAGTCCATCGCGCAGCAGCCGACGGGTGTTGCGCAACCGCTGGGGCACGCCCAGGGCCAGCAGGTCCTCGCGGTCGAGGCAGTCCTCGATGATCAGATCGAGCAGCGACGCAGCCAGCGCCAGGGCGGTGGCCGCATCGGCGATCGATTGCACCGGCACCCGGGCCGGCCACGACGCGGGCAGCTCGACGTGCTCACCGTGCTCGCCCTGCTCACCGTGCTCACCCTGCTCGCCCTGCTCGCCCTGCTCGACGTGCGCGGCGAGCGCCTCGGAGAGGCGGCACAGACCCACGGCAGCGTCCACGATCGTGGGGGTGAGGCGCTCGATGTCGGTGCCCGGTCCGGCCGGACGAGCGGCGCTCGGGCCCGGTGCGCGAAGCACCCCGAGCCGCGACAGCAGCGTCGCCACCTCGAAATGGCGGTGGGCGGCGAGCTCGAAACCGAAGGCGGTCGGGCTGTTGCGGGACTGGAGCGTCACGTCGCCACCGTACCGACGGCGCCGCAGCACCTTGCGGGGTCATTTGTTTTACTCCACGTTGGCGAAGCGCCCCGACCAGACGCGTCGAACCGCCGGTCACCGGTGCTGTGCTAGAACGCCGCCCCATGAGCAACGCCAGCCGCGATCGCCGCACCGTTTGCGTCATCCCGGGCGATGACGCCGCCCCCGAAGGGGTGAACGCCTCGCTGCGGGTCCTGCTGAGCCTCGGGCTGCCCATCGACTGGGACGTGCTGCCGATCGGCGCGGAGCTGGCCGAGCTCGACGTCGCCGAGCGGGAGCGCTTCGTGCACGATCGCATCGACGCCGCGGACACGTGCCTGTTCGGTTCGACCAACGGCACCACACCCGGCGCCACCTACATGCGGTGGGGCCGGCGCACCTACGCCAACGTCCGGCCGGTTCGTTGGCGCCCCGGGTTCCGATCGCCCCTCGCGCAACCCGACGGCATCGACTACGTCATCGTGCGCGAGAACCTCGAGGACGCGTACATCGGGGTGATGGGTGACGCCGAGGCACTGCGCGCCTCCGGCCTCATCGGGCCCAAGGCCCGGCTGGTGTGGGAGGGGGAAGGGCGCTTCGCGGTCAAGGTGATCACCCGCCCCGGCACCGAGGCGGTGGCCCGCTTCAGCTACGAACTGGCCCGCAAACGGCGGGGCAAGCTGACCGTCTCGGCCAAGACCAACATGCTGCCCAAGACCGATCGGTACTTCTGCGACATCGTGCGCGAGATCGGCGCCGAGTACCCCGACGTGGCCTTCGAGCAGTACATCGTGGCCGACATGGCCCACCGGCTCGTGCTGCGACCGCACGGGCTGGACGTGCTGCTGCTGCCCAACCTCTACGGAGACGTGCTCTCCGACGAGGCGGCGGCGACGCTGGGCGGGATGGGCCTGGCGCCATCGGGCTGCTACGGGGACGACTACGCCTACTTCGAGTCCGCCCACGGCACCGCACCGGACATCGTGGGTCAGGGCATCCTCAACCCGACCGGCACGCTGCTCTCCGCGGTGATGATGCTGGAGTACCTCGGCTTCACCGACGCCGCCCGGCGGGTCGACGACGCCGTGTCGGCCGTCTACGCCGCCGGCGAGCACATCCCGCCCGACCAGGGCGGCACCGCGTCGACCGACGCGTTCGCCGACGCCGTCCTCGCCGCCCTGGGCTGACCGCCCGCCGACGCTCAGCGCACCCGCCACACGAAGGCGTCGTCGCCGAGGTCGAGCCGGGCGTCGACCCACAGCTGCACGCCTTCCATGGCGGCCATGCCCTCCCACAGCCCGTTCCATGCCTCGAACACCGCCGGGTGCACGTCCTGCCCGTCGAACAGCTTCCACCGGTCCAGCCGCACGCCGGCCGTACCGTTCGGATCGGTACGGACGGTGGCCGGCGTGCCGTGGGCGGCGAGCAGACGGGCGAAGCGAACGGCGAACGGCACCGCCGGACGGTCGGGGTCCTCGCCCAGCAGGGTCATGATCGCCGGGTGGTACTGCATGCCGATCTGGCGGGCTGCGGTGCGCCCGACGGACGCCGCATCGGCCACGCCGACGACGCTGCACAGCGCGGGCAGGATGGTGTGCACGTACATGGCGGCGTAGTTGCGCTCCACCTTGGCCAGCCGGGCCGGATCCCACGAGGGCAACGGCAGCGCCACCGGCTCGCCCCGTGGACGCTCCCCCGGTGAGAACCGCACCCGTTCCTCCGGCGCCAGCGGCCGGTCCGCCTCGATGTAGTAGCCCTCGAGCCCGGGCTGGGCGTCGGTGGTGAGCATCGTGCACACGAAGCCGAGCCGGTCGTTGCCCAGCGTGACGCCGTTGTGGCCATGCCAGCCGTGCAGCATGGCCCGGCTCACCTCGGTGGGCACCGCACAGACCGCGGTGCCGTCGAAGATCCAGCGCGGCGGCAGGTAGCGAACCCAGGACTTGGTGTCCGACTCCGGGATCCAGACCACCCGCACCCCACCGAGCGCGTTGGACAGCACGTGGTACTGCGCGCAGGCGACCGCGTGGGGCAGGTCGGTCAGGCCCAGCTTCCGCAACCCGGGCAGGAACGCCTCGAGGTGCTGGCGGCGGAACGTCTGGAAGGACAGCTCCGTCGCGGCGGCGGTTCCGATGCGGGTCACGGTCGCCAGCAACAAGCCGGTCAGGTACCGGTGGTACAGCTCGGCAAGCGCCGCCCAGCCGGCCGGATCGTCGTCGGTGGACAGCGTGGTCTCGGCGGTCATCGCAGCAGTGTTGGGCCGCATCGAGGGCGCGTGCAAGGCTGCGGGGGTGGTCCGGGTGCGAAACGACGAACTCCTGCTCGGCGAATGGGCGGTGCTGGGGATCCTGGCCAACGGCCGCGCCCACGGCTTTGCGGTGTCGAAGCGGCTGGCACCCACCGGCGACGTCGGCCGGGTGTGGTCGCTGTCGAGGCCGCTCACCTATCGGGCGCTCGAACAGCTCCACAACCGCAAGCTGATCGATGCCATCGGCGAGGAACCGGGCACGGCAGGCGGCGCCCGCACCATCTTCGCGGTGACCCGCGCCGGTCGGGCCGCACTGCGCCGCTGGTTGGCCGAACCGGTCGCCCACCTGCGAGACGTGCGCAGCGAGCTGCTGCTCAAGCTGGTGCTCTGCCAGCTCGCCGGCATGGACGCCACACCGTTGATCGGGGCGCAGCGCGCCGTCTCCGAGCCGGTGGCGCGCAAGTGGGCGGGCGAGGTGCGCAAGGGCGCCACCGATCCGGTCACCCTCTGGCGCTACGAGTCCTCCCGGGCGGTCGTCCGCTTCCTGGACCGGCTCGCCGGCGGCGCGCGCTGACGGCGGCCGACCTGCCCCGTCAGTCGCGTTGGATGGTGCGCAGCATGGCCTCGGGGTAGCGGTCGCCGGCGATGTGGGCCGGGTCGAACAGCTCGTCGAGGGAGGCCACCTGCTCGGCGCTGAGCGACACGTCGGCGGCGCCTGCGTTCTCCTCGGCCCGCGCCGCGTGCTTGGTGCCCGGGATCGGCACGATCGACGGTCCCTTCGCCAGCAGCCACGCCAGCGCCACCTGACCGGGCGTGGCACCCACCGCGTCGGCCACCGAGCGCACCCCGTCGAGCAGCTGCTGGTTCCGCTCGAAGTTCTCGCCCTGGAAGCGGGGGAAGTTCTTGCGCATGTCGCCCGGACCGAAGGTCGGCTCGGTCACCGTCCCGGTGAAGAAGCCGCGGCCGAGCGGGCTGAACGGCACGAACGCTACATCGAGCTCGGCGCAGGTGGCGAGCAACAACTTCTCCACGTCGCGCGTCCACAGCGAGTACTCCGACTGCACCGCGGTGATCGGGTGCACGGCGTGGGCGCGGCGCAACGTCTCGCTCGAGACCTCCGACAGGCCCAGCGCGCGCACCTTGCCCGCCGTCACCAGCTCCGCCATGGCGCCGACGGTCTCCTCGATCGGCACCCGGGCATCGACCCTGTGCAGGTAGTAGAGATCGATCACGTCGGTGCCGAGCCGTTGCAGGCTGGCCTCGCAATAGCCGGCCACGTTGGTCGCGGCGCCGTCGACGCCCGGCTTCTCGCGGATGATGCCGAACTTGGTGGCCAGCACGATGCGGGCCCGGTCGGCGCCGAGGACCCGACCGACGAGCTCCTCGTTGTGGCCGTCGCCGTAGGCGTTGGCGGTGTCGAAGAACGTGACGCCCACGTCGAGCGCCCGGCGCAACGTCTCCTCCGATGCGGCCGCATCCGGCCGCCCGTAGGACTGGGACATGCTCATGCAACCGAGACCCACCGCGGAGACCTCGATGCCGCTCGCACCCAACGTTCGCGTCTGCATGGAGCGGACCCTACCGTCGGACGGTGATCCGTGCCGACCGGGCGCGGACGGCCGACCGCGCCCCCCCCGTGGCGGGGGCCTGCCGGGCCGGGCGGGCGGGCCGCGGCCGCCGCCGTGGCCCGATAGCGTCCGGCGTCGAGGAGGATCTCCACCCATGGCCACCAGCGACCACCCTGCGCTGACCGTCTCGCACCGCGCCGCCGCCGAGGGGCCGCCGCTCGACGAGATCGCCCTCGGCGAGCTGTTGCGTCGCGTCGCCGCCGCGGCGCCCGACCGCACCGCGCTCCTCGACGGTCAGCCCGATCCCCGCCGTCGTCGCCGCTGGACCTACGCCGAGATGCTCGAGCAGGCCGAGGCCGTCGGTCGGGCCCTGGCGGCGCGCTTCGCCCCCGGCGAGCACGTGGCCATCTGGGCCCCCAACCGGCCGGAATGGGTGCTGTTCCAGTACGGCGCCGCCCTCGCCGGCCTGGTGCTCGTCACCGTGAACCCGGCCTACCGGGCCGAGGAGCTGCGCTACGTCCTGCGCCAGTCCCGCTCCGTCGGCATCATCCACGAGTCGACATACCGAGGGGTATCACTGACGGCACTGGTCGAGGAGGTACGGCCCGACCTGGAGGCGATGCGCGACGTGCTCTGCTTCGACGCCTGGGACGAGCTCGTCGCCGACGGGCGCGCCCGCCCGAACCAGGCCCTGCCCACCGTGGACCCGACGACGCCGTGCCAGATCCAGTACACCTCGGGCACCACCGGGTTCGCCAAGGGCGCGCTGCTGCACCACCTCGGCGCGGTCAACGCCGCCCGCTACTCGGCCGAGCGGGCCGGCTTCGCCGAGGGCGACACCTGGGTCAACCCCATCCCGCTGTTCCACGTGGGCGGCGGCGTGCTCACCGGCGTCGGTGCGCTGTACCGGCACGGCTGCCACGTCGTGGTGCCCGCCTTCGACCCCGGCCTCGTGCTGGAACTGGTCGAGGCGGAGCGGGCCAGCCTGCTGCTGGCGGTGCCCACCATGCTGGTCGGTCTGCTCGAGCACCCCGACCGCCCCACCCGGGACTGCTCCAGCCTGCGCACGGTGATGTCGGGTTCGACGGTGGTGCCCGCCGAGCTCGTCCGCCGCACCCGTTCGACGTGGGACTGCGAGTTCTCCATCCTGTTCGGCCAGACCGAGCTGCACGGCGTGCTGACCCAGACCCTGCCCACCGACGACGACGAGGACCAGGCCACCACCCTCGGCATCCCGCTGCCCCACGTCGAGGTGAAGATCGCCGACACCGCCACCGGCGCGCCCGTACCGATCGGCATGTCCGGCGAGATCTGCGCCCGTGGCTACCAGTCGATGCTCGGCTACTTCGAGATGGCCGACGCCACCGCCGTCGCCCTCGATGCCGGCGGCTGGCTGCACACCGGCGACCTCGGCTCGATGGACGAGCGCGGCTACCTGCGCATCACCGGCCGGCTGAAGGACCTCATCATCCGCGGCGGCGAGAACATCCACCCCCGGGAGATCGAGGACCTGCTCGCCGCGCATCCAGCGGTGGCCGAGGTGGCGGTCATCGGCGTGGCCGACCCGACGTGGGGCGAACAGGTCGGCGCCGTGCTGCGCGCCGCCGATCCGGCCGCGCCGCCCACCGCCGCCGAACTGTTCGCGTACTGCCGCGAGCACCTCGCCCCGTTCAAGACCCCGAGGTTCTGGTACCTCGTCGAGGAGTTCCCGCTCACCCCGTCGGGCAAGATCCAGAAGTTCGTGCTGCGCGACACGCTCGACGCGCTGCGCCCGCTCGCCGGGTAGCGTCCGGCGATGGAACCCGTGGCCATCACCGGCATCGGCATCATCTCCCCCATCGGCTCCGACTTCGAGACCTTCGGCCGAGCGTGCGCGGCGGGCACCATCGGCATCGGCCCGGCGCCGTACCAGGGCGAGCCCGGCGCCGAGCACGCCTGGGCGGCCCGGGTGACGGACTTCGATCCCGACCGGTCGATGGACGCCCGCGTCAAGGATGGCACCGCCCGCTTCGCCCAGTTCGCCCTCGCCGCCACCGCCCAGGCCATACAGGCCGCGTTCCCCGACGGCGAGGGCCTCGACCCCGACCGCACCGGCTGCGTGCACGGCACGTCCATGGCCGGCATCGACGTGCTCGCCGCGTCCCAGCACGGGCTGTCCACCGAGGGCCCCCACGCGGTGTCGCGCAAGCTGAACATCGCCGCCTGGCCGAACATGGCGGGCGGGCAGATCGCCCTGCGCTACGGCCTGCACGGCCCGCTCAGCACCATCTCCACCGCCTGCGCCAGCTCAGCCGACGCCATCGGCCTGGCCTGCTGGATGATCGAACGGGGCCGGGCCGACGCCATGGTGGCCGGCGGCAGCGACGCCGCCCTGCAACCGCTCACCTTCCACAGCCAGGCCGCCTACGGGATGCTCAAGGCGGTGGAGGATCCGCACCAGGCCTCGCGCCCGTTCGACGTGGCCCGCAGCGGGATCGTGGAGGGCGAGGGCTCCGCCATGCTGGTGCTGGAACGGGGCGAGCGCGCCCTCGCCCGGGGTGCCACCATCCTGGGCTGGGTCCGGGGCTACGCCTCAGTGGCCGAGGCGTACCACCCCTCCTCGCCCGAACCGGACGGCACGTGGGAGAAACGGGTGATGCGCCTGGCGCTGGCGGACGCCGGCCTCACCCCCGACGACATCGACGCCATCATGGCCCACGGCACCGCCACCCCGGTCGGCGACGCAGCCGAGGCCCGCGCCATCAACGAGGTGTTCGCCCGCCCGGCGGGCCGCGAGCTCGTCGCCGTGACCTCGGTCAAGGGCCACGTCGGCCACAGCGGCGGCGCGGCCAACGCGACCGCGCTCGTCGCCGGGCTGTGGGGTATGGCCAACGGCTGCCTGGTGCCCACCGCCGGCACCACCGAGCTGGATCCACTCGTGCAGTTCCGGGTTCCGCTCGGCGCGCCCCTGCCGCTCGACGTGCGCGCCCTGCTCATCAACGGGTTCGGGTTCGGGGGCCAGGACTCGTGCCTGGCCGTCACCCGGGAACGTGCCGCCGTGGGGAGCGCTTCGTAGACTGCGGGCCGCCGCGACGCCGGGGGCGACGCGACGATCTCGAGATGGGGGAACCAGCAATGACCACGGTCATACCGGAGCCGAACGCGCCGAACGTGTGGAGGCTCGAGACCCCGGGCGCCCACGGTTGGCCGCGCTCGGCCCGCCCCGACGCAACGGACAAGTACTTCATGGTCTCCGCCGACGGCCACGTCCAGGAACCGTCGGACCTGTGGCGCACCCGCATGGCGCCCGAGTACCGGGACCGCCTACCGGGCGTCGTGGTGGACGCCAAGGGCGACCAGTTCCAGAAGACGGAGGGCTTCCGGGCGACCAAGCTGCTCAACGTCGAGCTCGACGGCCACGAACTGCTGCGCAACAAGTCGGGGCGCACGCCCGAGGAGCGCATCAGCGACCTCGCCCTCGACGGCGTGGACGCCGAGATCCTCTTCCCCAACAAGGGCCTCACCATCTGGGCCACCCACGATCCGCTGTTCAGCCAGGCCATGTGCCGGGCGTGGAACGAGTGGGCGTGGGAGACCTTCGGGCCCTACAACGACCGGCTCGCGCCCCTGGCGTGCGTGAACACCGCCGACATGGCCGGCGCCATCGCCGAGATCCAGCGCTGCGCCGCGCTCGGCTTCCGCGGCCTGTGCCTGCCGTGCAAGCCGGTCTTCGGGCCGCCCAACCACGAGGACCCCAACTACAACCTGCGGGAGTTCGAGCCGCTGTGGGACTGCATCGAGGACGTCGACCTGCCCGTCACCTTCCACGTGTCCACCGGCCGTGACCCGCGCACCTCGCGCAGCCAGGGCGGCGCGGTGATCAACTACACCGTGCACTCGCTGGCCCCGACGATGGAGCCCCTGGTCAACATCTGCGCCTCCGGCGTCGCCGAGCGCCACCCCAAGCTGCGCTTCGGCTCCATCGAGGCGGGCATCGGCTGGGTGGCCTGGGCGCTCGAGGCGATGGACGAGGCGTACCGCAAGCACCACATGTGGGTGAAGCCCAAGCTCGAAGGGATGCCCAGCGACTACTTCCGCCGGCAGGGCTTCGCCTCCTTCCAGGAGGACAAGTCCGGCCTGGACCTCGCCCGCGAGCACAACCTCGTCGACAACTTCCTGTGGGCCAACGACTTCCCCCACCACGAGGGCACCTGGCCGTACTCGGCGCAGGCCATCGAGCGCACCATGGGCCAGTTGAACGACGACGAGCGGGCCCGCATCCTCGGGCTCAACGCCGCCCGCCTGTTCCGCTTCCCCATCCCCGAGCGCTACCTCACCCAGCCCGACGCCGCCGCGGTCGCCGCGTCGATCGCCGCCGGGGGTGCCCGATGAGCGAGCGCACCCTGCGGGGCAAGGTCGCCGTGGTCGGCGTGGCCGAGACCCAGTACTACAAGTGGGGCCGCTCCCCCGATCCCGAGTTCAAGCTGGCCATCGAGGCGGTCATCAAGGCCTGCGCCGACGCCGGCATCGACCCCACCGACGTGGACGGGTTCTCCTCGTACTCCAACGATCGCAGCGACGCCTCCCGGCTGTCCGCTGCGCTGGGCTGCAAGCAGCTGTCCTTCGCCTCGATGCAGTGGGGCGGCGGAGGCGGCGGCGGCTCGGGCGCGGTGGCCAACGCCGCCGCCGCCATCGCCACCGGCCAGGCCGAGTGCGTGGTGGTGTTCCGAGCGCTCGCCCAGGGCCAGTTCGGCCGCTTCGGCCAAGGGCCGCGCAGCCGCATCGTGTCGGGCCCGGCCGCGCACACGCTGCCGTTCGGGCTGATGTCGGCCGCCCACCAGTTCGCCATGAAGTGCAACCGCTACCTGCACGACCACGGCGTCAGGCAGGAAGCGCTGCGGGCGATCTCGCTCGCCTCCTACGAACACGCGCAGCACAACCCCCGCGCCGTCATGCGGGGGCGCCCGCTCGACGAGGAGACCTACGACAACTCGCGCTGGATCGTCGAGCCGTTCCACCTCTTCGACTGCTGCCAGGAGAACGACGGCGCCGCGGCCATGGTGCTGGTGTCCGCCGATCGGGCCAAGGACTTCCCGCACAAGCCGGCCTACATCCTCGCCGCGGTGTCCGGCTCGCAGCACCGAGCCGGCGCGCCGGTCCACAATACCCCTGAGTATGCCTCGTCCAGCGTCACCACGGTGGCGCCGAGGCTGTACCGCATGGCGGGGCTCGGCCCGTCCGATGTCGACGTCCTGCAGAGCTACGAGAACTTCACCGGCGGCGTGCTCATGAGCATCGTCGAACACGGCTTCTGCCAGCCGGAGGAGATCAACGAGTTCTTCGTGAAGGAGAACCTGCTGGCGCCGAGCGGGAAGCTGCCGCTCAACACCAGCGGCGGCAACCTGGCGGAGTGCTACATGCACGGCCTCGGGCTCAACATCGAGGCGGTCCGTCAGATCCGCGGCCAGTCCACCTGCCAGATCCCCGACGCGGACGTGGCCATGGTGTGCTCGGGGCCGATGGTGACCCCGGTCAGTTCCAGCATCTTCGGCAGCGAGGCCACCCTGTGAACCCGACGTCCGCCAACCCACCCATCACCCCCTACCTGCTGCCCGGGTTGCCCAAGCCGGCCCCGGCCGGCGACGGCCTCGACCGCCCGTTCTGGGAGGGGCTCCAGCAGGAGCAGCTGGTGATCCAGCGGTGCAACGCCTGCCAGGGCTGGCAGTGGGGCCCCGAGTGGGTGTGCCACCGTTGCCGCAGCTTCGACCTGCGCTGGGAGGAGACGCCCGCCGAGGGCATCCTCTACAGCCACCAGCGGATCTGGCACCCGGTGCACCCGGCCCTGGCCGAGCAGGGCCCGTACATCGTCGCCCTGGTCCAGTTGCCGGCCGCGGACGACGTGCGCATCGTCGGCAACCTCATCGGCGACCCGCACCAGGAGCTGCGCATCGGCAGCCGGGTCCAGGGCGTCTTCGAGCACCACCCCGACGACGATCCCGCGCACACCCTGCTGCAGTGGGTGGTGGTCTAGCCGCCTCGCGCCGCCCCCGGGCCCGGCCGGATCCGGGCTCGGGAGGCTGTTGTCGGATCTTTGCCGGCCACCGGTCGGACGCAGGCCACAACCCGCGCTCAACCAGTTGGACCCGGCACGCCAGGTCGAACCTGTGGCCAGGTGCGGGCCCAGACGTGCGAACGATCCGACGACAGCTCACCCCGGCTCGCCGGCGAGCGCACACCCGTCGGTACGGCCCGGACGGAGAGCACCCGGGCTGCGACCGATGCGCACCAACTAGGGTCCGAGCCATGAGCGACAAGGTCTCCGTCAGCATCGAGGGCGCGGTCCGTACCGTCACGTTGACCCGCCCGGAGAAGGGAAACGCCATGGACGCGGAGATGCTCCGCGCCCTGGAGGACGCCTTCGACCCGAACCCCGGGCCCGGTGACGCCGAGCGCGTGGCGGTCATCCGCGCCCAGGGCCGCGTGTTCTGCTCGGGGCTGGACCTGCGCGGGAGCCTGGGCAAGGAGCAGAACGTGGAGACGCTGTTCCACCGCGTCGAGACCTGGCCGCTGCCCGTCGTCGCCGTGGTCCAGGGTGCCGCCATCGCCGGGGGCAACGAACTGGCCCTGCACTGCGACATCGTCGTCGCCTCCGCCGAGGCCCGCTTCGGCATGTCCCTCGCCCAGGTCGGCCTGGCCCCCTCGTGGTTCCTGACCAAGAAGCTGCTCGAGGTGGGCGGCCCCGTCGCCACCCGCGAGATCCTGCTGCTCGGCGACCCCATCCCCGCCGAGCGCATGGCGGCGCTCGGTCTCATCGCCCGCTGCGTCCCCGCCGACGAGCTCGAGGCCACCGCCACCAAGCTCGTCGACCGCCTGGTCCGCAACGCCCCCCTCTCCCTCAAAGCGATGAAGGCCACCATCAACCGGGAGATGCAGTTCCGCGACGGCATCGAACACGCCGACACCGATCAGCTGGTCCGAACCGCGCTCAAGAGCGCCGACGCCAAGGAAGGTGTCCGCGCCCGCATGGAGCGCCGCGACGCCACCTTCACCGGCGCCTGACCCGACCGGGGCGGGCCCCGCAACTTTTCCTCAAGGACGGCCCTCGTTCGCTCGACCATCCTCGGGTGACTTCCCATGCAGATGCATCAGGGCCGCCGGATGAGGCGACCCGGCCGGCGATCGGCATCGGTCGAGGCCTGACGGTCGCTGGTCGGCTGTTCACCACCGGGGCGATGGTCTTCGCCCTGCTGGCCCAGGCCAACCCCGCAGCCGCCATCCAGGTGGACGCCGACAGCGACGGCGTCGACGACTCGCTCGACATCGACGACGACGGCGACGGCGTGCTCGACTCCACCGAACGCGACACCACGTTCGAGTGGATGTACCTCAACACCCCGAGCGGGACGCAGGCCACCGGCACCATCAACTCGGTGCCCTTCACCTACGACTCGACCACCACGATCCTGTCCAGCCCGTCGATGTACAACGTCGGCACCTTCCCGGCGCAGTACGCGGTGGCGAGTCGGAACCCGACGATCCGCAACGACATCGCCTCGACCAACACGATCACGTTCACCGCGCCCATCTCGAACCCGGTGCTGGCGTTCTCGTCCATCGGGAACCCCATGACCCCGGTGGGGATCCAGTTCGACCGGACCGCGGAGATCCTGTGGTCGCAGGCCGTGACCGTCAACAGCCCGACCAACTTCACCGGTGCCGAGGGCTTCGCCGTCGTGCGGCTGCCGGGCACCATGTCGCAGTTCCAGTTCGACTACACCGCGAACGAGACCTACGTGAACTTCGTGTTCGGCGCGCAGTTCGAGACGGACCGCGACAGCGACAGCGACGGCATCAGCGACCGGCTCGACATCGACAGCGACAACGACGGCATCACCGACAACGTGGAGGCGCAACCGACCAGCGGGTATGTCGCACCTTCGGGGGTGGACAGCGACGGCAACGGCCTCGATGACGCCTACGAGGCCGCGCCCGGGTCGGGCGAGGGTATCGACGTGGTGAACACCGAGTCGGCCGGCCTGCCCGACCTGCGCGACGACAACAGCGACGGCGACGCCATGAACGACATCGCCGAGCGGGGCGACGGGCAACCGACCAGCATCACCAGCGCCGCGGACACCGACGGCGACGGCCTGCTCGACATCTTCGAGCACGGGACCGCCAACGACGCCATCACGACCGCCGACCACAACCGCACGGCCGGCACCATCGGGCTGGCCAAGGACCTGTGGTTGGGCGCCGACGGTTCCAACGCCCAGCCCCTGGTGCGCGACGTGCTGTTCCGCGACGCCACCACGGTCACCGACATCGACGGGGACGGCATCCCCGACATCACCGAGCTCGGGGCCGATCCCAACCAACCGGCCAACACCGACGGTGACAGCGACCACGACTACCTCGACACCGATTCCGATGGCGACGGCGTTGCCGACAGCGTCGAGCGCGGCGTATCGGTGGCGGCGGTGGACTTCGGCCAGGACGCCGACAACGACGGTATCCCCGACGCCATGGATCCCGACGCCACCGCCGGCGCCGACGCCGACCACGACGGCCTGCTCGACAGCTTCGCCCCGGTGGACACCGACGGTGACGGCTCGCCGGACTATCGCGACCTCGACTCGGACAACGACGGCACGCCGGACAGCAGCGACGCACACCGCACGGTGGCGACGGCCGGCGATGACACCGGCACCGCCGAACGCGGCGTGAACGTCACCATCGATGTGCTCGCCAACGACGAGTTCCCCGCCGGTGCCAACACCACGGTCACCGTGCTCAGCACCGGCGAAGGCACCGGGCAGCACAGCGTGAACCCGGCCACCGGCGCCATCACCTACAAGCCCGCCGCCGACGACCCCGACCAGGTCACCCTGACGTACCGGGTGTGCCACACCGCCGCCGACCCCGACAGCTGCGCCGACGCCTCCATCACCCTGACGGTGTCCAAATCGGTCATCTCCGGTCACGTCTTCCAGGACCTCGACCGCGACGGGGTGCTCGAGGCGGGCGAGGCCGACCTCTCCGGCGTCGACGTCCTGCTCATGGCGGCGGGACCCGACGGCACGTTCGGCACCTTCGACGACGTGACCGTGGCCACCGCCACCACGGCGAGCCCGTACGTGTTCGCCGGCATCGCCGACGGCACCTACCAGGTGCGGGTCGACACGACGACCCTGCCGAAGGGTATGTACTACACCAACGATGCGGATCTCGGGGCTGACCAGACGGTGACGGTCGGCGCCACCGGGGCGTCGACCGGGCAGTCGAACCTCGGGCAGCACTACCTCAAGGTCACGGGCGTGTTCCGCGACGGTGCAGGCAACCCGCTGGCCAACCGCACGGTCACCCTGACCGACAGCGCCGGACAGGTGTTCACCGTGACCACCGGTACGGACGGCAGCTTCGCCGTCGAAGGCAGCGCCACCAATCCGATGGTGCCGGGCGCCGCGGTCATCACCGGTGTGGACGACAACGGCAACGTCGTGCGCCAGAACGTGGCCACCGTCGCCGGCACCGCGCCGGCCGCGGCGGTGCTCACCGCCCCGGTCGCGACCACGCCGACCGCGCCGACCCCGACGACCCCGGTCGCGCTGCCCCGCACCGGCACCAACGCCGGCGCCACCGTGGCCTGGGGCATCGGATCCTCCGCCCTCGGCGCAGCGTTCCTCCTGGTGCGAGCCGGCTTCGGCCGGCGACGCCGCCCGGCGGTGGTTCCCACCGACTGATCGCACGGCCGCTCCGTGCAACGACGACGGGGACCCGCACCCAGCGGGTCCCCGTCGTCGCGCGCCGAGCTGCGCACAGGAGCCGGTCCGGGCGACGCCGGACCGACCTCGTCAGCTGCCGGGCATGTTCAGCATCTGGCGGGCCACGACGTGGCGCTGCACCTGCTGGGTGCCCTCGCCGATGTCGAGGATCTTCACGTCGCGGTACAGCTTCTCGAGCAGCAGGTCGTTGCGCACCCCCGCCTCGCCGAGGATGTCCAGCGCGGTGGCCACCGCGTCGAGGATGACCGGCGGCGAGTACATCTTGGCGAAGGAGGCCTCCAACACGTTGGACTGGCCGGTCTTGGCCAGCCACACCGCGTTGAGGTACAGCAGCCGGGCGGTGTGCAGCCCTCGCCGGATCCGGGCCAGCCGCTCCAGGGCCCGCTGCCGCCGGCGGCCCTGCGCCGGGTACTCGTTGCGCACGAAGTCGACCGCGTAATCGGGCGCGGCGCGGCCCATGCCCACGCCGTGCGCTGTGTGCAGCGGGCGGGTCATGTTGAACGTCGCCATCGACGCCTTGAACCCCTTGCGGGCCTCGTAGAACGCCTCGCCGCCGAGCAGGTTCTCAGCCGGCAGGCGGCAGTCCTCCAGCACGAAGCTGGCCGTCTCGTAGCCCCGCGAGCCCATCTTGTGCTCGATCTTGATGATCTCGAAGCCCGGCGTGCCCCGCTCCACCACGAACGCCCGGTGCCCACCGCGGCCCAGCTCCGGGTCGATGGTCGCCCACACCACCACCCAGTCGGCCCGGGCGGAGGTCGAGCCGAACATCTTCTGCCCGTTGAGCACCCACTCGTCGCCGCCGTGCTTGCCCTCGACCTTGCGCGCCCGGGTCTTGATGCGGGCGACGTCGGAACCGGCCTCGGGCTCGGTCATCGCCATGGCGCCCCAACGGGCCTTCGAGTGGTCCTCGAAGATCGACAGGAAGCGCTGGCGTTGCTCCGGCGTACCGGTGTTGCGCAGCGCCGGGCCGCCCAGACCGGGACCGGGCAGCGACAGCGCCACCCCGCGGTCCCAGTAGGCGCACTCCTCGCCGACGAGAAAGTTGCGCACCGGCTTCCAGTCGAGCGCGTTGGGGCTCTCGTCCGCGCCGATCATCCTGGACACCAGACCGCCCTGGCGGGTGCAGATCAGGTAGAACTCGTGATCGACCGGCGGCGGCATGGCGGTGCGGTCCGCCTCGAGGCCCATCGGTCGGATGTGGGTCCGCCCGAGGGAGCGGACCTCCTCGAGCATCTCCTGGGTGCGCTTGTCGAGCTCGATCATGATTGCTCCAGGCTGGCGAGAAGTTCATCGGGCACGTCGAGGACGCAGGCCGCGGCATCGAACTCGGCGGCGTCGAGCCCACCGACGGCCATGGCCAGGTGGCGGGCCTCGCGGAAGCGCTTCTCGGCCAGGTGGTCGACGATGAAGCCGTGCCCGCCCAGCAGCTGGATGCCCACGTTGGTGGCGTTGAACGCCGCCTCGCGGGTCTCCAGCCACGCCTGGGTGGCCCAGAACCCGGCGTCGGGTTCGCCGCGGTCGAACGACCCGGCGGCGTCGCGCACCACCAACCGGGCGGCGTGCACCCGTGCTGCGGTGTGGGCGAGGTCGAAGGCGTTGGCCTGGTGGTGGGCCACCGGCTTGCCGAACACGACGCGCTCGGAGGTGTACTCGATGGTCTCCTCCAGGGCAGCCTGGGCGATGCCGACGGCGATGGCCGCGCCCCACAGGCGGGCCCGGCCCCGCACGGCCAGCGCGTCTCGGGCGGAGAGCGCCCAGCTGCCGCGCAGCTCCGTCTCGCTCCACGGCACCCGGACCCCGCCCGACGCCTGGAAGGCCAGCGAGATGACCGGCTGCGGCGTGCCCGTCACCTCGTGCAGGCGCAGCGTGTCGCCCTCCATGGCCAAGATACAACGCAGCGACGGCCAGCATGGCCCCCAGTCCAGGCCCTTGGAGCCGACGTCGGGGTCGATCACGGTGAACGCCGAACCGGCCGAGCCGTCCAGGCAGCTCGCCGCCACCGTGGCGGCCCGCGCCCGATCCGGGCAGGCGGCCACCGCGCCGGCGGAGGCGCCGGGCCGGTCGGCCGCGGCGAGCCCGCTGGCGTCGGCGTGGGCGATGGTCTCCAACACCACGACCTTGGCGAAACAGCCGGCATCCACCCCGCCGACGTCGGCGGGGAGGTCGAGGCCACCGAGCGGGAACCCATCGAGCACGGCGAGCACCGAGGCGGGCCATCGGCCGGCCGCCTCGGACTCGCGCACGTTCGGTTCCAGCTCGCTGCGGGCCAGCCGGTCGGCGGCGGCCCGGAGCTCTTCGAGCTCCGGAGCGAGGGCGAAATCACGCATGACCGCACCCTAGTTGGCCCGCCCGGCGACGGGCCCGGGGCCCCGGTGCCCGGCCTGGGCTGGGCTGGCGCAGCCGTCAGGAGAACACGAAGCCCCGGTAGCCCTCCTCGGCGACCTCGGTGAGCAGGTTGCGGTAGCGGGGGGCGCCGCCGTTGTAGATGAGGTAGCGGATCTTGTCGTGGCCCTCGACGTTGGAGTTGTACCCGGTGAACCACGACTTCGCCTTGCGCAGCAGCAGGCCCTGGTACATCTCCTTGACGTGCTCGGTCCACTCGGCCTCGGCCTGGGGGTCCGGCTCGATGCGGGTGTAGCCATGCTCGGCGATGTGCTTGTACAGCTCCGTCGCCCAATCGACCGCCGCCTCGATACCGCGGGGGAAGTTGGTGGAGTTGGAACCGGCCTGGGGGCCGGCCAGGGTGATGAGGTTGGGGAAGCCCACCGTCTGCACACCGAGGTAGGTGATGGGACCGTCCATCCACTTGTCGCGCAGCTTCTGGCCGTCGGTGCCGATGAAGTCGATGCGGTCGAACGAACCGGTGATGGCGTCGAAGCCGGTGGCGTAGATGATCACGTCCACCTCGTAGTCCCGCTCGGTGGTACGGATACCGGTCGGTGTGATCCGCTCGATGGGGTGCTCCTCGATGTCGATGAGGTGCACGTTGTCGCGGTTGTAGGC
>JADLEF010000320.1 GCA_020846295.1 Acidimicrobiales bacterium
CCGGCGGCGGAGTCGCCCTCGACGATGAGCAGCTCGGTCTCGCCCACGGCGGTGGAGCGGCAGTCGGCCAGCTTGTCGGGCAGGCCGGTGGAGCCCAACGCCGAGGCCCGGCGCAGCGTCTCCCGCTGCTGGCGGGACACCAGGCGGGCCTCCACTGCGGCGATGAGCTTGTCGCGCACCGCGTTCACGTGGGACTTCTTGCCGGTGGCCGTCCAGTCGTTGATGCCGGTCTTGACCACGTCGTAGGTGATCGACTGGACCTTGGGGGTACCCAGCTCCCGCTTGGTCTGGCCCCGGAACTGCGGCTCGGGCACCGTGACCTTGAGCACCGCGACCAGGCCCTCCTGGATGTCCTCCCGGGTGGCGCGGGCCTCGTCCTTGAACTTCTTGAGCTTCTTGGCCTCATCGAGGGCGAGCCGGTCGTTGAGGGCGAACGTCATCGCCCGCTCCAGGCCGGCCACGTGGGTGCCGCCGTCGGTGGTGGGGATGGTGTTGACGAAGCTGATGAGCTTGGTGTCGTAGCCCTTCACCCAGCGCAGGGCGAGCTCCACGTGGCACTGGCGGGCGACGGTGGCCATCTTGCCGTCGACCGGCACGTTCTCCTCGTAGGTGCCGTCGCCGTCGATGGTGAGGACCTCGGTGATCGGCTCCCCCACCGACAGGTGCTCCACGTAGTCCACCAGGCCGCGCTTGGACACGAAGCGCTCCGGTTCGCCAGTGGCGTCGGCCCGGCGGTCCACCAGGGTGACCTCGAGGTTGGGCACCAGGAAGCACATCTGCGCCACCCGGTCCCGTACCGCGGGGTACGAGATGGTGGCCTCGGCGTCGAAGATGTCGGTGTCGGGCCAGAAGCGCACGCGGGTGCCGGTGCGCCACACCGGCACCTTGGCCACCGGCTCGAGGTCGTGGCCCTTGCGGAAGCGGTTGCCGTCGAAGCGGCCGGCCACCCGGTCCACGAACGTGAGCCGCTGGGTCTGGCCGTCGCGGTCGACCTCGGCCACCAGCTTGCGGGACAGGGCGTTGACCACCGAGGCGCCCACGCCGTGCAGGCCGCCGGAGGCGGCGTAGGCCCCGGACCCGAACTTGCCGCCGGCGTGCAGCTCGGTGAAGACCACCTCGAGGGCGGACACCTTCTTGCGGGCGTGGCGGTCGGTGGGGATGCCCCGGCCGTTGTCCTCCACCTCGAAGCTGGCGTCGGGGTGGAACGTGACCGTCACCTTGGAGGCATGGCCGGCGGCGGCTTCGTCCACCGCGTTGTCGATCAGCTCCCACAGCAGGTGCGACAGGCCGTCGGAGCCGGTGCCGCCGATGTACATGCCCGGGCGTTTGCGGACCGCCTCGAGGCCCTCCAGCATCTGGATGGCGTTGGCGTCGTAGGACTTGGGCTGACGGGTCACCAGCGGGCCTTTCCAGCGGCGAGGATGGGGCGGGGCGTGCGCAGGGCAGCGCCATCGCGCCGGGTCGGTTCCAAGGTGAGCGGCACGGGCTGCGGATCCGCCTTGTCCGGCGCGCCCTCCTGGCCCACCACCGCGCTGAGCTCGGTGTGGGGGGCGACGAGGGCGTAGCGGATGCGGCCGTCCTCCGGCTTGAGGCGGGTCAGCCGCACCCCGCCGGCGGCGCGACCCTGGGGGGGCACCTCGTCGAGCGGGGTCCGCTTGGCACCGCCACCCTCCGACACGGTGAGCACGGTACCCGCCGGATCCACGATCCCGGCGCCCACCACCGTGGCACCGCCGCGCAGCTTCATGCCGGCCACGCCCTTGGCGGCACGGCCCTGCAGGGCGATGGCCGCCACCGCGGTGCGCAAGATCTGCGCGTCGCTGGCCACCAGCGCCACCTCGGCGTCCTCGGTGGCCTGCAAGGCGGCCACCACCTTGTCCTTGCCGTCGAGGGTGATGAGGCCCTGCCCGTCCCGGGTGGCGGCCAGCTCGGCGCCGCTCAGCCGCTTGGCCACCCCGTTGGCGGTGACGAGCACGAGCGGGTCGCTCTCCTCGGTGACGCCCAGCACGGTGAGCACCTTCTCCCCCGGCTGCACGGCGAACAGCTCGGCGGCGGCGGCGCCGCGGGAGCGGCCGACCACCTCGGGGATGTCGTGCACCGGCACGGCCAGCAGCCGGCCCCGGTCGGTCACCGCGTGCAGCGCCTGACGGTTGGAGGTGTGCACCTCGGCGCGGATCAGGTCGTGGCGGCCCAGCTTGCCGGTGTGGTGTGAGCCGGCGGGCTCCCGGCCCACCAGGCCCGAGGTGGACAGCGTGACCACGCACGGGTCGTCGCCCACGTCGAAGTCGGTGGGGGCGTCGCCGGCGGTGAGCTTGGGCATCTCGTCGCCGCCCACGATGCGGCTGCGGCGGGGGGTGCCCAGCCGCTTGGCCAGGTCCTCCAGCTCGGCGAGCACCACCTTGCGCTGCTCCTCCTCCGAGCCGAGGATCGTGTCGTAGCCGGCGATCTCGGTGCGCAGGGCGGCCAGCTCGTCGAGCAGCTCCTGGCGCTCGAGGGCGGTGAGGCGGCGCAGGCGCATGTCCAAGATGGCGTTGGCCTGGATCTCGCTGAGGGTGAGCTCGGCGATGAGCGTGGCCCGGGCGGCGGGCACGTCGGGCGAGCTGCGGATGATCTGGATGACCCGCTCGATGTTGTCCAGCGCGATGAGCAGACCCTCGAGCACGTGGGCGCGGGCCAGGGCCTTGTCGCGGCGGAACGTGGTGCGCCGCACGACCACGTCGATGCGGTGGGTGAGGAAGTGCCGGCACAGCTCGACCAGGCCC
>JADLEF010000321.1 GCA_020846295.1 Acidimicrobiales bacterium
GTTGATCATCGTGGCTCCGCGCGCTGTGGCACGGACCTAGACAACCACAACCGGCGTCCCGACCGGATCGGAATCGCCCCCCATCCCCCAACCAGCACCGCGCAGCCGCCAGCAAACACCGCCCGGCATGGGGAAGGGGCCCCATGCTCGGGAGGAGGATGGGGTTGGGGCCCCATCCGGGGGCGCCGAAGGCGCAGACCTAATGGATCGGGCCGTCGGTGTCGCGAAGGTTCGGGGCGCGGCGGCCGGTGCGGGTTGCGATGATCTCGGCGCAGATCGACACCGCGGTCTCCTCCGGGGTTCGGGCACCGATGTCCAACCCGATCGGCGACATCACCCGGGCCAGCTCCTCGTCGGTCACCCCCTCCTCGCGCAGCCGACGATTGCGGTCCTCGTGGGTACGGCGACTGCCCATCGCCCCGAGGTACCCGACGTCGGTCTTGAGCGCCTCGATCACCGCCGGAACGTCGAACTTGGGATCGTGGGTCAGCACGCACACCGCGTCCCGCGGCCCCAGCGTCTTGCCCACCCGCTCCAGCAGGCGGTGCGGCCAATCGACCACCACCTCGTCGGCGGCGGGGAAGCGGGCCCGGGTGGCGAACACCGGGCGGGCATCGCACACCGTCACCCGGTAGCCCAACACCTTGGCCACCTTGGCCAGGCCGGCGGTGAAGTCCACCGCACCGAAGATCAGCATCTGCGGCGGCGGGGCGAAGCTCTCGATGAACACGCTGACCGTGTCCTCGCGGGCCTGGCCCTCGGCCCCGTAGTGCCGCACCAACGTCTGCCCGGCGGCCAGCTCGCCGAGGACGTCTCGCCGCACCACCCGATCCAGGTCGGGATGACCGAGCGAGCCGACCGGATCCTGACCCGGCCGCACGAACAGCTTGCGGCCCAGCAACTCGTCCGGGCCCTCGATCACCGTGGCCAGCGCGGCGGGACGCTCGGCGCGGACCTCCTCGTTCAACAGGTCGTAGATCATGGCCGTCACCAGTCGAGCGGTTCGATGAACAGGTGGATGGTGCCGCCGCAGGTCAACCCCACCGCGAACGCCTCGTCGTCGGAGAAGCCGTAGGTCACCCGCCGGCGCGCCCCGGTCTCGAGGATGTCGAGCGCCTCGGTCACCACCGCGCCCTCGACGCAGCCACCGGACACCGATCCGGCCACCTCGCCGTCCTCGTTCACGGCCATGGCGGAGCCGGGCAGGCGCGGGCCGGAGCCCTGCACGTTGATCACCCGCGCCACGGCGACCTTCTTGCCCGCCGCCCGCCAGCGGTCGATGTCATCGAGGATCTCACGCACGACGGCCTCCTTCTGTGCGGCGCGCGCACGTCACGCCGCGATCTCTTTCGCCAGCTCTTCCAACGACGCCAGGGAATGGCCTTCGATGAACACGTCAACGTAGGGCAGCGCCGCCGCCATTCCCTGCGCCAGCGGTGCGTACCCGGGTGAGGCCTTCAGCGGGTTCACCCAGATCACCCGGAACGCGGCACGGGACAGCCGGCGCATCTCCTCGCCCAGCTCCTTGGGATCTCCCCGGTCCCAACCGTCGGAGAGGATGACGACGATGGCGCCACGCGCCATGCCCCGCACCCCCCACTGGTTGTTGAACACCCGCAGCGTGTCGCCCAGCCGGGTGCCGCCGGAGAAGTCCACCACCGCCTTGGCCGCCCGGTTCAGCGCTGCGTCGGGGTCGTGGGTCTGCAGCTCGCGAGTCATGCGGGTCAGCCGGGTGCCGAGCGCGAACGCCTCCACCTTGGTCCGCCCGACCACGGCGGCGTGCACGAAACGCAGGAACGCCCGCGAGTACGGCTCCATCGAGCCGCTCACGTCCAGCAGCAGGACGAGCCGGCGATGCCGCTCACCGTGGGTGACGTAGGAGCGGCGGATCGGCTCGCCCGACGCCCGCAGCGCATCCCGCACGGTACGGCGCAGGTCCAGGCGGGTGGTGGCGGACCCCTTGGCCTTGCGCCAGCGGCGCGACCGTCGTTTGGCCCCGAACAACCGCAGCTCGCTCATCAGCCGTCGAGCTTCGTCCAGCTCGTCGGTGCTGCACATCGCGAAGTCCTTCTCTCGCAGCGTCTCGGCGTTGGAGAAGCGCACCTGCAGCGTGATGCCGTCGCGCTCGGGCGTGTCGTCCTCTGCCGGCGGCGGCTCGTCGCCCTCGTCGTCGTCGAAGGCGAGGTGGACCTCGACCGGCGGGGTCGGGATGGCGAGATCG
The DNA here is from genome assembly GCA_020846295.1 of Acidimicrobiales bacterium. Taxonomy (GTDB): domain Bacteria; phylum Actinomycetota; class Acidimicrobiia; order Acidimicrobiales; family CAIXPF01; genus CAIXPF01. The sequence continues at coordinate 2,222 of JADLEF010000321.1, forward strand.
GCCAGGCGGATCCCGGTGAAGAACTCGGTGAAGACCCGGTTGTAGACCGGGATCTCCTCCGGCTTGCGGGTCAGCGTCGCCCGACCGGCCCAGTACAGGCTGGAGCCCCGATCGACGTCGAGCTCGCCGAGCGCGTGGTAATAGGTGATGGCGTTGCCCACCGGCACGGTGATGCCGGCATCGCGCAGGGCCCGCACGAAGGAGACGGCCAGCCGATCGGGATCGGCCACCGCCTGCTGGTGCGGACCGAGCTCAGGCACCGCGGCCGGTGGCGCGCTCGATGAGCGCCTCGACGCCCGTGGCACGGACCCGGTCCTGATCTTCGCGGTACTTGAGCACGCTGCCCAACGTGTTGTCCACGGTGACCGCATCCAGCTCGTCGGCGCCCATGAGCTGCAGCGCCTGGGCCCAGTCCAACGTCTCGGCGATACCCGGCGGTTTGTACAGGCCCATGTCCCGCATCGCCTCGGTCGCTGCGGCCACCTGGCGAGCCAGCTTCTCCGGCACGTCGGGTGCCTTCAGCGCCACGATGGCGACCTCGCGCTCGAAATCGGGGTGCTCCACCCAGTGGTACAGGCACCGGCGCTTCAGCGCGTCGTGCACGTCGCGGGTCCGGTTCGAGGTCACGATGCAGATCGGCGGGACCTCGGCGTGGAACGTGCCCAGCTCCGGGATCGTCACCGAGTAGTCCGACAGGATCTCCAGCAGGAACGCCTCGAACTCGTCGTCCGCCCGATCGACCTCGTCGATCAGCAGGATCGGCGGCGGGCCGTCGCCGTAGTCCACCGCCTGCAGGAGCGGGCGGCGCACCAGGAACTTGGGTGAGTAGAGCTCGTCCTCGAGCTGCTCGGCGTCCGCCCCGGATGCCCGGCCCACCGCTTCGGCGGTGCGCAGGTGCAGCAGCTGGCGCGAGTAGTCCCACTCGTAGACGGCCTGGGCGACGTCGATGCCCTCGTAGCACTGCAGGCGGATCAACCGGCCGCCCGTCCACCGTGACAGCGACTTGGCCACCTCCGTCTTGCCGACGCCGGCCTCGCCCTCGAGCAGCAGCGGCCGGTGCAGACGCAGCGCCAGGAACACGGCCGTGGTCAGGCCCTCATCGGGCAGGTAGCCGTTGGCCTCCAGCCCGGCGCGGACGTCGTCGACGGTGTTCACCTCGTGCACGTGGCGCAGCGTAGGTCATCCCCACGGCCAATCCGACACCCGTGCGGACGGCCGCGGCGATCGCTCAGACGTCCCGGTGGTACGACCGGTACCGGGCAAAGCCCTCCGCCTCGATGCCGTCGGGGCCGCCGGCGGTGAGGACCCGGGTGTGCAGCTCCCGGGCGAGGGAACGGTCGCAGACCAGCAGGTACGACGCCACCAGCGGGGCCTCGTACTCCGCGTCCACCGGCCCCTCCCCCGGCGGTCCGCCCGTCGCGTCCAGCTCGTCGAGGTCGAGCACGCCGAAGCCGCCCAGGTCGAAGCCGGCGAGCAGCTCCTCGGGCAGCAGGTCGTCCCGCACCACGGTGCAACGCAGCCCGGCGACGGCCGAGCTCAGCACCGCGCCGTCGGCCAGGGACCGGGCGCTGCGCACGTCGTCGCACAGCTCGGCCAACAGCTCGCCGGCCGAGGCGCCGGTGAGGCGGAACACCGCCAGGCCGCCGCTGCGGTCCACCAGCACGACCTCCTCGCCGCCGGCCAACCCGCCCAGCGTCGCGGCCAGCGCGGCCCCGGTGCCCGGGGTGAGGGCGAGCCACTCCCCCGGCGCGATGCCGGCGATGAGCAGTCCGTCGGAGAACAACTCGGCTCGGCCCGGCTCCACACCGAGCTCGGTGGCGAAGTGCCCCGAGGGCGCGGCGAAGGCCGCCACCGTGCCGCAGGGGTTGGCGTCGCTGAGCCGGAGCGCCGCCTTCGTGGACCGCTCCGAGACCAGCCAGCGGCCGTCCTCGCGCACCACCACGTGGGTGTCCTCGTCCGGCTCGAACGGGCCGAGCGGGCCCACCAGCAGCTGTGCCGTGCTCATGCCGTCACCCGACCCGATCGCTCGAAGCTCTCCGCTCCCACCGGCCGGGCCGCCAGGCGGTCCCCGGCGCTGAGCACCGCCGACCACAACGCCCGACCGGCGGGTGCCACCACCTGCAGCTCGACGTCGTCGACGCCGTGGCCGAGCAGCCACCCGTCCAGCTCCCCGACCCGCACCCGTTCCCTCCGGCCGGGCGTCGCCGTCAGTCCCATCGTCTCCAGCACCTCCACCGTCGACGGACCGGCGATGCGCACCCGGGCCGAATCCTCGTGCTGCGCGGCGACCACCGCCTCCCACGGCTGAACGGCCAGCGAGGCGGCCAGCAGCTCCGCCTCCAACGACGCACCGTGGCCCAGGGCGGCGAACAGCTCCCAGCGGTCGGGGCCGACCCGGACCACCCGCCGGGTGCCGCCCGGTTCCGGATCGCGCACCTCGTCGAGCGGATCATCGGCCACCGGCCGACCCGCCACCTCGGCCACCACCGCGGCGGCCCGTGGCCCGCGCACCGCGAACCAGCCGCCGCTGCTGCGGTCCCACACGCCGACACCGTTGCGCAGCGCATCCAGCTCGGCGTCGGGATCGCCGTAGTGCAGCACCTCCAGCCAGCCGTCGCAGGGCGCGAACCGGGCGCCGGCGCCGACGTGCAGATCCACCATCGGCGAGCGCCGCACCGCAGGGCGGTGCAGCAGGGCCAGCGCGCCGGCGGCCGGACCGCCCAGCGGGCCGCCCCCGGCCAGCACGAGGTCCACGAGATCTGCAGACGTCGCCGCCGACCGGGCCAGATCGGCCAGCACCACCCGCGCCGGGGGCGTCAACCCTCCGAGGCGGGAGGTGTGGACGAGGTGCTCGGTGGCCGCCGCGGTCGACGCGGCGAAGCCGTCCAGCACCTCGACGCGCAGGTCCAGCGCCGCGTCGAGCAGGCCGCTGACCGGACGCAGCACCGACGGCTCGGTGCCCGTCACCACCACCGGCGCCGGCGGCGGCGCCACCCGGTGCCGGCGCGCCGACTCGCCCACCAGTCGCGCCAAGCGCCGACCGGCCGCACCGGCCAGCACCTCGGTCTCCTCGACCTTGGTGGCACCGGCCAGATCGCCCACCACTGCGGCGTTCGCCGGGAGGTTGCCGATCACCGACTGCTCGGTGCCCGGCAGCCGGGTGACCACCCCGCCGAGCCCGTTCACCAGCGTCGGGTCGAGCTGCGCACCGAAGGACGCCACCAGCAGGTCGACGCTGTAGCGCCGGCCCGACGGCAGGTGGACCTGCTCGAGGGCGAGCGGCCCGCCGGCCTCGAGGTGGCCCGCCCCATCCGCGAGCACCAGCACGTCGAGCACGTCGACGCCGATCGCGTTGAGCTGCACGGCGAGGAACTTGTTGGCGAGATAGCCGCGCTGGTCCGAGCAGAGCAGCGCCTGCTCGCCGGGGCGCACCGCCCACAGCTCGACCAGTCGCCTCACACCCGAGGGGGTCATCACCCCCGGCAGGTGGTCCCCGCCGAAGGGCAGGCGCCGGTCCGATGTCCCGGTGGCGAGCACCACCGCACCGGCTCGCAGCACGGCGACCTGCTCGGCGCCCTCGCGCCGCTCGACGGTCAGCACCGTACCGTCCGGTCTGGTCTCGCAGGCGATGGTGGAGGTCATCACCGTGATCGACGGGTGACCCGCCACGGCGACGGCAATGTCGGCGAGGCGCTGCTGTTCGTCGAAGTGCCCCGACCAGCGCAACCGACCGCCCAACCAGTCATCGGCCTCGACGAGCACGACCGAGGCACCCTCGTCCGCCGCGGCCCGGGCCGCGCACAGCCCGGCCATGCCACCGCCCACCACGACGACGTCCACCCGGCTGTGCAGCCCCTCGGCCTGCTCCGCCCCCGTGCCGCTGCGGCGCAGTGCGGCCAGCCACGGCGGGGCCACCGGCCCCCGGGCGGCGAGCCGGCTGATCCGGGACCTCCCGGCGAGGTGGAAGCGTGCCATCGGCGTGACCGCGGACGGGGTCGTCGCCCGGCGTTGATGGGCGGACAGCCGCTCCCCGTCGCGCACCAGGTGGGCGGCGGCGGGGGTGAGGCCGATGCCCTCCACCCACACCCATGCCTCCTGGTCGAAGCGATCCGCGGTGCGAACCCCGCCGGGTCGCTGCTCGTGCAGGCTGCCGAAGAAGGTGCGCCGGCCGTGCGCGCCGAGCAGCGACGCCGCGGTGTCGCCGGCGTAGCCGCGCAGCACCTGGCCGTCGACCATCGCCTCGATGATCTGCGAGCGGTCGATGACCTCGGCGGCGCGACGGTCGAGCCGCTCCCCACCGGCACGGACCGCGGTGCCGAGCGAGTGCCGGGTGGCCAGCGGCGGCGCGACGACGGCGGCTGGTGCCCCCGGGGCGCCGCCGACCGTGCTCGTGCTGGCCGTGCTCGCATCGGCCGTGCTCGCATCGGCCGCGCCCGTGCTGGGCGCGGGGCCGGACCCGGTGGCGGGCGGAGGTGGGGGCGGCGGGCCGAAGCCTGCGCCGATCAGCGAGTCGCTCACGGGCGACCTCCCGACGTCGTGTCGGAGCCGGCGCCGGTACCCGTGCCGGTCGGGTCGGGCGCCGCCGCGGCGCTCGACGTGACCCGGTCGGGCTCGGTCGGCGGTGGCGCGGGCCGCGCCACATCGAGGCGGCCGAAGCTGAACGCACCGCTCGGAGCCGTCGTGCCCACCGCCGATCCGGCACCCGCTGACGACTGCACGCCCGCTGACGACTGCGCGCCCGCTGACGACTGCGCGCCCGCTGACGACTGCGCGCCCGCTGACGACTGGTTGCCCGCCGACGGTGCCGCACCCGGCGACGACGGTGGGTTCGAGCGGCGGCGGCGTTCGAAGATGTTGCCCGGCGCCGAGGCGACCGACGTGACCGGCGGCGGTCCGGCCGACACCGAGGGGACGGCGGGTCGGTCGGTGATGTCGAGCACCGCCAGGCCGCCGTCGCCGACCGTCGCGTTCACCGACACCGACACCGGCGCGGCCGCAGCAGCGGTCGCCACCGCCGTCACAACGAGCGGCGGCGACCCGAGGACCACCGGCGCCGGGGCGGCGGGGCGTACCGGCTCAGGGGCGATGGGGGGCAGCTCCACGCTCGGCAGCGGATCGGCACCCAACGGCCGGCCGCACCCCAGCGAGTGCACCAGCCGACCGGCGACCAGGCTGAACTGGCTGCGGTCGCGCGGCCCGCAGGTCCGGCAGCTGAGCAACGTCGCGGAGGGGAGCACCGCCGAGGGCGCACCGCGGAGACGATCGGGGCGCAACGGCGCCAGCGAGTCGTCCAGCGCGCCACCCAACGCCGCGTCGGCCAGGCTCTCGCACAACAGCGGCAGGAGATCCGCCTCGTGGCGGCCGAGGGCGCCGCACACCCACCAGCCGCCCGCGAGCTGCCCGACGATGGGCAGCCCGTCGTAGCTGATCGCCCCCCGGTGGCTGGTGCGGCCCACGATCGGTGCGCCGGCCAGGAACGGCAACGCCGCCACGACCGCCGCCAACCCGGGCACGGCGGCGGCCAACCCGGTGGTGCTCACCGGGCCGGGCATCGGCACGACCAGGTCGATCTCACCGCTGCTGCGCTGGTTGAGGCCGACATCGTCCACGGTCACCCCGCAGCCGAGCAGGGGAGCCATCGCTGCGGTGGTCAACCGTTGGTGGGTTGCCGCGTTGACCGTGCCGCGCAGCCCGGCTGCGCGCGAGGCGGCCAGCCCGGGCTCGGTGTCGATGACCACCTTCACCCGCGTCGTACCGGCCGACGTGAGCAACTCGAAGCCCTCGAGCTGGCGGGTGACGCTCTGCACCGCCGCCCCGTCGACGAGATCCGCGCCGCCCACAGCCGCCGCTTCCGCCACCCGGAACACGAGATCCCCGGCCAGCATCGTGGTGGCCAACGGCTCGTGCCAGCCGGCCAGGCAGCGGGCAGGGTCGTGCCCGGGCAGCAGGTCCGACCGCTCCTCGCTGTGCAGCGACCGGCAGGAGGGCACCTGCTGGGCGGCCGCCCGCAGCGCCACCGCCGACTGCACCGTCCCCGCCAGGACCACGTGACCGCCGTTGACCCGAGGCGGGTCCAGCTCCAGCTGCTCCGCCCACGCCCGGTAACGCACCGCCGCTCTGGGCACCAACGGTGTCAACGCCGACGGCAGCCGCAAAGCGTGCAGCCGTGCCGCGTCGGCAGGATCGGCCTGCCGGCCGAGGAGCCTCGGCGCCAGCACGACGACGCGGGGCGCCGCCTCCGACCTGGTGAGCGCCCAGGCCACGCCGACGGCCAAGGCCGAGTCGCCGATGATGGCGATGTCGTACTGACCGGCCAAGGGTTGGGCCAGCCAACCGTTGGCTCGTTGAAGAGACGAACGGTTGTACCGCCCGAGGGATGCCACGCCGCCTGCTCCCGCTGTGTCCGCCCCGGCAACGACCGGGGGCTTGTGCCCGGCAAGGGCGCGACACCACCGTGCCCGCTGCCGTTCCGCCTGTCCGCAATCCCGGTGTCCCGCCTAGGTCATTCGACCTGGATCACCGCCCGGTCAGCCTAGCCACGGCGAGCCGAATCGCTGCGCTCAAGACGCGAACGTGGGACCGGCCGAAGCCGGTCCCACGCATCGTGATCGGATCGTGACGAGAACAGCCGCGCGGTGCGGCTGCGTTCGACGCAGCTCAGAGGCCGGCGGACTCCAGCGCCCTGCGCACCAGCACCTTCGCCAGGTGGCGGCGGTACTCGGGGCTGGCGTTGAGATCGCTGGGCGGCTCGGTGCCGTCGGCGGCGAGTTCGGCCGCGTCCTTGGCCGACGCGCCCTGGGCGATGGCCTGTTCGACCGCGGTGGCCCGGATCGGGGTGGACGCCATGTTGACCAGCGCCACACCGGTGGTGCCGTTGCGGATCACCGAACACCCGACGATGGCCCAGTCCTGGGCCCGGCGGTTGAACTTCTGGTAGCCCCAGCCGGCCCCCGGCGTCTTCGGCACGCGGATCTCGGTGAGCAGCTCGTCGGCGGCGAGGTCGCTCTCCAGGAAGCCCTTGAAGAAGTCGGTGGCGGCGATGGTGCGCTCTCCGCCGGGGCCTTTGGCCACGAACGTCGCACCCAGGGCGAGGAGGGTGGCCGGCAGGTCGGAGGCGGGATCGGCGTGGGCGACCGAGCCGCCGATGGTGCCGCGGTGGCGGACCTGGTTGTCACCGACGGTGCCGGCGGTGTGCTGCAGCAGGGCGCACTGGGCGGCGAGCAGATCGCTCGTCTCCACGTCGCGGTGGCGGGTCAGCGCCCCGATGGCGATGTGA
>JADLEF010000322.1 GCA_020846295.1 Acidimicrobiales bacterium
CCAGCAACCGTTGCACGTCGCTGGGTGCGCAGCCTGCGAACGGCTCGTCCAGCAGCAGTGGGAGCTGCTCCCGGCTGGTGCCGACCTCCTGTAGCTCGATCACCCGGTCGACCAACAGCCGGGCCGAGTCCGCCACCGTCGAATCGTCCGATACCAGGTGCTCCGCCCCGACCCGATGCAGCTGCGAGCGCTGAGCGGCCAACGCCTCGATCGCCACCCGGTGCCGTAGGGCCCAGACCGGCGACACGGCCCCGGCCAGCCGCTGCCAGGCGACCTCGGCAACGGTGTGCTCCTCCGTGGCCCGGACCAGGTCCCGGCGCAGGCCGGGCTCGGCCAAGGGGCCCACCCTGGTCGCCAACTCGTCGAAGGTCTCCGCGCCGGCGCTGCGCACGGCGTCGCGCTCCGCTCGTCGGGCGGCGCGCACGCTCCGGGCGTCGTACCCGGTCACCAGCGCGGCCAGCAGGCCCAGCCCGGCGAGGAGCTGACCGGTGAACGCGTTGTCACCGACCTGCTGGTCGAACACCAGCAGCGCCACACCCAGCAGCAGGCAGATCGTGGCCATCGACCAGCCGAGCCGCTGGATCGGGCGGTGGCGGGCGACGGTGTCCTCGGCTGCGTCGTGCTCGGCGACGACGCGGTCGAACGCATCCACGTCGGCCACGCTGCACCCGGGAACGGCCTGGCGGGCCCGGGTCAGGGCCACGTCCGCCCGGTCCAGCCGTTCGGCGGCCGGCCACAGCAGGGCCTGGTCGACGCCGGCCAGCCGGCGGGCGTCGCGATGGTTGTCGGTTCCTGTGTCGGGGAGCCGGTCGAGTTGACGGGCTCCGATGCGGATCAGCCGGGCGACGCTGTCGGGGTCGAGTCCCATCCGGCCGAGGATGTCCACCCCGCCCTCGGGGGAGCGGTACTGCGCCGTCACGTCGGTGGCTGCGTCGATGTCGATGACGCGGGGGCGACCACCCCGGGGCCGGAACACGGCGAGGTTGTGGCGCTCGTGGTCCACCAGCTCCAAGTGCAGGCCCGGTCGGCCCTCGCCCAGCGCTGCCACCAGGTCATCCAGCAGCCTGGCCCGTACCGCGGGGCGTTCGTGGAACGCGACGGTCAGCCCGGGGTGGAAGTCGAGCGTGAGCGTTCGCTCCGGTTCTTCGACGACGAGTCGCTGGACTTCCACGGGTTTCCCATCGGCCGGCTCGAACGTTGAACTTAGCGCCGCCCCGTCCGGAAGCGATCCGCGGGCGATCCGGAACCGGCCCGAGGTGGAAACGCCGACCGGCGCGACGCACGCCGCCGCCTACCATCGGCGCCGTGCAAACGGTGCGGGTGATCCCCTGTCTGGACGTCGACAACGGCCGAGTGGTCAAGGGCGTCAACTTCGTCGGTCTGCGCGATGCCGGGGACCCGGTCGAGCTCGCCGCCCGCTACGACGCCGAGGGCGCCGACGAGGTCATCTTCCTCGACATCACGGCCAGCTCGGACGCCCGCCGCACCATCGTCGAGCTGGCCCGGCGCACCGCCGAGACCGTGTTCATCCCCTTCACCATCGGCGGCGGCATCCGCAGCGTCTCCGACGCCCGGGAGCTGCTGCGCGAGGGCGCCGACAAGGTGTCGATCAACACCGCAGCGGTCCAACGCCCGGAGCTCGTCGGTGAGCTGTCGGTCGAGTTCGGCGCCCAGTGCGTGGTGGTCGCCATCGACGCCCGCCACAGCGACGCCACCCCGTCGGGGTTCGAGGTCTACATCCGGGGCGGACGCACTCCGACCGGGCTCGACGCGGTGGCGTGGGCCCAGCAGGTCGAACAGCTCGGAGCGGGGGAGATCCTGCTCACCTCCATGGACCGCGACGGCACCAGGGACGGCTTCGATCTCCCGCTCACCCGGGCGGTGAGCGAGGCGGTCAACATCCCCGTCATCGCCTCGGGCGGGGTCGGCACGCTGCAGCACCTCGTCGAGGGCGTCACCGAGGGCAAGGCCGACGCGGTGCTCGCCGCGTCGATCTTCCACTTCGGTGAGCACACGGTGGCCGAGGCCAAGGACGTCATGCGGGCGGCCGGCCTCCAGGTGCGGCCGCTCGACGAGCCGGCCACGACCTCGGCGCCCGATCGCTAGGACGCCAGCTCGCCGATGAAGCCGAGGGCGGCCTCGATCAGGAATGCGCCGTGGCCCCACAGGAAGTGGTCGGCGCCGGGGACCGTGACCAGCTCGGTCGCCGTCCAGCCGGCCACCGTGACCGACGCCTTCTCCGGCGGGTTGTACTGATCCTGCTCGGGGACCAGCAACCGCTTGCGGCGCGGGTCGGCCGCCACCGCGGCGAAGGACGCCTCGCCGCCGATGCGCAGCGGCGGGGCGATCGGCAGCCACGCCGTCACCGCCGGGTCGGTCACCGCCAGCGAGACGTCGCCCCCGAAGGACCAACCGGCCAGCACCAGCGGCACACCGGGCGCGGCCGCGGCGAGGGCCGCCACCGCGGCGAGCACGTCGTGACGCTCGGCCACGCCCTCGCCGTGGGCGCCGCCCGAACGACCGACCCCCCGGAAGTTGAACCGCAGCGCGGCCACCCCCTGGGCGGGTAGGGCGCCGAAGAGGATGTCGGGCACGCCGTCGAACATCGTGCCGCCGTAGAGCGGATGGGGGTGGCACAGCACGGCTGCCGCCCGCAAGCCGTCCGGCACGTCGAGCTGCGCCTCGATCGACACGCCGTCGGACGTGGTGAGCACCAGCGGTTCTTTCGCCATGGCGGCGAACGCTAGCGTCGCGGCCGTGACCACGACCGACGAATCCTCCGCGACCGCGGACCAGCCCGACGCCGCCCCCGCCACGCGGCCCGTACCGACCGCGAAGTCGGCCAAGTCGGCGAAGTCGGCCAAGTCCCAGACCACCGGGGCCGACGGCCTCCCTATCAAGATGCTCAACGACCGGATCCTGGTGAAGCTCGAGCAGGCGGAGGGGGAGCGGCGCTCCACCGGCGGCATCCTCATCCCCGCAACCGCCCAGATGGGCAAGCGGCTGTCGTGGGCGACCGTGGTGGCGACCGGGCCGAACGTGCGGACCATGCAGCAGGGCGACAAGGTCCTGTTCAACCCGGAGGATCGCTACGAGGTCGAGGTGCGCGGCGACGACTACATCATCCTGCGCGAGCGGGACATCCACGCCGTCGCCGCCGAACGGCTCGAGGAGAGCGCCCCCGGCCTGTACCTGTGACCGGTCGGGCGCTAGCCTGCAGGCCGTGCATCGTTCGCAGCCGGCTCGTTGGTGGTGGTCCAGCTAGACGGCGATGCGCGTCCTCGTGACGCACGCTCCAGGCCGTCCCGCTCCACGGGGCGGCCTTTTCCGGTTTTCGGCCAGACAGGAAGATCATGCCCGCCCCCAACCGAACGCCCGACCAGCCCCGAACGTCCGAGCAGCCCAGCGCGACCGACCAGTACCGCACCGACGGAGGTCTGATCGTGCACCGCGAGGTGCGGGTCGTGGAGGCTGCGCCCGCCATCGAGGCCCTCATCGACCGCCTCGACAGCCGGCGCGGCGTGCTGCTGTCCTCCAGCTACGAGTACCCGGGCCGCTACACGCGCTGGGATCTGGGGTTCGCCGACCCGCCGCTGGTGCTGTGGGCGCAAGCGCGCCAGGTGCACGTCGACGCGTGCAACGACCGGGGTGCGGTGCTGCTCGGGGCGGTGACCGCGGCCGTCGAATCGATGGGTGAGGCCGTCGAGTCGACGACGATCCGACCCGACGGCCTGGACCTCGTCGTGCGTCGCCCCGACCGCCGCTTCGACGAGGAGGAGCGCAGCCGCCAGCCGTCGGTGTTCTCCGTCGTGCGCCGCCTGATCGAGCTGTTCCGCTCCCCGGAGGACCCCCACCTCGGCCTCTACGGCGCCTTCGGGTACGACCTCGCCTTCCAGTTCGAGCCGCTCCGCCTTCGTCTCGAACGTCCCGACTCCCAGCGTGACCTGGTGCTGTACCTGCCGGACGAGCTGCTGGTGGTCGACCACCGCCGGGAGAACGGTGAGCTGCGGCGCTACGACTTCGGCGTCGGCGAGCGCACCACGACCGGCATGGTCCGCGACGGCGCCGAGCACCCGTACCGGGCGCGGCCGGTGGTGGACGGCGGCAGCGACCACCGGCCCGGCGAGTACGCCGTGCTCGTCGAGGCGGCCAAGGAGTCATTCAAGCGGGGCGACCTGTTCGAGGTGGTGCCCGGCCAGTGCTTCACCGAGGCCTGTCCCTCGCCCCCCAGCACGCTGTTCCGCCGTCTGCGCGAGCGCAACCCGTCGCCCTACGGGTTCCTCATCAACCTCGGGACGACACCGGGCTCAGCGGCGCCGGCGCCGACAACGGCCGGCGAGTGGCTGGTGGGGGCCAGCCCGGAGATGTACGTGCGGGTGGAGGACGACCGGGTCGAGACCTGCCCGATCTCGGGCACCATCGCCCGCGGCGCGGACCCCATCTCCGACGCAGCGCAGATCCTGGCCCTGCTCAACTCCGACAAGGACGCGTCGGAGCTGACCATGTGCACCGACGTGGACCGCAACGACAAGTCCCGCATCTGCGTGCCCGGCTCGGTCAGGGTGATCGGTCGCCGCCAGATCGAGATGTACTCCCGCCTGATCCACACCGTCGACCACGTCGAGGGTCGCCTGCGCCCCGGGTTCGACGCGCTCGACGCGTTCCTCTCCCACACCTGGGCGGTGACGGTGACGGGCGCGCCGAAGGCGTGGGCCATGCAGTGGATCGAGGACCACGAGCGTTCCCCGCGGGCGTGGTACGGCGGCGCGGTGGGCATGGTCGGCTTCAACGGGAACATGAACACCGGGCTCACCCTGCGCACGATCCGGATGGTGGACGGCGCGGCCCAGGTCCGGGTCGGGGCGACCCTGCTGTTCGACTCCGATCCCCGGGCCGAGGAGGAGGAGACGGTGCTGAAGGCGTCGGCCTTCCTCGATGCGATCCGGGAGCCGTCGGCGGCGGGTCGCGCCGGTGCCGGGCCGGTCGGCCGGTCGGGGTTGCTGAGCGATGCCGGTCCGGTGGCCGACCAGCCGGGGGCGGGCCGCCGGCTGCTGCTGGTGGACCACCAGGACAGCTTCGTGCACACGCTGGCCAACTACTTCCGGGCGACGGGGGCCGAGGTGGTCACGGTGCGCTGCGCGGCGGAGGGTGGTGGCCTCGACGAGGCGGAGCTCGACCGCGTGGCGCCCGATCTCGTGGTGCTGTCGCCGGGGCCCGGCCGCCCGGCCGACTTCGGGGTCCCCGCCACCGTCGAACGGGCGCTGGCCCGCGGCCTGCCGGTGTTCGGGGTGTGCCTCGGTCTGCAGGGCATCGTGGAGCACTTCGGTGGGCGCCTCGGCCAGCTCGAGCTGCCCATGCACGGCAAGGCGTCGGTCATGAAGGCGACGGGCGGCCACCTGTTCGACGGGCTGCCCGATCAGTTCCTGGCCGGGCGGTACCACTCGCTGTTCGCCGTGGTCGATGCGCTGCCCGACTGCCTGGAGGTGAGCGCCGAGAGCGATGATGGCGTGGTGATGGCCGTCGAGCACCGCAGCCTGCCGGTCGCCGCTGTCCAGTTCCACCCCGAATCGATCATGTCGTTGGGCGACGAGGCCGGCATGCGGCTGATCGCCAACGTCGTGCGGCAACTGCGAGGAGCGTCATGAGCGCGACAGCGACCGAACCGTTCCAGGCGCGCATCGAGCGCGACGTCGTCGAAGCCGCCGGGCCGGACGCCGCCGGGTTCCTGCAGGGCCAGCTCAGTCAGGATGTGGCCGGGCTGGCCGTGGGGGCGAGCGCCTACAGCCTGTTGCTGCAGCCCCAGGGCAAGGTCGACGCCTGGCTGCGGGTCACCCGGCTGGACCCCGAGCGGTTCGTGCTCGATGTCGACGCCGGCTACGGCGACGCGGTCATCGCCCGGCTCAACCGCTTCAAGCTGCGCACCAAGTGCGAGCTGACCCGGCTCGAGGGTTGGGTGTGCTGGGCGGTGCGCGGCATCGCCGGTGATGCGGTCGCCGCCGGCGCCCCCGAGCCGGGGGACACAGCTGCGGTGCGCGCCGTGGTGGGGTGGCCGGCCACCGTCGGCTTCGACCGGCTCGGCCCGGCCGACCGGCTCGACCCGCTGCCCGGCATCCCCGTCGGCGATACCGACCGGTACGTCCGGGCCCGCATCGAGGCCGGGGTGGCGGCGATGGGCTCCGAGCTCGGGCCCGAGACCATCCCGGCCGAAGCCGGTCAGTGGCTGATCGACGCGTCGGTCAGCTTCACCAAGGGCTGCTACACCGGCCAGGAGCTCGTCGCCCGGGTGGACAGCCGGGGCAGCAACACGCCCCGCCGGCTCCGCCTGCTGCGCGCCGCCGAGCAGGATGCCGCGGCGCTGGTGACGGGGGCGGCGCTGGTGCTCGACGGTGCGGAGGTGGGCACGGTGACCTCGGCGGCGGCCGGTTCGCCGGTGGCCTTGGACTATCTCACGCGGGCGGTGGAGCCGCCGGCGACGGTGCGCTGCAACGGCGTCAACGTCGAGGTGGAGGCGCTGCCGGTGGGCTGACCGGCGCGGCCGGCCCGCCTGACGGCGCCGACCGCGGCAGCCGTACCGCGAAGCACGTACCGGTCGGTACGGCGGGGAGGGCGGCGACCCGGCCGCCCATCGCCTCGACGAGCTCCTTGACGATGGCGAGGCCGAGGCCGGAGCCGGCCTCCCTGCGGGCCGGCACCCGGGTCGAGACGTAGAGCCGCTCGAACACGTGGGGCAGATCCTCGGCGGCGATGCCGGGGCCGTCGTCGCTGACGCGCAGCAGCCCGAAGCGCTCGTCGTCGGGGTCGATCCGGCTGTCCAGAACGACCTGCGACGCGGCGAACTTCAGCGCGTTCTCCACCAGGTTGGCCACCACCTGGGCCAGGCGGTCCGGGTCGGCGATCACCGCGACGGCGTCGTCCGGCCCCGGCGCGTCGGCGAGGATGAGGGCGACGCCGCGGTCGGCCGCGTCGTGGGCCAGGGCGTCCACCAGGCCGCCGGCGACCGAGGTGAGATCGACCGGCTGCGGGTCGAAGCGGAACGAGCGGGCGTCGAGCTTGGCCAGGTCGAGCAGGTCGCGCACCAGCCGCTCGAGGCGCACCGATTCGCGCTGGATGATCGACGCGCCCTTGGCCACATCGGTCAGCGTGCCGTCGGCCAGGGCGTCGGCGTAGCCGCGGATGGAGGTCAGGGGGGTTCGCAGGTCGTGGGAGACCGAGAGCAGGAAGCGCTGCTCGAGCCCGCGGGAGCGTTGCAGCGATTCGCCCAGCGCGTTGATCGAACGGCTGAGATCGACCAGCTCGTCGCCGGGCGGGGCGTGCTCGTCCACCGGCAGGCGGACGTCGAGCCGGCCGCCGGCCAGCTGGTGGGTCGCCGCGGTGGCCCGTCGCAGCGGGGCCGACAGCCTGCGGCCCAGCCACCAGGCGGCGAGCACCCCGGCGCCGACGGTCAGCACCGCGCTGATCGCCAGCCAGCGGATCCCCAGCGCCGACAGCGGGTTCTCCACCCGCCGTACCACCACGACGGCCAACTCCTCCGGGCGTCCGGGGCGGTCCGCGTCGGCGGGGGCGAGGGCCCACACCCGCCGGGCCAGGCCGCCGGTGACCGTGCGCCCGTCGGCGAGGCGGCGCAGTTGGGCCGGCGCGAGCCGGTCGGGTAGGGCCTCGATCGGTCCGTCCCCGGTGGCGGCGAGGGGTTCGACACGGCCGTCGGCGGTGATGGTGACGCAGCCGACGCTCTCGACCCGGAACGCCTCGGTCAGCGGGCCGAGGTTGCAGACCGCCGGCACCCGGCCCCGGGTCGCCGCGGTCGAGACCCGCCGGGCGAGCTGGGTAGCGGTGCGCGACGCCTCCAGCTCGGTCGTCGCCCTGGCCCGGGTGGCGCCGGTCAACAGGACCAGCACGGTGGACACGGTCACCGCGGCGAACACGACCAGCGAGATGACGACGGTCAGGCGGCGGGTCACGGCGGGGTGGGGGTGGCGGTCGGGCGCAGGGTCACGGGTCCTCAGTCCAGGCGGTAGCCGATGCCCCACACGGTGGCCAGTGCGAACCGGTCGCCCAGCTTCCGGCGCAGCTGGCGGACGTGGACGTCGACGGTCCGCTCGTCGCCGATCCAGTCGTCGCCCCACACGCCGTCGAGCAGCTGGCGGCGGCTGAGGGCGAGGCCCCGGTTGGCGGCGAGGTAGGCGAGCAGGTCGAACTCCCGGGTGGCGAGCGCCACCGGAGCGCCCTGCACCCGGGCCTCGCGCCGGCCGAGATCGACCTCGATGCCGCCGTCGACGGCGATGACGGGCGGGGGTGGCGGCCCGCCGGCCGGCCCGGTGCCCGCCGCACCCGCGCCGTGACCACCGCCGGCCGGGGCGGCGACGCGGCGCAGGATGACCTTCACCCGGGCGACGAGCTCGCGAGGTGAGAACGGCTTGACCACGTAGTCGTCGGCACCGATCTCGAGGCCGAGGACCCGATCGACCTCGCCGTCGCGGGCGGTGAGCATGATGATCGGGACGTCGCTGTGGCGCCGGACCTCACGGCAGACGTCGACGCCGTCCAGCCGTCCGGGCAGCCCGATGTCGAGGACGACCAGGTCCGGGCGGCGGGCGCGGATCACCGTGAGCCCGTCCTCGCCGTTGCCGGCTCGATGGACCTGGTAGCCGTCGCGGCGCAGGTACAGCTCCACGAGGTCGGCGATGGCGTCGTCGTCCTCGACGAGGACGACGACCGGCTCGGTGTGCATCACCGGTTGAGTGTGCCGGACCCGAGGTGGTTCGCGGTGCATGGCCGGTCGCCGGACGGTGATGGCGTCGCGCCCCGGGTGGGGTCGGGCCGGGGTGGGGCCGTACGATCGTCGCCGTGAGCCTCTACGACGTGCTGGGCGCCAAGCCCGATGCGAGCGCGGAGGAGCTGCGGCGGGCGTTCGTGGCCAAGGCCCGGCGGTACCACCCGGACCGCCATGTCGGCGCCGAGCCGTCGGTGCGCCGCGAGGCCGAGCGCCGGATGCGCGAGGTCACCGAGGCGTGGTCGGTGCTGAGCGATCCGCAGCGCCGCCGCCACTACGACCTCGGCCTGGGGGACCCCGTGGCCCGCGGCGGCCGCGGTCGGGCACCTGGCTCGCCGGGCCCGACCAGGGCGACGGGAGCGACCGGATCGAGCGGTGCGGCCGGTACGGCCGGTCGGACCACGGGGCCGCGGCCCGCCTCGGGTGGGGCCGGACAGAGGCCGAACCCGTCCGGTCCATCCCCGGGCGAGCCGGTCCGGCACTGGCGCAGCTACGCCAGCCCCGGACCGGGGACGGGCAGCGGCCGAACCGCGGGGGAGCAGCTGCTGCTGCTGTCACCCGTGCTGCTGTTGTTCAGCGCCGGGTTGTTGGGGATGGGCGGGGCGATCATCGGCTGGCCGCCGTTCTACGCCGCCGCGCTCGTGTGTCTCATCGTGGCGGCGGCGGCGTTCTTCATGCTGCCCATCTGGGCGATGACCCGGGGGCGCTCCCACGGCGGCCGCGGTGGCCGCGGCGGGCGGGGTCCGAAGCGGTCCTACTAAGGTCCGGCCATGGCCAAGCCCACCCTCATCGCAAAGCTCACCGCCGCCGACGGCAAGCGTGACGAGCTCATCGCCGCATGCCAGCAGATGATCGACTACGTCAGCGCGTCGGAACCCGGCACCGAGGTGTACGTGCTGCACACCGACGACAAGAACGAGAACGTCCTCTACTACTACGAGATGTACGCCGACGGTGCGGCGCTCGCCACCCACGGCAAGAGCGACCGGATGGCTGCGTTCGGCAAGGAGATCGCCCCGCTGCTGGGCGGCAAGATGGAGCTGATCCGGCTCTCGCCGGTCGCCGGCAAGGGCGTGTCGCTCTGACGACCACGTACCTCGATCGGATCCTGGCGGCGCACCGCGCCTCCGCGGCGGGGGACGAGCGCGATCTCGACGCGCTCGCCCTGCGCGCCCGCCAGACGCCGACCACCCGCGGGTTCAAGCAGGGCCTGCGGGCGGCGGCGAACGAGCACGGGATCGGCGTCATCGCCGAGGTGAAGCGCCGGTCGCCGTCGAAGGGCGAGCTCGCTCCGGGGTTGGATCCGGCGGTGCTCGCCGGGGCCTACGAGGCCGGCGGCGCGGCGTGCCTGTCGGTGCTGACCGACCGGGTGTTCTTCGGCGGTTCGGCCGAGGACCTGCAGACGGCCCGGTCGGCGTGCGCGCTGCCGGTGCTGCGCAAGGACTTCACCGTGTCGCTGGCCGACGTGTACGACGCCCGGCTGATGGGGGCGGACTGCGTGCTGCTGATCGTCGCCGCGCTCAGCGACGGCGAGCTGCGCGAGTTCCACGCCGCCGCGGTGGGTGTCGGCCTCGACGTGTTGGTGGAGATCCACGACGAGTCGGAACTGGATCGGGCCCTGTCGGTGGGGGCGACGTTGATCGGCGTCAACCAGCGGGACCTGGTGACGTTCGAGGTGGACACCGAGCGGGCGCTGCGCATGGCGGCGCAGATCCCCGACGGCGTGCTGAAGGTGGCCGAGTCGGGCATCCGGGGCCGCAGCGATGCGTCGCAGCTGCGCGACGCGGGCTATCACGGCCTGTTGGTGGGAGAGACGTTGGTGCGGTCGGCGGATCCCGCCGCCGCGGTGAGGGAGATGTATTCATGACCCGTTGGACGCTGCCGCCCGATCGGATCCCGTCGGCCTGGTACAACGTGCTTCCCCGATTCGAGACGCCGATGGACCCGCCGCTGCACCCGGGAACCCGTCAGCCGATCGGCCCGGACGACCTGGCCCCGCTGTTCCCGATGGGCCTGATCCTGCAGGAGGTCTCGAGCGACCCGTGGATCGACATCCCGGGCGATGTGCTCGACATCCTGCGGCTGTGGCGGCCGACGCCGCTGGTGCGCGCCGTCCGCCTCGAGCAGGCGCTGGGCACCCCGGCGCGGATCTACTTCAAGGACGAGTCGGTGTCCCCGGCCGGGTCGCACAAGCCGAACACCGCGGTGCCGCAGGCCTACTACAACAAGGTCGAGGGCATCACCCGGCTCACCACCGAGACCGGTGCGGGCCAGTGGGGCACCGCGCTGAGCTTCGCCTGCGCCCAGTTCGACATGGATTGCCTCGTGTACATGGTGCGCACGAGCTTCGAGTCCAAGCCGTACCGCAAGATCATGATGCAGACGTGGGGGGCGCAGTGCGTGCCCTCGCCGGTGGACGATCCGAGCCATCCCGGGTCGCTCGGGTCCGCCATCACCGACGCGGTGCGCGACGCGGTCGGCCGCGACGACACCCACTACGCGTTGGGTTCGGTGCTCAACCACGTGCTGCTGCACCAGACCGTGATCGGGCTCGAGGCGCGCGAGCAGTTGGAGCTGGCCGGCGAGCGTCTGCCCGACGTGGTGATCGCGCCGTGTGGTGGCGGGTCGAACCTCGGTGGGGTGGCGCTGCCGTTCTACGAGGATCCGTCGGTGCGGCTGGTGGCGGTGGAACCGTCGTCGTGCCCGACGCTGACCGAGGGCCGCTTCGAGTACGACTTCGGTGACACCGGCGGGATGACGCCGCTGCTGCCGATGTACACGCTGGGCCACGACTTCATCCCGCCGACCATCCACGCGGGCGGGCTGCGCTACCACGGCGACGCCCCGATCGTGTCCAAGCTGGTGCACGACGGCCGCATGGAAGCGGTGGCGTACCCGCAGGGCAAGGTGTTCGAGGCCGCGCTGCTCTTCGCCCGGGCCGAGGGCAAGATCCCCGCCCCGGAGGCGGCGCACGGCATCCGGGCCGCGATCGACGAGGCGCTCGCCGCCAAGGAGACGGGCGAGGAGAAGGTGATCCTGTTCAACTACTGCGGCCACGGCCACCTCGACCTCCAGGCCTACGACGACTACCTCTCCGGCCGGTTGATGGACTGATCTTGTTGGCGGCTTCGCCGCCCCGGATGGGGCCCCAACCCCATCCTCCTCCCGAGCATGGGGCCCCTACCCCATGCCGGGCTGTACCTGCTGGCGGCTTCGCCGTCGCGGATGGCGGGGGCGGCGGGGGATTGGCCGTCACGGCGGCCGGCCGGCCGGTAGCGTTGGCGCCGTCATGTTCGTCAAGATCTGCGGCATCACCAACGAGGAAGACGCCCTGCTCGCCGTGGCCCAGGGTGCCGATGCGGTCGGGTTCGTCTTCGCGCCGTCGAAACGGCAGATCGCCGCCGCGCTGACCCGCGACATCGTGCGGCGCCTCCCGCCCGAGGTGCTCACCGTCGGCGTGTTCCGCAACGAGGCGCCGAAGCGGGTGGTGGAGATCTGCCACCAGAGCGGCCTGCGTGCCGCGCAGCTGCACGGCCACGAATCGCCCGATGACACCCGCTGGGTGCGCGAGCGGGTCGGCATCGTCATCAAGGGGTTCGCCGCCGGTGATCCGGCGCTCGACCACTTCGACGGCTACGGCGCCGACATCGCGCTCATCGACTCGCCGACCCCCGGCTCGGGTGAGGTGTTCGACTGGTCCCTCGCCGAGGGGGCGCCCACCAACCGGCGGCTGATCCTGGCCGGCGGGCTCACGCCGGACAACGTCGCCGAGGCGATCGAACGGGTCCGGCCGTGGGGGGTGGACGTGGCCAGCGGGGTGGAGAAGGCGCCGGGCCGCAAGGACGCGCTGAAGGTCAGCCGGTTCATCGCCAACGCCAAGGCGGTGCCCGAGGTCCGGCCTACCGCCGGACGCGCCGCGCACCGCGGCCCCGGCCCGTTCGACTGGCAGCTCGACCGGGACTGACGCCGGCCTGTCGGCGAACCGAGCGATCGTCCAATCGGTTTCGTGCAGCGATCGGCCAACGACGAGAATCGCACCATGGCGTCAGCCCCGAACCCAACCGCTCCGGTCATGGGAGCCCCCACCGCAGAAGGCCGCTTCGGCCGCTTCGGCGGGCGCTTCGTACCCGAGACGCTCGTCCCCGCGTGTCAGCAGCTCGAGGCGGCGTTCATCGACGCGTGGGCCGATCCCACGTTCCGGCACGACTACGAGGAGCTGCTGCGCACCTACGCCAACCGGCCCTCCCTGCTGTCGGAGTGCGGCCGGCTCTCCGAGCGGCTCGGCCTGCGCCTGCTGCTCAAGCGGGAGGACCTGAACCACACCGGCAGCCACAAGATCAACAACGTGCTGGGCCAGGCGCTGCTGGCCAAGCGGATGGGCAAGACCAAGCTGATCGCCGAGACCGGCGCCGGCCAGCACGGGGTGGCCTCGGCCACCGCCGCTGCGCTGCTCGGTATGGAGTGCGTCGTCTACATGGGCGAGGTGGACATGGCCCGCCAGGCGCTCAACGTGTTCCGCATGCGCCTGCTCGGTTCCGAGGTCCGCCCGGCCATGAGCGGGTCGCGCACGTTGAAGGACGCGGTCAACGAGGCGATGCGGGCGTGGGTGTCCGACATCGGCGACACCCACTACCTCCTCGGTTCGGTCATGGGGCCACACCCGTACCCGTGGATGGTGCGCGAGTTCCACCGGGTCATCGGCGACGAGGCCCGCGAGCAGTGCCGGGCGCAGACCGGCGGTGACCCCGATGTGGTGGTCGCCTGCGTCGGCGGCGGGTCCAACGCCATCGGCATCTTCTCCGGGTTCGCCGAGCTGCCACAGGTCCGTCTCGTCGGCGTGGAGCCGGCCGGTGGCGCAGCGGTCGGGCGGGGGGTGCCGGGGGTGGTGCACGGCATGTTGAGCTACCTGATGCAGGACGAGTTCGGTCAGGTGCAGGAGGCGGAGTCGATCTCGGCCGGGCTGGACTACCCCGGTGTCGGGCCCGAGCACTCGCACCTCGCCGACATCGGTCGGGCCCAGTACTTCGCCGTCACCGACGACGAGGTCCTCGACGCGTTCGAGCTACTGGCCCGCACCGAGGGCATCATCCCGGCGCTCGAGTCGGCCCATGCGCTGGCGTGGGTCAGCCGGGAACGGGCGTCGCTGCGCGGCCAGACGGTGGTGCTGAACCTCTCCGGCCGAGGCGACAAGGACGTCGCCCAGGTGCAGGCCATCCTCGACGGACGGTCGGCGCAATGATCGATCTCGAGGCGCACCTGCGCCACCGTCGCGACGTCGAGGGTCGCAAGCTGTTCGTGCCCTACGTGTCGGGCGGCCTCGACGACGACTGGGTGGACCTCGTGCGCGCCTTCGCCGATGCGGGGGCCGACGCCATCGAGATCGGCATCCCGTTCTCGGATCCGGTGATGGACGGCCCGACGATCCAGGAAGCGTCCGTGCGCGCCCTCGAGCGGGGCACGACGCCGGGCATCGTCATCACCGAGCTGCGCGGCGTGGCCGACGAGATCGGCATCCCGCTGATCGTGATGACGTACTACAACATCGTGTTCCGGGCGGGCCACGAGCGCTTCGCCCGTGAGCTGGCCGAGGCGGGGATCTCGGGCACCATCCTGCCCGATCTGCCGCTCGAGGAGTCGGGGCCCTGGGCGGCGGTGGCCGAGTCGGCCGGCGTCGCCAACATCCTGCTCGCCGCGCCCACCGCGCCCGATGAGCGCCTGCCGCGTATCTGCGAGGCGGCTCGGGGCTTCGTGTATGCAGTGTCCCTGCTCGGTGTCACCGGAGAACGGCAGTCCCTGGCCAACACGGCCGTCGGCATGGCGACGCGCCTGAAGGCGGTGACCGACCGTCCCGTACTGATCGGTATTGGCATCTCGACCGCCGAGCAGGCGGTGGAGGCGTGCACCGTGGCCGACGGCGTGATCATGGCGTCGGCGTTGATGCGCCTGCGGCTCAACGGCGCCTCCGTGCAGGAGGTGGCCGACGCCGCCCGTCGCGTCCGCAAGGCGATCGATGGCTGAGCAGCAGCGGCACCACGACGTCGCACCCGAGGACTGCGAGCTGTGCGAGGCCGCCCGCTTCACCCACTGGTACCACGAGGACGAGGTGTGCTGGGTGGCCGACTGCGAGGCGTGCGATTGCCCGATGGTGGTGTGGAAGGAACACGGCACCGAGGCCCCGGCGGACGCCGTCGAGCACATGATGGTCCGCCTGCACGCGGCCGGCGTCGAGCGCTTCGGTGTGGACGGCCGTTTCAGCATCGATCGGGTCATGCGCCAGATCCCGTGGCACTTCCATGCCCACGCTCGTGACCGCGGCTGGCAGCAGCGGCGCTGGAGCAGCCAACCGTCGCGGTACTCCGGTGCGGTCGGTGGGCCGAGGGTGCTCATCGGCGAGCCGACCGGGCCGTAGGATCCAGCTCCGATGCCCCCGATCCCCGTGCGCGCCGCCGGTGCCGAACTGGCCCGCCGCCTCACCTCGGCGCTGGCCGCCCGGGCCGAGCGCGGCGCGGGTGGTGCAGGTGCGGTCGGATCGTCCGGGTCGCTCGAGTCGGAGGGCGCCACCGGGCCGGTGGTGGTGGTGGTGGTCGGCCCGGCCGGGTCGGGTCGGTCCGGGGTGCTCGACAGCGCGGCCGCGGTGGTGCAGCGGGTGGGTGCCGGCGTGCGCCGTGTCGATGACGTGCACCGCTTCGACGACGAGCGGTTGCGGGCCCTGGTGGAGCAGCCTGGCGCCGAGGTGCTGTTGCTCAGCTGGGTGGATCCGCACCCGCCGCGCGACGGCCTGGGCGAGCTGGCCCGGCTGGCCGGGCGGGATCGGCTGCTGATCGAGCTCGGGCCGCTCGACGAGGACGAGCTGGCCAACGGGGTGGCGACCGTGTTCGGCGCCCCGCCGGATCGGGTGCTGACCGACTGGCTGGTGGCCAACACGTGCGGCCAGCCGTGGTTGGTCGCCGCCACCCTCGATGCGCTCGATGCCGCCCGGCTCGTGGTGCGCGGCCGGTTCAGCGGCCACCCTCCGACCCAGGAGGACGCGGCGCTGGCCCCGGTGCACGAGCGGGTGCGAGCCGAACTGCGGGCGTTGCCCGCGTCGACGCGTCCGGTGCTCGCCGCCATCGTCGCCGCTCCGGAGCCGGACACGCTGAACGAGATCGCCATCGCCGGTGCCGACGCGTGGCAGACGTTGAACGCAGCCGGGCTGGCGAACCGAACCGGCGTGGCGCCCTCCGTGCTCGCTGCGGCAGGGGAGCTGCTGAGCCCGGCGGAGCTGGCCGGCGGTCACCAGGCCGTGGCCCGGCTGCTCGGCCGTCGGGGTGTGTCCCCGGTGGTGCGAGCGGAACACGCCTGGGCCGGGCGATCGCACGGCGACGACGCGGCGACCTCGTTCTTCGACGCCGGGTTGGCGCTGCTCGGAGGGCAGCCGGCGGTGGCCGGGGAGTGGTTCGATCGCACCGCTGCGTCGGCCTCGGTGGGCTCGCCGCTGGCAGCGGCGGCGAAGGGCGCGCAGGCCGAGTCGCTGGTGCTGGCCGGTTCGCTGCCGGCGGCGGTGGAGCTGGCGGACTTCGTGTTGGCTCGGGCGCCGGGTGAACCGCACGCCACCAACGCGGTGGCCCTGGCCGCCGCGGCCGGCGGCCGTTGGGTCGATGTGGCCCGCTGGTCGGGCCGGGTGCGCGGCCATCGAGGCGTCTCCGACGACTGGTGGGTGTGGCAGGAGCTGGCCGCCCTGCTGCTGGCCGGTCGCATCGCCGATGCCGACCGTCGGTACGCCGAGCTCGACGCCAACGAGCCGGTCGGGCCGGTCGTGTCGCAGCTGCGCGACGCGGTCGAGGCGCTGCGTGAGAGCCTGCGGCCCGACGCCGCCATGTTGCACCACGCCCGGGAGAACGCCCGATCGCTGGTCGGCTCGCAGGCGTTGGCGGCGCCGCCGCTGGTCGGGTCGTTGGGCCCGGTCGAGTTGCTCGCCGTGGTGGCGCTCGCCCTGGGGGAGCCCGAGGGTGCCCGCCAGGCGTTCGTGGCCGCATCGCACGTGCCGCTCGATGAGCGGCGCAAGGCGCTGG